>NZ_JASDCM010000003.1:0-341635 GCF_030407915.1 Pseudoalteromonas sp. APC 3250
ACCCCGAACCCCGTATCCAGAACCTTGAATCTTTGGGTTTTTAGATGTTTAGACGTCCGTTGACTTTTTTTAGTAAACAGATAACAATAGCAGCCTATTTTCAAGGTGCTTGCTAAACACTTCAATGGTGTGATTTTTTTAGTAGGATAATCGGGAAGTTGGTGCGTTTTCATTGATGAAGTCAATCCCAACACTGCCCCCGCAACGGTAAAGTTATGCTGTATTAAATTATGGTAACTGAGTCCGGAGACCGGCCTTGATTTAATCTTACTTACTAACATCTTTGCGGTGGGCAAAGATAGGGGACATGATGTTAAATAAAACTGCATTGGGTGTGGCCATTTCGGCTGCACTCTCTATTTCTGTATCTGCTGCAGAACAAACCATTGAAAAAATAACCGTTACTGCGAATAAATTTGAACAACCTATAAATGATGTATTAGCAAGTGTTGCAGTTATCGACCGCGCTGATATTGAAAAAGCTAATTACCGAGACTTACCTGCAATATTAAATACCATAGCTGGGATAGATATTGTTCGTAATGGTGGATTAGGTCAAAAGGCAGATATATTTGTTCGCGGGGCCAGCGCTAAATATACCTTAGTATTGGTTGATGGCGTAAGAGTGAGCGATGCAAGTTCAGGCAGTGTATCGCTGACGAATATTCCAGTTAACAGTATCGAGCGTGTTGAGCTTATTAAAGGGGCAAGAGCTGCTATTTATGGCTCTGATGCGGTAGCCGGAGTAATTAATATTATCACCCGTAAAGCCTCAAATAACTCGCTTTCGGCTACTTTAGGCAGCCATAGCTACAGTAATTATCAGCTTGCTGGTGGGGTTGTAAAAGAGGCGCTTAGCTTTAATTATAATTTAGGCTTCGAAGAGACGGATGGTTTTGATGTAACTGGCAAAGATCCGGCGGCTGAGTACACAAAAGATCATGATGATGATGGCTACAAAAATAAAAACATTGGCTTTAATTTAGCTTATGAACTTGCTGAGCTAGGCCAATTGAGCCTGCAATCTCAGTACAGTGAAGGTGAAGCACAATATGATAATGCATGGGGTAACGATGCCTACGACTTTGAAAATTACACCGCTAAGCTAGGCTGGAACAAAGCCTCTGATGTATATAGCCAAAGTACTTCGGTGAGCGTTTCGCAAGAAGAAAATACCCAAACAGGTACCGATGTGCAGCAAGTGTATAGCACAGAGCGTGTTGAGTTTGAATATCGAGGGCTTTATACCCTTACTGAAGAACTTGATATATCGGGTGGCTTTAATTATTTATCTGAGGATTTATCAAACTCGTCAGCAACGTCATCAGAAGAAAAACGCGATAATAAGGCGTTGTTTATAGGCGCATTTTATAGCCATAACAAATGGTTAGCAAATGCGGTTGTTAGAACCGATGATTATGACTTCCATGGCCGTGCAAACACTTACAGTACAGGACTTGGTTACAAAGCAAATAACTATGTAACACTACGTTTAAATCACGGTACTGCATTTAGAGCTCCTTCGTTAATTAATGCGTTTGTGACTAACAGCCCGTACTATTTACCAAACAATAATATTAAACCTGAAGAAGCCTTAAATAATGAGCTTGGTATAACTTTAGAAACCCAATGGGGCCGTTATGATATTGCTATTTTCGATAACCGTATCAATAATTTGATTAGTAATAATTATGATGCAGACTCAGGTAAATATATTGCCACTAACATAGATAAAGTATCTATGCAGGGATTTGAGCTGTCGGCAGAGTTTTCAGCGCTAGGCTTTGAACACTCGGTTAATTTTAGCTTTTTAGACGCTACAGATGAAAAAACGAATACCGATTTACCACGTAGACCTTCTGAATCGTTTAATTATCAACTCGCTAAAACATGGGGTGATTTTGATGCCAGCTTGGATATGCAATATCGCTCATCGCGTCCTTCGATTGCGTATTATGACTCGGAGCTCGCTGCTTATACGGTATTTAATATAGCAGCCAATTACCAGTTGCTAGATAATTTGTCGTTAGCTGCTCGAATAGAGAATATTACTGATAAAGAATATTTTACTGCTGCGACGGGCTTTGCTGCCAGTGGTAAGCTATTAGGTTATAACAGCGCAGGAAGAACTTTCTTTGTAGGGGCAAATTATCAGTTTTAGTCACTTATCCTAGTTGCCAAGGAATAAATAGCCCAGCTTATTGCTGGGCTATTTATTAAAAGCACTTTATTTCGATAAAAACTCGCTAAATTCGGTTTCAAACTTATGTAATTTGGGTGCAATTAAAATACTGCAATAGCCCTGCTCAGGATTTTCATTGTAATAGTCCTGATGGTAGTGCTCTGCGGGGTAAAAAGTGGTTGCTGGGCTCACCTCAGTCACTATAGGTTCGCTAACATGACTTTGCAGCTCTGCAATAACTGCCTGTGTTTGTACTTGTTGTTGCTCATTATGATAATACACAACGCTGCGGTATTGAGTGCCTATATCGTTACCTTGGCGATTTAGTTGTGTGGCATCGTGTAGGGTAAAAAACATCGCGAGTAAGGTTTCAAAGCTGATAACACTGGCATCAAATTCAACCTTAATTACCTCTGCATGGCCACTGTTGCCAGTGCAAATAGTTTTGTATGTTGGGTTATCAGTATGTCCACCAGTATAACCAGAGCAAACACTGAGTACACCTTTTACACGCCTAAATGCTGCATCAATACACCAAAAACAGCCGCCGCCGAGTGTTGCTACTTGTGTGGTCGAACTCATAAGTACTTCCTCAATTGTTAGGGATATGTGCACTGAATAAAGCGCCGTAACAGCTAGTTACGACGCTCTGAGTGACTTAGATCTCTTTAAGCGGTTTTTCAGCGGCTTGCTTATCAAGTTTTTGTTGTAAAAACTCAGGTGATTGTGTGTTTCGCGCTAGTGCGTAATAAGCGGCTGGCACCACAAACAGAGTTAGTATGGTTGCAACCGTTACGCCGGTAAATACCACCACACCAATTACCATTCTACTTTCCGAGCCTGGACCGGAAGCCAACACCAAAGGTACGGCACTCATAACCGTTGTTAGGGAAGTCATAATAATAGGGCGCAAACGCTGTGTAGCCGCTTGTAAAATAGCCTCACTAAATTCTACGCCTTTATCACGTAACTGGTTGGTAAATTCAACAATCAGTATACCGTTTTTAGCACTTAACCCTATGAGCATAACAATACCTATTTGGCTGTATATATTAAGCGTTAACCCCATACTCCACAGCCCAAACATGGCACCCATTAAACCAAGTGGCACAGTTAACATAATAACAAATGGATGCATAAAACTTTCAAACTGAGCTGCCAGTACTAAAAAGGTCACGGTTAATGCCAGCACAAACACATAGGTCATGGCTGAGGCACCTTCATAAAACAATTGCGACTCACCTTTATAGTCAATGGCACCATCAATGTCGTTTTCCTCTGTGGCAACCTTGTTTAAAAAGTTTAGTGCTTGTTCTAGCGTGTAACCATCAGCGAGGTTGGCACTTAAAGTAATTGCACGCATTCGGTTATAACGGTTTAAACGCGAGGCGGTGGCTTCTTCTTTTAAGCTAATAAGGCTATCAAGAGGAACAAGTTCTCCGCTACGTGATTTTAGGTAAATATTTGAAATATCAGTCGGGTTGGCAAAGTCTTGTTTTGTGCCCTTTAAAATTACATCGTATTCTTCACCGCGGTCAATAAAGGTGGTTACACGGCGTTGGCCAAGCATGGTTTCAAGTGTACGACCCACATCAGAGACTGATACGCCTAAATCAGCGGCTTTATTTTTATCAATACTGACTAAAAACTGAGGGAAGGTTTCTTTATAATCATGATCAATACGCACTAATCCAGGGTTTTTCTCAGCGCGTTTAATAATTCTATCTCGCCAATCGGCAAGTTGAGCATAATCATTACCTTGCAAAACAAATTCAATAGGGCGAGATGAACCACCTCCGCCAATACCACGGCGCATAATAGCAAATGCACGAACGTCGGTGACCTCTTGCATTTTGCCGCTTATTTCATCCATGACTTCCCATGTTGAGCGTTTGCGCTTATCCCAGTCAGCCATGCCAACAATAGCCACGCCGCCACTGCCACCCCAACCTGGGACTCGAACAAGCACTCGACTTAGTTCGCCAGATTCAGAATAAGGCATCAAGCGCTCTTCAATTTTTGCCATATTAGCGGCATTATTTTCATAACTTGCCCCTTCAGGGCCATTCATAAGCACAAAGAAGGTGCCACGATCTTCTTTTGGCGTGAGCTCTGAGGGTATTTGTAAAAATAATGAATAACTAACAAACCCAGCCAAAACTAAGCTCAGCATTAAGCCCCATTTACGGGTCATGTTTGACGCTAAAGCGTTACGGTATCCATTTTCTAATTTAGTAAAAAAACGGTCCATAACTTGGCTAAACTTACTTTCTTTTTCAGAGGCCTTTAACACTTTTGAACACAGCGCCGGAGAGAGTGTCAACGCAGTGATACTAGAGAAAAACACGGCAGCACTTACTGCCATAGCAAACTCTGTAAATAGTGCGCCAATTCGTCCTTCCATAAACACTAATGGTACAAACACGGATATAAGCACTAAGGTGGTGGCTATAATTGCAAAGCCCACCTCACGTGCGCCGCGATAAGCTGCCAATAAAGGCGGCTCCCCAAGTTCTATGCGGCGGTGAATATTCTCTAGCATTACAATGGCATCATCGACCACTAAGCCTATTGCTAACACCAGTGCTAGTAGAGTTAATAAGTTAATTGAATAACCCATTGCTAATAAAAACATAAAACTACTGACTAGGGCGACCGGTACGGTGACCGCGGGAATAAGAGTGGCGCGAATGTTACCTAAAAATATAAAGATAATAAGCACGACTAACCCCATAGAAATTGCTAAAGTTTTATAAACCTCATTAATTGACTCTTTAATAAATACCGAAGAATCATAACTGTCTTCTATGGTGGTGCCTTCAGGTAAATTACGTTTTATTTTTTCCAGTTCACTGCGGGCGTTATCAACCACAGTTAGGGTATTGGCTTTGGCTTGTTTTACAATACCCATACCAATCATATTACGGCCATTACCTCGGAATAAACTTTCATCATCGGCGGCTTCTAGTTTTACGTCAGCCACTTCGCCTAGACGCACTAAATAACCATCTTCACCTCGTTTAATAACTAGGTTTTGAAAATCACGTTGGTTTTTATAGCTGCGTGCAGTGCGAACGGTAAAATCACGATCAACTGATTCGATTTCACCGGCCGGAAGTTCTACATTTTCACTACGCAGTGTTTGCTCAATATCACTAGAGGTAATGCCACGGGCGGCCATCGCTTGGCGGTTAAGCCATACTTTCATGGCATACTTTCGCTCCCCCCCAATGCGCACATTCGATACGCCATCAACAACGGCTAATCGGTCTACAATAAAACGCTGTGCATAATCAGAAAGTTGCAATGAATCCATGGTTTCGCTGTTAAGTACAAACCACGCGATAGGGCTTTCGTCACTATTTGATTTTGATACTTCAGGAGGACGCACTTGTTCGGGTAGGCTATCAAGTGCACGCGCAACACGTTCACGCACATCGTTGGAGGCATCATCTATGTCGCGGCTAATATTAAACTCAATGGTAATGTTTGAGCGGCCATTACGACTCGATGAGTTAATACTTTTAATACCTTCAATGCCCGAAATACGGTTTTCAATAACTTGCGTTATTTTTGTTTCAATAATTTCGGCAGATGCACCGGTATATTCAGTACTAATATTTACAATCGGTGTTTCAATATCTGGATACTCACGCAAAGGCAACATGCTAAAAGCAACTAAGCCAAATGTGAGTAACAGTAAGTTAATAACAATCGCAAAAACGGGGCGTTTGACGCTAGTATCGGTAATTTTCACGTGTTACCCCTTAACGCTTACTTTACTACCTGAGCGAATTTTAATTATTCCCTCGGTAACAATTTGCTCGCCATTACTTAACCCTTTGTCTATCGTAACCCAGCCATTATTTCTACTTGCAACATGTACTTCTTTACGGTTTGCTATGCCATCTTCAATTTGAAAAACGTAATGCTTATCTTGCAGAGGAATAATGGCCTTTTCAGGCACCATCAGCGCTTGGTTACTGCTTAGCTCTAGTGCAGTTTTAAGCAACATACCTGGGCGAAGTAAACCTGATTTATTAGCAAAACTGGCTGTTACTTCTACACTGCGAGTGATTGAGTCGATACGTGAGCTTATATGGGTTACTTTACCGCTGAAGGTTTGATCAGGGTAAGCATCGTTTTGAGTGCGAACAATCATTCCGTTTTTCAATTGAGCTAAATACTTTTCAGGCACTTTAAAATCAACTTTTATAATACTAATGTCATCGAGGGTTGTGATCACAGTACTATTATTAATATACGCACCCACCGATATTTCGCGTTTCCCCAGTAACCCAGAAAAAGGCGCGGTGATGGCCATTTCATTGAGTTTGGTTTTAGCACTTTCAAGTTGTGCTTCGCTGGCATCAACGCGAGCGAGTTGTTCTTCAAGCAATGACTTGGCCGTCGCTTGCGAGCGAGAAAGCTCGGTTAGTCTGGCTAATTGACGTTTTTCTTCTTGTAAATTAATGCTAAGTTCTTTTACTGCAAATTGTTCTTGTTGGTTTTGCAGTTGTACTAATTTTTGTCCTTTGCTGACCAAGTCGCCATCTTCAAAGTAAATGCTAGTGACATAATCGTTTTGGGCGCTTTTAATGTAGATAGCCTGATTAGCACGAGCACTGCCAATGGCTTCAATCATAATTGCGTTTTCTTGCGATCTTACCGTGTGGGCAGAGACTTGCGTTGTCATTGCCGAGTAATTGGCTTGCTCGCCCTGTGATGCGGGAAAATACAAATAAACGCTAAAAATTATTAGTAACGAAATAATAAATGGAAATAAGGCTTTACCTGATTGTTTAGAGTGCATTGTTTTCATACCTGAAAATAGATTATAAGTATTGTACGAAATCAGGACAAAAAAAGGCGGTTATGTATCTCATTAATTTGTGCGTTAAGCGTAAAAATAACTGATACTTAGTCATTGCGCATATTTAACAGTAATAATGGGAGTTAATTGATGAGCTTTAAAACATCATGCAAACGCTGTTTAACGCTGAGAAAGTTAGTATTGTGGGCTATTATTATGTTTATATTTTATATGGCGTTTTTTCAGTATGGCTAATATAAATAAACAAATACTAAAATACCGAGCGCAAGGCGCTAAAAATGGAATTGAAATATTAGTGGTCGGCAGCATTGGCTTGATTATTATCATGCTGTTTAATTTATTACGCCCAGGCGAAATAAGTATTATCGAAATTTTTTTAGTAAGTTTATGTATTGCTGCAATTTTAATTGGCTTTTTTAAAACACAAGAACCTTTTTATAGTATTATTTTAACTGAGCAGCAATTAATATATCAGCATAAGTATGGACAATGGCATTTACACCCAGAGAATTTGCACCATTGTGGTATACCTAAGGTTGATAATGGCATTGATTACCTTGAGCTTAATGCGATTGGTATTAAGTTAAATGATATAGATTCATTCTTGTCTGCTTTAGCCCCAAGAATTGCGGGTAAATTGTTGATAGAGCAGCGACATTTCTTTATGCAAGTTGTTCAAAAAAATTGCAAAAATGGGCATTGCCCATCAGAATGGTTAGTTGAAGATAATAAATATAGGTCAAAAAAAGGAATTGACTATAATGGGCTTATAGCAATGTTTGCTAATAGGGCTAAGCATCTTCAGCTTTTAACAGGGTATGACTTACTGTTACCAGCGAGTGTAATAGAAAGTGATATTTGGGAATTTAGCGCAAATTTAAATAAATGGAAGCGCGATCCCTCTCAGTTTATAAAGTCGCAGTGTGAATAATAATATAAGCACTCACTGCGGGATTAGGAATAACTATGAGCCAAGACAGATCTTTCATTAAAAGTGGTCGAAACACCATAATACATAAAGACAGAAAACTAGATTTAGTGATTGTTAATGGTGAGACTCACCCTAAAATTAAAGTAACAGGCAATGGTCTTGAGCCATTTAAAGAAGAACTGCCAAAAAACCGCCGAGATGCAAAAGAGCGTTACCTCGACGTTGTTTATATTACTAGTGCTGATGTATTTAGCGAAGAAAAACAATTGTTGTTTATTCAATCCTTAGATGGCCGCGAATATAAAGTAGATTACAGTAAAGTTGGCACTAAATTATTTGTTCGTATTCATCAAGATAGCTATTTATAATTTATAATGGCATTTTTTTTGCTTAATAGTTTTATTAGATAATTTTAAGACAAAAAGGTGCTGAGTATGAGAGCAATTTCGTTAATACCACTTATGTCATGCTTGCTTTTGGCTGCATGCGGAGGGGGAGGCGGTGCTGATAACAGTGATATAAAAACATCAGTATTTGCAGGTAACGATCTTCAAGTTGTAGAAAAATCAGAGTTTACTATTTCTGCAAAAGGCTCTCCTGCAGATGGTACATTTACTTGGCAGCGTGTAAGTGGCCCTATTATAGATGTGTTTCCGCTTGAAGGGGCTGAACAAACCATTACTGCACCAGATGTAAAGTCTGACAGTGAACTGGTATTAAGAGTTAGCTATCAAACCTCAGATGGCAGTTTAGTGAATGACGACTTGAGTGTTTTCATTGCCTCTAATAATCAGCTTCCTCTTGCTGTTGTTACTCAAGTTGCTCCTGCAAACTTGCCCTCAGTTTATAAGGATACTGTAACCCTTAGTGGTTTAACTTCCACAGACCCCGATGAAAATGGCGAAATTAGCAGTTATTTGTGGCAATTGTTGTCAGGGCCGGATTTAACAATTGATAGCTATACCAATCCAACGCTTAGTTTTTCTCATCCATTATTAGAAAATAACACCAACTTAAAATGGCAGCTCACCGTAACAGATGATGAGGGCGGAGTATCTGCATCACAATTTGATATGACCCTTAATAAAACAGCCCAGGTAATTATTGCTGATGCAGGCGCTGATCAAACAGTAGAAGAGTTTGATAAGGTTATTTTAGATGCCACAGCCAGTGAAGCGGCAACTCAATCTTATCAATGTAAGTGGCAACAACTTACCGGTAATGCAGAAACCCTGATTGAATCACAGTCATGTACTGCCAGCTTTTTTGCCTCTGATATTGATTTAAATGCAACGCTTAGCTTTGAAGTACAAGTTATGGACTTAAAAGGGCGCACCGACACAGATACCGTATTTATTGATGTAACACCCAAAGCGCTTGGGTTAATAAATGATACAGGAGTAGGAGAGTGTTATAACAATACTCAGCGAATTAATTGTAATAATGATGAATTTCCAGCTCAAGATGCTGATCTTGGGCGCGATAGTTTTGCCAATCGTTTAGGTAAAGTGGGTAAAGGGAATCTGGCTTTTGATTACACCAAACTTAATGAGTTTGCCGATGAGCTTCTCGATGATGCGCAAAACTTTAGCTGTATTCGTGATAATACTACCGGCCTTGTTTGGGAAGTAAAAAGCCCTTATTCCGGGGTGTTACCAAATACCACTTTACGTGATGGGCAAAACCGTTACATTTGGCAAGGGACTGTCAATAGCGGCGATGTAGCGGGTAGTGATAATACCACGTGTCCGAGCAATACTGATTGCGGATTACAAACCTATATTGATGAAGTTAATGCGCTTGATTTTTGTGGTGGTAGTAACTGGCGTTTACCCACTTATACTGAACTTTTAGGTTTAATTGATTACGGTAAACAAGGGCAAAACGTATTGATAGATACTGCATTTTTTCCTAATACACCATCGACTAACACCGAAGGGCATTTACGCTATTGGACCTCACAGACCGCGGTTGATGGTGCCAGTTTATCTCAGGCTTACATTATCGATATGATGGATGGCAACGACTTAGCCTATCCAAAAGATAATGCCGCTTATGTGCGCTTAGTTAGAAATCGTTAAGGTGATTATTATGAAATTAATTAAAGTCTCTATGTTATTAGCCTTAGGATTAAGTCAGTCACTTGCAGCGCAGCAGTGTTATCAGGAAGTCGCGACTAGCGATGATACCGACCGATTTGTGATTAATATTGATGGCACTGTGTCAGATACTAAAACAGGGCTAATGTGGCAGCGCTGTAACTATGGTCAAGTTTATAATAGCGAAACAACTAGCTGCGATGGCGATACTCAACCATTAAACTGGCAGGCCTCACTTAAAGGCGCACTTAATGACACCACGGCAAATTATAACGACTGGCAAGTGCCGAGTATTAAAGAGTTAGCTAGTATAGTAGATCACCGTTGTACCGATCCAAGTATTAATGCGGGTATTTTTTTAGCAACGCAGTCGCAAAATTATTGGTCTAATACCTCGGGTATTAGCAATATAAATTCGGCATGGGTTTATCAATTTTCCAGTGGTTTAAATAGCTTACATGCTAAAACAAGTAACGTATATTTACGCCTAGTACGCTATGAGAAGTAGTTAATTAATATATTAGCGAATCTAAAAATGCTCTTTTATTTACGGTTAGCCTTTTTTATTTACACTATTTTAATAATAAAGCCTGGTTGTAGTTGTCACCCAGGCTATTTTTTTGCCATTATAGACCGTGAATTAACGACCAAGGACTATAAAGGTGTATTTAAGCTATTTTGGTTTACAAGAAAAGCCATTCTCAATTTCGCCTAATCCCCACTACTTATTTTTAAGTGAACGCCACAAAGAAGCATTAGCACACCTTACCTATGGACTAGGTGAAGACGGTGGCTTTGTGCTGTTAACTGGTGAAGTTGGGACGGGTAAAACCACCATAACACGTAGTATGTTAGAGCGACTGCCTGAAAATACCCAAGTAGCCATGATCCATAACCCTGCGTTATCAGAACTTGAACTGTTAGCCAGTATTTGCGATGAATTACAAATAACTTACGACGCCAAAAATGCAACCCTGAAAAGTTTAACGGATGTCATTAAAAAGCACCTTGAGTTTAATAATAAAGCGGGGGGGCATACTATTTTGATTATTGATGAAGCACAATTGCTTGCCCCTAATGTGCTAGAACAACTTCGCTTATTAACCAATATTGAAACCGACCATAAAAAGTTATTACAAATAGTATTAGTAGGGCAGCCTGAGTTACAGGTACTTCTAAAGCGAAATGAGTTAAGGCAGCTGGCACAGCGTATTACTGCCAGATATCACTTGTTAGCACTAACACCAGGGCAAACCATTGCTTATATTCAACATCGGCTGCATATTGCAGGTTGTGACAAGAAAATATTTTCAATGGAAGCAATGCAAATGGTGCATGAGCTAACTGGCGGTGTGCCACGATTAATGAATTTGGTGTGTGAACGCGCATTAGTAGGGGCATTTTCCAAACAACAAGAAATTGTTGGCAGTGATATTGTTAAGCAAGCGGCGAGTGAATCTTTACCTATCGACTTTATTGCCACAAATAATAAGGTGAGTAAAACAGGTTCGATTTGGCCCTATAGCGCTGCTGCGTTAATGCTTTTTGGTGCAGGAATTGGCCTGTCATTTATTCTTTAGTTAGGTGATTCATGTCTTATTTATTAGATGCGTTAAAGCAGTCAAAGCACGATACCATGAGCGCAGAGCAATATGACTTGCAAGCGCAACAATTAAAACAACAACACCAGTTGATGACCTATCGTCGAATTAGTTTTTTACTCGCAGGAAGTTTATTGGCAACGGGTATATTGACCAGTGGCTTTTTTGTCGGGAAGTGGCTGCAACAAGAAAATGTAGCCGTAAAAAATAAGGTTGTCCAAAATGACCTTAGTCAAAAAGACTCAGCAGTGGTAGAAAAACCAACAAGCCCAGAGGAAGTACAAAAAACGGTTGTTCAAGCAGTAACAAACCCTCAAGCGCCCCTTGTTACAACTGCGCCTAACAATTCTGTGCCACTGGCAGGGCAATTGGTTTATGTACAAACCCCAACGGGTGTACAGCAAATGTTGCTTACGACTCAAGGGCAATATTTACCTATGAGCGTTAATCAAGCGTCTCAAGGGCAAGCGCACAATTTCTCGGCGCAGAATAACGTTCCATCTAGTTTTCAATCACAGAGCAACCAACCGAAAAGCGTACCAACTCAAGCAACGAAAAGAACACTCAGTGCCGATGAGTTAAGTAAATACAAAGTGTTAGGTAAACCACTTAATCAAAATGTGCCTGCTCAGCCAGAATCAACCGCTGAACTAGATACGGTTCCCGACACGCTTAAAAATGCGTTTGCGCAAGCCGTTAATGACACAGAAACAACAGCCGACTACGAAGTAACTAAAGGCTCTCGTCATTCATCACGGGTACAACCCGTTGAGCTACTGCCGGATGGCCTACAAAGTATGTTGCCAAGCATTAAATATCAGGCACATATTTATTCGTCGACAGCAGATAAGCGCTGGATAAAACTCAATGGCAGAGAGCTATATGAAGGGGAGTCTATTGGTGCATTGAGGGTGCTAGAAATAGCACCGGATCAGAGCGTACTTGATTTTGATGGCTATGAATTTAGCTTAAAAGCCCTGCAAGATTGGCCACAATAGTGGCCAATTAACTAAAGATAGAGTGCTTATAAAAGCCCTCTAAATCTATATTATATTCTTTGGGTTTCACTGCTGATTCAAGCGTGTCTTGTGTTCTTTTGCTTGATAAGTCAATATCTTGAACTTCAGTGTAACGCCCATGTTTGGCATTAAAAAACGTTTTTACGACTGGTTTTAATGGTGTTGCAGGGTTACTTTGGGTCACCAGCCCCACTTTTTGGCTGGAAAGTTTTACCAGCGTGCCCACAGGGTGAATACCAATACATTGAATAAATTTATTAAGTAGCACGCCATCAAAGCTATCTGGGCAACCTTGTTTTAATATTTTAAACGCCTTAATTGGCTCCATACCCGCTTTATAAACGCGTTCAGCGGTTAATGCATCATATACATCAACAATAGAGGCCATACGAACGTATTGGCTTATTTCATCGCCTTTCTTACCAAAGGGGTAGCCTTTACCATCTAAGCGCTCATGGTGCATACCTGCGATATCAACAGCAATCCCCGTTAATCCTGCGTCTTCTAGTATTTCTTTGCTAAAGCGCGCATGGTTTTGCATCACTTTAAATTCTTCGTCACTGTAGCGACCTGGTTTGTTGAGAATCGCGTCAGGTATTTTTATTTTTCCCATATCATGCAATAGGGCACCTGTTGCAAGTTCTTCAATGATTGGTTTTTCAATATTGAGATGTTTTGCAAAAATACTCATTAAAATAGACACATTTATCGAGTGCTCTAATAAATAGGCATCTTTTTGGCGCATTTGCGTAATGCACGCCAGCGCATCTTGATTTCTAAATACGGAGTCAATAAACCCGCTAGCCAGCTCCCTAAAAGGAGCAACATCAACAGTGCGGCCAGATTCTATATCGCCAAATGCTTTGGTTTGTAAGTTTTTTGCTTCATCATAAAGCTTTTTAGCTTTACTCATTTCTTGCTCAGCGCTGTGGGTTATTAACCATGGATCGCGCTTTTTGATTTCGTGCTTAGTAGCAGGCGTTGGTTGTGTTTCAGATTCTTCAGAGGTGAGCATTTTATCAGGATCGATTTCAACCTCTAAAATGCCAGATTTTATTAATTTATCAATTCCACTTTGAGTTTTAACCCAGCCTTGGTTTTTTATTCTAATATTGCCAGTTTGCTTAACAACTTTTTGTACAAACATACCAGGTTTTAGCTGTGTAGTAGGAATGGTTTTCAAAGTGAACTCTAATTAACAAATATGATTAGAGAAAGTAACAAATAAATTCACATTTAGAAATAAAAAAAGGCATCAAATTGATGCCTTTTTAATTAAATGATGACTATTTTCTATTCATCATCTTCAACAAGCGTCATCAACGAGGTGTTACCGCCTGATGCCGTTGTATCGATACTGATTGTTTTTTCAGTAATTAAGCGCTTAATTAGCGTGTCGTAATACTCTGAGCTGATCACTGGCAGTATTGCGCCTTTACGTTGTGCAAGCTGTTGGCTGAAGTAGCCTAAGCGAGAAGAACGTGCAGCAACTACCGCACCCGCTAGGTGAGGGTGTGCCAATATAGCTTGTAACTGGTTTGGTTTAGCTACTTGGAAAACACCTTCAGCAACGCCGGTTGCAATAAACTTATCTCTAAAGGCAACCGCTTCGTCGTAAAATATTTCAGATGCAACAGTAATTACCGTATTACCAGCCGCTAGTGCGGTAATAATAGACAGTGCCCAAAAGTTAAATGAGGTGCTTTTATCTGCGTAACAAACCACACAACCCCGAGCTTCAAGGTGAAGTGTATTCGACTCACCTGTTGGTCCTGGCAATGTTGTATATTTACGCATGTGCTTTTCTAAGCGGTTTAACTGAGCGCGAGCATCGGCAAGTGTTAACGCTAAATCGTCCGCGAGGTCGTCAATAATTTCAACCGTCGCTACTTTCGCTAATAACTGACGTACCGCAGAAACACGATCATTCAGTGGCGTTGCACGCCAGATTTTTTCATCGCGCATAGAGTTAACCATCAGCTTTTCTACTTGCTCATTTGCGCCACTGTAGTGGTGTAAATCAAGCTCATCTGGCGTTAGGTTAGTCATTTGTACGTTATCTGGTGATGCTTTTTCTTTTATTAGGCGTTGTAGGTAGTTTGGCCCACCGGCTTTAGGGCCAGTACCAGAGAGTCCACGGCCACCAAACGGTTGCACGCCAACAATGGCACCAATCATATTACGGTTGATGTATACGTTACCTGCACGCGACATTTTCGATAAATGTTCACAACGTTCTTCAATGCGAGAATGAATACCCATTGTTAAGCCGTAACCCGTGTTGTTGATTTGGTCGACAACACTATCAAGCTCACTCGATTTAAAGCGGATAACATGCACACACGGGCCAAATACTTCACGTTTCAATACCGATAAGTCTTTAATTTCGTATAAACGTGGTGCAAAGAAAAATGCGCCATTTTCGCTGTTATCAGGAATTTTACACTCATAGTGAAGTGTTGCATTACCCTTTAGGTATTCAACATGGTCGTTGAGTGTTTTAAGCGCTTTTTCATCTATTACTGGGCCTACGTCTGTAGAGAGTAATGATGGGTCGCCAATATGCAACTCAGCAAGTGCGCCTTTAAGCATATCGATAATGCCATCAGCTACGTCTTCTTGAATAAAGAGTACGCGTAATGCTGAACAACGTTGACCTGCACTTTGGAAACCAGAACTGATAACATCATCAACAACTTGCTCAGGAAGCGCTGTTGAGTCAACAATCATACAGTTTTGGCCGCCAGTCTCTGCAATTAAAGGCACCTGAATATCGTTACGTGCTGCTAATGTTTGCGAGATAAGCGTGCCCGTTTCAGTTGAACCTGTAAACATAACAGCTTGAATACGCTCATCAGGAACAATGGTTTTACCTACTTCGCTACCGCGAGCAATGACAGGTTGTACAACGTGCTCAGGTAAACCAACTGATAGCATTAATTCAATGGCACGAAGTGCGATTAAGCTGGTTTGCTCTGCTGGTTTTGCAATAACCGTGTTACCAGTAACAATGGCCGCTGCAACTTGACCCAAGAAAATAGCGAGCGGGAAGTTCCATGGGCTAATACATAAAATAACACCACGGGCTTCAAAGCGCTCATCTTGCGCAAGCTCTTCAGCACGGGCTGCGTAGTAACGACAAAAATCAACGGCTTCACGTACTTCATCAATACCATCTTGTGCTACTTTACCTGCTTCTTTAATACAGATAGCAACAAGCTCATCGTGATGGCGCTCTAAAATATCAGCAACGCGACGTAATAAATTGGCGCGCTCTCTTACCGGTGTTTGTGACCATGATTCAAATGCGGTTTCAGCGTTGGCTAGCAACACTTTCATTTCATCGCTATTTTGTAATTTTATATGGCCAATAATTTCTTTATGGTTTGCAGGGTTTTTAACTGCCAGCGCGCCCTCTGGTACTTGGCTTTCATCAATTAAATGCTCTTCAAACCAAGTGTCTAAATTTTCTTTAAACGGGGTGATCACGTTAATATCAGTTAAGTCCATACCTTTTGAATTGGCACGTTCTTCACCGTATAAATCAATTGGCATTTTTATCTGTGTGTTGTATTTATTACGTAAACCTTGCAGTGTTTCAACAGGATCTGGCAATAATGCTTCAACCGGTTGTGTGGTATCTACAATGGCATTTACAAATGACGAGTTGGCGCCGTTTTCAAGTAAACGACGTACAAGGTAAGCAAGCAGGTCTTCGTGTTGGCCGACCGGTGCGTATACGCGGCACTGAATTTTTTCTTCATCAACGATTTGGTCAAATAAAGATTCACCCATACCGTGAAGACGTTGGAATTCAAAACCTTGGTTATCACCTTTGGCTACTTCTAAAATAGTCGCTGCAGTGTAGGCATTGTGTGTTGCAAATTGCGGGTAAAGTACATCACGTGCTTCAAGCATTTTAATCGCACACGCTTTATATGATACATCCGTGGTTGCTTTACGGGTAAACACCGGGAAATAATCTAAACCATCTTGTTGTGTGGTTTTGATTTCTGTATCCCAGTATGCGCCTTTTACTAAACGCACCATCATTTTTCGACCTACACGAGTTGCTAGGTCGGTTAGCCATTCAATAACAAAAATAGCGCGTTTTTGATAAGCCTGAACCGCTAAACCAAAACCTTGCCAATCGCCTAAATCGTCATCGCTAAATACTGCCTCAATAACATCAAGAGAAATATCTAAACGGTCAGCTTCTTCAGCATCAACAGTAAAGCCGATATCGTATTTTTTAGCGGCAAGGGCTAGTTCTTTTAGTTTTGGAACGATTTCTTCCATTACACGCTCTCTATGAGTGAACTCATATCGAGGGTGAATAGCCGATAACTTTACAGAAATACCTGGGCTTTTTATTGGACCACGGCCATTTGCGGCTTTACCGATAGCATGAATCGCATTCATGTAACTATCAAAGTAACGCTTGGCGTCTTTCATTGTGCGAGCACCTTCGCCTAGCATATCGTAAGAATATACATAGCCTTTTTGCTCTTTTTCAGCAGCACGCTCAATCGCTTCGTTAATGGTACGACCCATTACGAACTGTTTGCCCATTATCTTCATAGCAAAGTTAACAGACTTACGTATAACTGGCTCGCCTAAACGACCAATGGTTTTTTTGAGTATGCCAAACTGTTGCTCTTTAGTCTTATCGTTATAGTTAACCATTTTACCGGTTACTAATAATCCCCAAGACGAGGCATTAACGAATAAAGAGTCACTACTACCTAAGTGAGAGCTCCAATCGCCGTTTGCTAATTTATCACGTATTAATGTTTCTTGAGTTGCTTTATCAGGAACACGAAGCAGCGCTTCGGCTAAACACATTAATACCACACCCTCTTCACTCGATAGTGAAAATTCATTTAATAGCGCATCAACACCGCTTTGACCGTCTTGGTCTTTACGAATGTTTAAAACTATTTGGCGAGCTCTTTCCCATGCACGGCTTCGTGCTTTAACACCGACTTCTGCAAGTGGTAAAATGTGATCAATAACCGCATTTTCATCTATACGGTAGAAGTCACGGATCTTTTGTCTGATCGGACAAGTCGTTGTTAAATCGCCATTGAATAACATAAGCAACCCTCAGGAGTGTTAAGACTTAGGGTAATTGTTAATTACCGCTAAATGTTGTTGGTGTAAAGCGTGCATTCTAATTAAAATCCAGCAGAATATGCTGGTTAATTTTGCCGTTTTACGATAATTTACAGGGCATATTATTAACTTATCCATATAAAATACTGATATGACTAATCCGAATAGATTACGCCTGCTTGATCGTATCGATATATCAATTTTAGACGTTTTGCAGCGCAATGGTAGAATTTCAAATGTTAACCTCGCAAAACAAGTGAATTTAAGTCCTAGTCCTTGTTTAGATAGAGTTAAACGTCTGGAGCAAGAAGGCTACATTGAGGGATATTTTGCAAAGTTAAGCGAGGAAAAGCTCAATCAAAGCTTAGTGGCGCATGTGCAGGTATCGTTAGTCACCTCAAATACAGCGGTATTTAAAGTGTTTCGCGAACACATTCTTAAAATTAAGCAGGTTGTTGAATGTGACATGGTAGCGGGTGGTTACGACTATTTATTAAAAATTCGTGTCTCTAATATGGACGAATACAGAGAAGTATTAGGTGATTTGGTCGATATTCCGGGAGTGGGTACACACCACACTTACATGGTAATAGAAAAAATAAAACAAGATCCTGGACTGCGTTTAGATATGTAACCTTTGAGTACATTATTGCAGGTATAAAAAATTGCAGGCATAAAAAAAGCATCTTTTTGATGCTTTTTTTATGCCTGCAATATAGGTGGCGCTTACGCCCAACCTTCATAGCGTTTTCTGCGCGATAACACAATAGTTAAAATAATTCCTAAGAACAAACCTAAAAATGCAATAGCACCACCATAAGTGAGTAGCTGACGCTTTTCTTTAGCACTGGTTGCTTGCTTTAATTGTTGTTCTTGAGCAAGCGAGTCTTGTAATTGACTTATTTGTGCTAACAGCTGAGCATTTTGTTCGGTTAGCTGTGAGTTTTGTTCTTGTAGTTCAGGTAATTCTACTTGCGCTTGGCGTAATTTATTTTGCATAGCGCTAATTTCGCTGTTAAGCGCTTGATACTGCTGCTTTAAACCAGCTGATTCGCTGATGAATTTAGCCTCTACCCAGCCTTCACGGTCTTTATCATCTTTAACTTTTATAAAACCGTTTTGTTCATCAGATAATAAAGTCAGTTGCGTGCCTGCATCAATAGAACCGAGTAAGCGATAGTCTTTACTGGCGCCTGAACGCATAAAAGTATACAAGTTATCGATTATATAAGCTGTTTTAGCATTAGTAGGCGGCGTTGATTGAGCTTCCTCTGCTTGGCTCATAAACGGGGCGGCTGTTAAAAGCAGCCATAGTAAACAGTGTTTTAGCATTTATCTACCTTGTTAATCTAGCAGTGTCCGTTGTGAACGTGATTTTTATTTCGCATAAGTATATAGATAGTATGGATTTAATAGTTTAATAGCAAGATAGATATTGTAACCAAAGCATTTTGCTTGCGTGTTTATGACTAAAAAATTTGCAATATAGGTCTGCTTTGTTTATTTTGAGCACTTATTAATTTTAAGGGTAATCCGCAAGCCTAATGGATACTGAGATAGAACTGAAGTTTTTGGTATCAGATGACGTCATTCCACTGATCCCCTCGTTAATTACTCAATTTGCAAAAACAGTCACAAACAAGCCTTCTAAAAGTTTGCAAAATGCTTATTTTGATACGCCAAGCAGAGAGCTGAGAGCACTCGATATTGGTTTTAGAACGCGTTGTACAGACGAGCGCTGTGAGCAAACAATTAAGCTTGCAGGAGACGTGGTGGGGGGATTACATCAACGTCCAGAATATAACCTTCCCATAGAAACAAATCGACCTAATTTAATGGCGTTTGATTCATCAATTTGGCCACACGGCATGCAAATTGATGTTATATCACAAAACCTCTACCCTATATTTAGTACTAATTTTATCCGCCGTACGTGGTTAATTGAAACGCAAAATGGTGCCAAAATTGAAGTGGTATTAGATAAAGGTGAAGTGGCCGCCTCGGGTAAAGTGGAGATTATTAGCGAGCTTGAAATAGAGCTCGTCGAAGGTAGCCGAGAAGAGCTATTTGCTTTAGCAGATAAATTAATAAGCCAAAACAGTGTGCGCTTGGGGCTTTATTCAAAAGCAGCAAGAGGCTACCGCCTAGCGGATAACACACCGTTACAACCGAGTAAATCTATCGGTTTTGTTAAACTTACTAAGCAAGCCACTCAAGAGCAAGCACTTATTGAAGCCATGGGCTTTGGTATTCGCTTTGTGCAAAAACATGAGCAATGCTATTTTGATAAGCCAAGTTTAAAAACATTAAAACGTGTGACCGACGGTATTAGTTTAATTCGTCATAACTTTTGGTTATTTGATGATATTGTCAGTAAAGACAGCACCGAGCACCTCAGAACGGAGCTAAAGTGGTTATTGAGTGAATTAGCATGGGTTGAAAATGCCATTCAGTTAAAAACTTACACTTCTAAGCGCCATGCTTTTTATAAAAAAATAAACAGTGCGCCCGCCTTAGCTCAAGTTATTAACGATTTAAAAGAGTTACAACCGAGTATTGATGATATTTTTGCGCTTTTTCATAGTGCGCGTTACAACCGTTTATTGCTGAGCTTAACAACGTGGCTGATAAATAAGCAGTGGCGTAAAGACTGGAGCCAAGCAGAGCTACAAAACGCTGAGCAGCCCGTTATTGATATTGCTCATCGTTTATTTGATAAAGATTGGAAAAATTTACACCGCTTATTGCCTAAAGAGCAAAGTTTAGCGGGCAATGATTATTTAAATTTTCGTACTCAGTTAGAAAATAGCTTACTCAGTGGTAACTGTTTAGGTGCACTGTTTAATAAAGATGAACGATTAGAATTTAGGCTTCCTTGGCTCGATATTTCTCATGGCATGTATGAGCTAAGCACGCTTGATTATTTAAAACAGCTGTGTGGCGGGCAAGAAGATGCTCAACTAGCAAAAATACAACTATGGTTGGAACAAAAGTCTGACTTTTTAGTCAGTGCCATGGAGCAAAGTCGACACGCTTCATTTGATACAGAACCGTATTGGCTTTGATGGCTAAGCACTTTTGCACGCTTAACTTGTTGCAAAAGTGCATTATTCTATCGCTTTTGTGTTTTGTTACAAATGTGTATTCACAGCCCTCTTGGCAGCTTTACGAGAGTAAACAGGGGGTGAGTATTTATTTTCAGCGTTTGAGCGATGATACCTTGAAAATGAAAGCTGAAACGGTGGTTGAAAATACCACAGCAGAAGATTTAATCGCCTTACTCAGTGATACCGATGCTGCTCCCCGCTGGATAGAAAATATTGCTAAAGTAAAATTACTGAAATATTTAAGCCCCTCAGAAAACCTTGTTTACAGCTTTATTGACTCCCATTGGCCCGTTGCAAATAGAGATTTAGTCACGTATTCGTGCTATACAAAACGCAGCGCGTTGCAAACTCAACTTAGTATTCATGCCCGTCCTGATTTTTTACCTCAAACTAAAGGGGTAGTAAGAATAAGCACATTAAATGCGACGTGGTTACTGACTCAGCAAGCGAATAACTTGCATATTGACTATCAGGTTTATGCGTTACCAGGCGGAAGTATACCCAATTGGCTAAATAACCGAGTCGCTCTCAAAAGCACCTTTAACACGCTAATAAATCTAGCTGAAATACTCACGACAAAGCAGTACACAGCAAAGCCAACCGTCATTCGCACCGGTAATTGCACGCATAGCTAATGACCTCAGTTATATACAAAAAAAGTGACCTGAGTGGTCACTTTTTTAATTGTTATAAGCGCATAATCATTAGTATTTAGCGGATTCACCGTCTTTAGGTATAGACTGTTTTATAAACTCGCGTAAATCGTTGTTAGAGCTTTCTAAATCTGCATGACGTAGGTACATCATGTGGCCACTACGGTAGCCTTTAAAGCTTAATCTATTTTGCATTTTACCACTTGGATCTAGTTGCCACATTGTGTATTTAGCATCAAAGTAGTTTGTTGCACCATCAAAATAGCCAGCTTGAACCATCACATTTAAATACGGATTTTGAGCCATTGCTAAACGCAAGTTTTCACCGGTATTGTTTCCGCTTCTATCCCATGGGTGAACGTTACCAAATAAGTTATATTTGATGTCGGTTTTGTAATTAAGCTCTTCACGCAGGTAGTAGTTAATTGCAGGGGTAAAAGAGTGCAGCCACGATGTAAGCTCTGCCCAGTAATCTGGTGATTCACCGGCATCGCGCTTATCAATCCCTAAATAACGAGAATCCAGACGACCAACCATTTGTCCGCGTTCACGTAATAACTCTTTCCAAAAAAACTGTGTCGGAATGTCTAAGTTATTTTGGCTAACAAATGTTTCAGATAGACCTGCATATTCGGCCATTTTTTTAATAATACGACGTTTTTCATCTGGAGCAATAAATCCGCCTTTTGCAAGCGCGGGAATGAGCTCATTAACGGTAAACTGTTCCACTTCAGGTAATAGCTCGTCTAAGTCTTTAGCTTGTAAATCAGCGTTTAATGCCTTGTGGTACCACGCTGTAGCTGCAAAGTAAGGTAAGCGGTTAGCGGCTTTTACAGGACCGTCGCGCTTAATACCAATATCGGTAGGTGAAACGAGTACAACACCGTTAATGTACATCCATTGACTATTTTGTAGCTCATGCGCTAAGCCTGATACACGAGTGGTACCATAGCTTTCACCAATTAAAAATTTAGGAGAGCGCCAGCGTTCATTGCGAGATACAAAAGTATTAAGCCACTCTGCTAGATATTTTATATCGGCATTCACACCAAAAAATAACTCTTTTTGTTTATCCTTTGGTAGAAGGTTACCATCTTTATCTTCAACGACACGCGAATAACCCGTGTTTACAGGGTTTACGTAAACGATGTCGGCTACGTCTAAAACCGAGTAAGGGTTATCTTTAACACCGTAAGGTTGAATAGGGTAGCCTTCGTCGTCAATTTTTAAAACGCGTGGGCCGGTGTATGCTAAATGCATCCAAACTGACGCTGAGCCTGGGCCACCATTAAATGAAATAAGTAATGGGCGCTTTGTTCTATCATCGACCTTATCGCGCGTGTAGTAAGTGTATTGAAGGGTTGCGATGGCGTCTCCCTTGTCATCCCATACCGGTTGTGTGCCAGTTGCTACTGTGTAAGAAAATCGTTCATTATTTATTTTTGCTTTGTGCTGGGTAACCACTTTACTGTCAATATCAATGCGACGTTGATTATCGGCAAACGAGGCGCTACTTAGGGTGAGCGCAATAGCGGCAATGGGTAAAAATAGACTTCGACTAAATTTCATAAGTGACCCTTTTTATTTTATGTACTGCAGTTATAGCGATATTTGAGTAAAAAACAAAAGTAATGAGACTAGCTGCCGATAATAATCGTTGAGTTAGCGAGTAACCACCTCTGTTAAGAATAAACTTTGTTTAATAGTTAGACTTTTTTAAACGCCTTCTTTGTATTTCATTGATATCGCACCAATCCTGCATTTTGCATAAAAAAAGCGCACCTAAATGGTGCGCCTTTTTGTTTTATATATTATTTATTTTTTTAAGTTTATGTTTTTATTATTAATTTAAAAATGGCACAAAGGTTGGATTGTATAGAGGAAATACAATAACAAGCTAGCGTCCTAAGGGGGCCTTTGTGAAAATGATCAGTGCAATAATAAAGCCATTCAAACTAGATGATGTGCGTGAAGCACTCGCTGATTTAGGCATCGAAGGAATGACAGTGGTTGACGTTAAGGGATTTGGACGTCAAAGAGGGCATACTGAGTTATACCGTGGTGCTGAATATCAGGTTGACTTTATACCTAAAATTAAACTTGAAATTGCTACTCGTAGTGAAAATTGCCAACGCGTTGTAGAAACCATTACCAAAGTCGCTGGAACGGGCAAAATTGGTGACGGCAAAATTTTTGTTTACGACCTAGACCAAATCGTCCGTATTCGTACTGGCGAGCTTGATGATGATGCAATTTAAGGGGGCAACATGGAAAATACAATTATAGAGCTGAAATTTTCGCTCGATACGTTTTACTTTTTAATGTCTGGTATCTTAGTCATGTGGATGGCAGCCGGTTTTGCAATGTTAGAAGCGGGTTTAGTGCGCTCTAAAAATACCACAGAAATTCTAACTAAAAATATCGCGCTTTATTCTATCGCGTGTACTATGTTTTTGTTGATAGGCTACAACATTATGTACGTAGATAATGTTGAAGGCGGCGTTATTCCTTCGTTTGGTGGGCTAATAGGTAGCCAAGCGGCAGATGCTAATCATTCATTAGAGTCTGACTTTTTCTTCCAAGTAGTGTTTGTTGCAACGGCCATGTCTATTGTATCTGGCGCCGTAGCAGAGCGTATGAAGTTATGGGCTTTCTTAGTGTTTACAGTAGTACTTACAGGATTAATTTACCCAATTGAAGGTTACTGGACATGGGGTGGCGGCTTCTTATCTGAATTAGGCTTTGTTGATTTTGCAGGCTCTGCAATTGTACATGCAACGGGTGCGGCTGCAGCGCTTGCGGGTGTAATACTACTGGGTGCACGTAAAGGTAAATATGGTAAAAATGGTGAAATTTACCCAATTCCAGGTTCAAACTTGCCACTTGCTACATTGGGTACGTTTATTTTATGGATGGGGTGGTTTGGCTTTAACGGCGGATCACAGTTATTAATTTCAGATAAAGAAAACGCAACAGCGGTAGGTCAAATATTACTTAATACCAATGCTGCTGCAGCTATGGGGGCAATTTCAGCCTTGTTCTTATGTAAACTTTTATGGGGCAAAGCCGATTTAACCATGGTACTTAATGGTGCACTTGCAGGCTTAGTGGTTATTACTGCAGACCCATTATCACCATCACCACTAATGGCGTGTTTATTTGGCTTACTAGGTGGCTCATTAGTGATACTTAGTATTGTCGCACTGGACAAAGCGAAGATAGATGATCCCGTGGGTGCTATTTCTGTTCATGGTGTGTGTGGCATCCTAGGTGTCGTGCTAGTACCTGTTACTAATGCTGAGGCTAGCATTGTTAATCAGTTGATTGGCCTACTATGTATTATTGGTTTTGTGTTTATTGCTTCATTCATTGTATGGGCAATCCTCAAGCAAACCATTGGTATTCGTGTTACCGAAGAAGAAGAGTTAAACGGTATGGATCAACACGATTGTGGTATTGATGCTTATCCAGAGTTTGTATCAGTTAGAAGTAATTAATTAAAAGTATTGTGTGTTCAATCAAAGCCCTACTCTGTTAGGGCTTTTTTGATTTCAGGGGAGGTTAATTTTTCAGGTGCTAGAGTAATGTGATAAGCTCCTCGCGTTAAATTAACCTTCGGAATATATTACACTTAAATGGCTGAAAAAAAGAAAACATCGACCAGTAAACCCTCGACTAAGCGCGCTACAAAGACATCTAAATCATCGGCGCGAAAAAGTGCGACTAAAAAAACTTCAAGCACCGCAAAACGGCCACTTTTTAAAACGTTGTTTTCTATTTTTTGGAAACTGAGTCTGGCGACGTTTATCGCCATTGCACTTTATTTTATTTACCTTGATGCAAAAATAACTCGCCAGTTTGAAGGTAATAAATGGCAACTTCCGGCACAAGTGTATGCTCGCTCAATGACGTTTTTTCCAGGCCAGTTTTTATCAGAGCAAGAAGTATTATGGGAGCTTAAGCGCTTAAACTACACGGCGGTTAATCGCTTAAGCCGGACTGGGCAGTATATTAAAACAGCCAATAGTATTAAGATTTTTCGTCGTGACTTTGAATTTTATGATGGTTTAGAGAGCGCTCATGTTATTGAGTTGCGTTTCTCTGGAGAGAAGGTAGCCAGTATTAAAGATAAGTTTGGCCGTCGCTTAAACACTGCCAGATTAGAGCCTGTACAAATAGCCCGTATTGGTAATGACTCAAAACAAGATAGAGAGTTTGTACCATTAGATAAATTTCCTGACATGCTTAAAAATACCTTATTAGTAGTTGAAGACCGCGATTTTTATGATCATCATGGTGTATCGGTATTTTCAATTTTACGCGCTTTGTATACCAATATTCGCGCAGGGCGCACCGTGCAAGGGGGGAGTACATTAACCCAGCAGCTGGCTAAAAATATTTACCTTACCCGTGAGCGTTCGTTAGTGCGTAAAATTAATGAAGCCTTTATTGCGCTTATTCTTGATTACCGTTACTCAAAAGATCAGATTCTCGAAGCCTATTTAAACGAAGTGTACTTAGGTCAGTCATACAACCAAGGAGTACATGGAATGGGGCTGGCCGCCGAGTTTTACTTTGCCAAACCTGTTGATGAACTCGAGTACGACCAAATTGCCTTGCTGGTGGCTATGGTTAAAGGCCCATCTTATTACAATCCTAGACGTTACAAAGAACGTGCGATGGAGCGTCGTGACCTAGTGCTGCGTTTAATGGTCGATAACAAACTTATTTCTACTAAAGAGTATAGAGCCTCGTTAAAGCGCGCAATTGATATTGCACCAATGAAAGCCAGCTTGCAAAAGTCTTATCCAGGTTACTTAGAGTTGGTTAATCGCGAGCTTAAACAGCTACTACCCGATCAAGACGTATTGGATGCGGGTGTGCGTGTATTTACCTACTTTGATTTACAAAAACAAACCGCGATGGAAGAGTCGATTCAGGCCAGTTTACCTTATTTAGAAAGACGTCCAAATACCAAAGAGTTAGAAGCGGCGATGATCTCCGTTAATGTTGAAAAAGCCGGTGTATCAGCGTTAGTCGCTGGACGTGATGTACGCTACTCAGGATTTAACCGCGTGCTCGATACCAAACGAAATATTGGCTCATTAGTTAAACCTGCAGTGTATTTAAGTGCACTGCAGCTTCCTCATTATAACTTAGCGACGTTACTTGATGACTCGCCTGTTCAAGTCACCAACGAGGAGGGTAACGTATGGCAGCCAGAAAACTTTGATCATCAATACCGTGGTGCCATGCCTCTTTATAAAGCATTTAGCCATAGTATTAATATACCGGCAGTTAACTTAGGGCTTGATGTAGGCGTGGATAAAGTGGCTAACACGCTCAGGGGATTAGGAGCTAAAGGCTATATTAATGAATACCCATCGTTATTATTAGGGGCTATTGAAATGTCGAGCTTTGAAGTGGCACAGCTTTATACCACGATTGCAGCAGACGGTGAATACAGAGAGTTGACGTCTATTTCTGCGTTAACCGACTCTGTTGGTAAAGTACTTTATAAGCACAAAGTAATTAACGAGCAACGCTTTGATAAAGATGCCATGTACATGACCAAATATGCTATGAAGCGAGTAACTAAAGATGGCACCGCTAAGCGCTTAAACTTACATTTTCCGTCAATCCAGTTGGCAGGTAAAACAGGCACTAGTAATGAATTACGCGACAGCTGGTTTGCTGGATTTGATCAAAATACAGTGACGGTTGCATGGATAGGCCGTGACGATAATAAAAGCACCGGCTTAACCGGCAGTGTTGGCGCGCTTGAAACCTATATTCGTTATTTAAAACCGCTAAACCCGCAAGCAATTGCCGATACCCGTCCGCCTTCAATTAGGTGGGCATTTGTAAACGAGCAAACTGGGAAGCAAGCACCACCGGGCTGTGGCAAAGTGATTCAACTGCCACTTAGAGCCAGTGAGTTTAAACCAAGACCAGAATGTATTCGTTAAATAGTAAAAACAAAAAAAGCCCGAAAGGGCTTTTTTTATGGGTAAGCGTTTTTAAAAACTAAACGTTATAGCTTAGCAAAAGCGCGCTCTGCTGCTTCAATCGTTGCTTGAACTTCTTGCTCTGTGTGCGCAGCACACACAAAACCAGCTTCAAACGCTGAAGGCGCTAAATAAACCCCTTCTTCAAGCATTAAGTGGAAGAACTTTTTAAAGCGCTCTAAATCACATTCAGTGGCTTGTTTGTAAGTAGTTACTTTTTCTGCATCGGTGAAGAAAAAGCCATACATACCGCCAGCGTAGTTAGTCGTTAAGGCAATACCTGCTTTTTTAGCTGCGGCTTCAAAGCCTTCACAAATCGCTTTACTAATGGCTTCTAACTTATCATGCACGCCAGGAGCGCTTAGTAGTTCAAGTGATTTTAAGCCTGCTGCCATCGCAATAGGGTTACCTGAAAGTGTACCCGCTTGATAAACAGGGCCTACAGGAGCTATGTAATCCATGATTTCTGTTTTACCACCAAACGCGCCTACTGGCATGCCACCACCAATTACTTTACCTAAACAGGTTAAGTCTGGTTTGATGTTGTAATACGCTTGAGCGCCACCAAGGGCGACACGAAAACCTGTCATTACTTCATCAAAAATAAGCACGGATTGGTATTGATCACATACTTCACGCAGACCTTCTAAAAAGCCGGGCACTGGTGGAATACAGTTCATGTTACCGGCAACTGGTTCAACAATAATACACGCGATTTCATCGGCGTACTTGGCAAAAATCGCTTTCACTTCTTCAATATTGTTAAACGAAACGGTGAGTGTGTGCTTAGCTAAATCTTCAGGAATACCTGGAGAGTTAGGTACACCCATAGTTAATGCGCCAGAGCCGGCTTTTACTAGTAATGAGTCTGCATGGCCGTGGTAACACCCTTCAAATTTTAAGATTTTGTCACGACCAGTAAAACCACGGGCTAAACGAATTGCACTCATTGTTGCTTCAGTACCAGAGCTCACCATGCGTACTTTTTCGATTGATGGTACTAGCTCTTTTACTTTTTCAGCCATTAAAATTTCAGCTTCAGTAGGCGCTCCGTAGCTTAAACCATTTTCTACCGCGTCATGCACTGCTTGTTTAATTTCAGGGTG
This sequence comes from Pseudoalteromonas sp. APC 3250, assembly GCF_030407915.1. Lineage (NCBI taxonomy): Bacteria > Pseudomonadati > Pseudomonadota > Gammaproteobacteria > Alteromonadales > Pseudoalteromonadaceae > Pseudoalteromonas > Pseudoalteromonas sp. APC 3250. The sequence continues at coordinate 28,656 of NZ_JASDCM010000003.1, forward strand.
ATTGTGGCCCATAATCATTGGACCCCAAGAGCCTACATAATCGATGTAACGGTTGCCATCAGCATCAAATGTAAACGCGCCCTGTGCTTTAGTAATAAACAGCGGAGTACCACCTACACCATTAAATGCACGCACTGGCGAATTTACTCCACCAGGAATAGAGTCTTGAGCTCGTTTAAATAAGTCTTGGCTAATTGTCATGAAAAATCCTATTGTTTTATCACTTTAAAATTAAAGCTTAGCTGTCGCGTTTGCGGCTAAACCAAGGAACGCTTACTTCATACTGCTCGACTTTGTTTTCTACGCCGAGGGTTAAAGCAAACAGTGCCATACGAATGAGTACGCCATTTTGTACTTGGCGGAATATCGCTAGATTGTCGTTAGCATTTAAGTCGTTATCAAGTTCGTTTGCCTCTAGGCGACTATCGCGAGGAAGCGGGTGCATTAATACTGAATTAGGTTTGCAATGAGTATTATAAATAGACTGGCTAATTCTAAATCCACCACGATACTTATTAGCTTCTTCTTGTGATGGAAAACGCTCTTCTTGGATTCGTGTTTGATAAACGATATCGGCTGCTAAGTTACCTTCCATTTTATCTACCAGTTCAATTTTATGACCGGCATTTTCAACCGCAGATAAAATTGAGTCAGGCATTTGCAAGCCATTAGGGGCAACCATCGAAAACTTAATGTCTTTGTAATGGCACAGTAACTTAGAGAGTGAGTGAACAGTACGGCCATATTTTAAATCGCCGACTAGCGCAATATGCATACCATCGATATTTTGATCGAAGCGGTTAAGTTCACGCTCAATAGTTAATAAATCAAGCAATGCTTGGGTAGGGTGCTCATTGGGTCCGTCACCACCGTTTATTACTGGTACGCTGCAACCTGTTGCAAATTCAGCTACCGAGCCTGAGTCAGGATGGCGCATAGCAACAGCATCAGCATAAGCTGAAATAACTCGTGCGGTATCATAAAGTGATTCGCCCTTAGCAAGCGCAGAGCTTTGCATGCCGGTGGTTTCACGAACTAGTCCACCGAGTAAGTTAAACGCAGTGCCAAAACTAACACGAGTACGTGTACTGGGTTCAAAAAACAGATTTGCTAAAATAGCGCCTTCAAGCACGTTGGTCCGCTTTTGTTTTTTAGCGTATGGCTCCATTTTTTTTGCCACAGCAAATATGCGTTCAATACAGTCTCGGTCGAGTTGATTAACAGAGAGTATATTTTCACCTTGGAAACTGAACATGGGGTTATTCCTAGTTATTCAAAAAGGCGCGATAATCCACAAAGGAGCACGCAATCGCGCGTATTATACAAACTTAGTATGCGACTTGGCAGCGTAATTTATAAGCCTTTGCTAAAAGCTTGGCTTAATAATCGCCAAAGCGACAATAACGAGTAGCGCTAAAACAGGTAGCTCGTTGAAAATACGATAAAACCGATCGCTTTTAGTATTTCTATCGTGTTTAAAATCAGCTAACAATTTGAAACAGTAGCCATGATAAATATATAAAATAATCACCAGCACGAGTTTGTAATGCAGCCACATGCTGTAACGAAACCATTCTCGGCCGTATTCAACAATAGTCAATACGCCAAATACTGCGGTAAGCACCGCAAAGGGTGTAACAAAATAAAGTAGCCGACGTTCCATTACTTTTAGCATTGAGTTACACGATTTTTCTTCACTCATAGCGTGATAAACAAAAAGTCGAGGTAGGTAAAAAATACCGGCAAACCAAGCAATCATAAAAAATACGTGCAAGGTTTTGTAGATTAATAATGCGCTCATATTGTTCTCATTATTGTTAAAGTAGACTGTTACGTATGGTTAAAATATGGTGGATTTGATCCCACCTTAGTAATCCCATAATTTGTTGATTATCTAATAAGTTATATACATAAAGTGCACCACTGCGTTTATCATTCAAAATTTCAAATGCATCTGCAAGGGTGGCTTGGCTGCTAATACCTTGTAAGCTAATGTATTTTATATTGACCGCCTGATCAGACATTAAACTTAAGTCATATTCAGCTAGGCGATAACCATTTTCTTCATCAAATACAATTAATGGTGTTTGACTGTCCATGGCATCTAGACTGTTTTTTATTTGCTCTTTATCGTCGGAGTAGAGCAGTTTAAAGTCTTCATCCATGTCATCCATCACTCCTACTTTCTGTAAGGCTTCAGTGGCGGGAGAGACATGATAGGGAAGCCCTTGAAAGTCTAATTGCTGTAAAAATATGGAGCGGTTACCAAATACCTGTAAAGCTGTAACGTAGGCGGTAGTAATGACGATCATCGCAGGCACAATAATTTCCGGTGACGAGGTCAGCTCCATTACGGTGGTCAGTGCCGCTAAGGGGGAGTGTAGTGTGGCCGCTAATAATCCTGCCATGCCCAGCACCCCGTAAGTGCCGGCTATATCGGTGCCGGGGCTAATAAATTGAGCAAAAAATGCCATTAAAGTACCGGTTAAAACGCCCAGCCCAATAACCGGACCTATCAACCCACCAGGAATACCTAAGCCAATAGCAAATAAGGTGGCTAATAACTTAGCAATTAAAATAGTGGTGAGTAGTTGAATATTTTCAGGTGACTCAACCGCAATAGTGATAGCGCTCATACCCGAGCCCATTGCTTGTGGAACTGCATAGGCAATTAAGCTGGCAATACACCCTGCAATCATTAAACGTGGAAACATACTAAGTGGTTTAAAGGTTTTAATAATTAACATTAAATTCTGATTAAAAGCATAAGCCACCGCGCCTAATCCCATGCCGCATAAAATTAAATAGGGGTAGTGCCACCCACTTAAAGGGGCAATGGTTATTAGCGCAAGTTCTGAGCCTTCACCAAATACAAACTGTGTTGCTAATGCGCCGGTAACGGCTGCAAGCATAATCGGCACAAAAATATGCACTTTGTATTCTCTGAGCACCACTTCCATTACAAAAATAACCGCAGCCAGGGGGGTGTTGAACGATGCAGCAATGCCCGCGGCAACACCACAACCACTGAGGGTACGCATAGCGTTGTGGGGTAAGTGTAGTTTATTTGCTAATATGCTTGCCCCCGCTGCTCCCATATGAACTGAGGGGCCTTCGCGGCCAACAGAAAAACCGCTGATCAGTGCCAGCGCGCCGCCTACAAACTGGTTAACCGTATTATAAAGTGGCATTTGCCCGTAATGACGTTTTATTCTGTGTATTACAAAAGGGATACCCAAGCGGTAATGTTTAAAGCCGGTAAAAGCCGCAAATGTGGCTATCAGAAGTGCAGCAATCAAAGGCATTAATACCCGTTCTAGGGTAGGGAGAGTAGTAAAGTCGTCAGGGGTTTCTAAAAATAAGCTTTGAAAAAATAAAATGGTTAGGCGAAACAGTATAATGAAAAATGCAGCAATTAATCCGGCACTTACGCCCAATAAGCATAATTGTACGGATGTTTTTGGTTTTGCTAATCGACGTCTCAGTCGCTCAAGCCACATGCTTTATTTCCCCGTAGCATTTTTAGGCGTCAAGTTTATCAAAATAGTCTAGGGAAGTCCTTGAGATTTTTAACAACCGATTAATTTAAATTAAATTTATAGTATATTGATTCACAGAACAGATTAAACGCGCATTGTTTTAATTAAAGCTTATAAACGCGAGCTTACTATACTTGATTAAAACACTCAGGTATTAGATAATCTGGTGCATTAGTATAAAGGTATTGAGGGTTATAAAATGTCTGAAGAATTACCCATTAAGTTTAGCGACGCAGCCGCTGTGCGTGTTAAACAGTTAATCGACGAAGAAGAAAACCCAGATCTAAAACTGCGTGTTTATGTCACAGGCGGTGGTTGTTCAGGTTTTCAATACGGTTTTACTTTTGATGAAAAAGCGAATCCTGGCGATTTAGAAATTGTTAAAAACGGGGTTACCTTAGTCATTGACCCAATGAGTATCCAGTATTTAGTTGACGGTGAAGTAGACTACACCGAAGGGTTAGAAGGGGCACGCTTTTTTGTCTCTAACCCTAATGCCACAACAACGTGTGGCTGTGGCGCTAGTTTTAGCGTGTAAAGATACCGTTATTTGAAAAAAAAACCGCTTAATTAGCGGTTTTTTTATGTGTTTAAAATCATAACTCAGTTGGTCTGTATTCTGTTATTTGCATTATTAACACAAAAAAACCAAGTACGAATGCAGAGAAAGCTAAAATATAGATAAAGCCTTTTTTACCCTGTTTGATTGGAATTGCATAATGGCGCAAAAAAAAGTACCAGCCCAAGCATAAAATAATAGGCAGTAAAAAAAGTAGTCTAAACATGATTTAGCCTTTTTAAGCAAATAATAAGTTAATAATAAACGGCTTATATTTAAATGAAACAAAAAAGTTATAAAATATTTAACCTTATTCAGAGTTAGTAAATATTTGTTGTTAAACTTTAATCGCATAATTACTAATTAATCATTCAGATCAACGGTGAATGGTATATAATGTATCCAAGAGTGAAACGGGCAAGGTTTCATTTTTCACAATAATAAAGTGTTAATACATATTTGAGCGTTTTTATTGGTTTAATTGTAAGCGTTTACACTGCGCTTTAGTGAGTGGTTGTAGGTTTACAGTGTTGGCGATGTAAAGTGCTTAGCTATATGTATATTTAAACAACGAGTAGGAGTTGTATATGATGGGTAAAACCGTATCTTCGGAAGAAAATGCAAAATTAACAAAGTGGCTTAAAACTAAACGCCATGAAAAAGGCTACACCATGCGTAGCTTAGCGCAAATCTTGGGTACGCCACATTCTTTTATTGGCAAAATTGAAAATCAGGAACGTCGTTTAGATGTAATTGAGTTTGTTCGCTACTGTAATGCATTAGAAGTCGACCCGTATGAAGCATTAAGCTTAATTAAAGCTGACTAACGCTTTCTTTTTGGCTGTAATCGTAAAGTTAAATTAGCGTCTACAGCCAATACTAGTGCAGGGATGCATTAGGTATTTTTATGATAATTTTGCTCTAGTGAATATAGTTTGTGCCTAATTAGAAATAAAAACACTAATGAGGGTAAAACCATAAGCGCAGTTAATACAAAGAACAATGACCAATTCCCCATTAGCCAATCATCAATAACCACGCCACTGTAACTCGATAATAACGTACGCCCTAAATTACCCAATGATGCCAATAGCGCATAATGGGTGGCGCTAAATGCTCTGTCACACAGCATAGATATAAAAGCAACCATTGCCACTAAAGACCAAGCTTGGGTAAAGCCATCAACTACAATTGCCATTGCATATAAGTGCTCTTGTGGACCAGCTAAGGCAATCCAAGAAAACATTAAGTTAGATGCTGCCATGGCTACGCCACTAATAAATAAGCCTTTCACAATGCCATATTTATGGTTAAAAATACTGCCCAAAAAGGCAAATACAATGGTGATTAACCCCGTGCCGAGTTTTGAGTAATTTGCTATTTGCGTATTACTAAAGCCAACTTCTTTATAAAATACAATCGACATCCGCGCTAAAAATGCTTCACCAATCTTAAATAAGAAAATAAACGCCAGCAGCGCCAACGCGGTTTTAACGCCATTTTTAGCAAAAAAGGTTTTAAACGGATCAACCACGGTAACGCCTAGCCATGCGAGCGTTTTTGTCAGTGGTGTTTGTTTAGTTGCGGCGAGTTTTTCAAGATAAACACGTTCTAGTTCGGCATGTACGGCTTCGCGATTTGATTGTGGCTCTTTAGCCCAAAATACACAGCTAATTAATAACAGCATAATCGCGGATAAAAAATAATACACCTGTGGCCAGTCAATATTTGGCATATCAGCCATGTAAAAAGGCACAGCTCCTAATAAAGCATAGCCAGTCCACCAACCTGAGGTGGCCATTGCAGCAGCCGCGGTGGCTTTGTGAGATTCATTTTCACTAAGGGTGTCTATTCGAAAGGCGTCAATTGCAATATCTTGCGTGGCAGAGGCTATGGCGATTAACAAGCAAAGTGCGGCGGCAACCGCTAGGTTTGCTTTCAAATCAAGTCCTGCAAGTAGCAATGTGCCAAGCAAAATAAAGCTTTGGCAAAACAGTATCCAACTACGGCGCTGACCAAGCCAATTATATAAAAAGGGCAGTTTAGTGCGGTCGATTAAAGGTGACCATAAAAAGTTGATGCTGTAGGCACCAAACACAATGCCAAATAGGCCAATCATGCTGCGGCTCAAACCTTCATCTTTAAGCCATGCCGACATTACTGAGCCAATTAATACCCACGGAAAGCCACTGCTCATTCCAAATATAAAAACATTAATCAAACGTTTATCTTTAAAATAAGAAAAGTATTCGCTAACAGAAAGTGTGCTATTCATAGGGGCTCATTGGCTTATACAAAGAGCAGCTAAGGCTGCTCTTATTAAAAAAGTTATAAAGGAACTTGCTCAAGCACCTTAATATTTAATATAACGACCGGTTTTTCGGGTACAAAGTTGTAGCCAATTTTGTCATTAAATCCGGTTTTTACAGCCATGATTTTATCGAGTGTTTCATAGCCTTCCATCACACTGCCAAACACTGCAAATCCCCAATCACGGCCAGGGTTTAAATGATCGTTATCATCCATATTAAAAAAGAACTGACGCGTTCCTGAGTGTGGTTCACGGTCTTGATAAGCCATCGCAATGCTATACATATCGTTTGTTAAGCCGTTACCGCTTTCATTAAAAATAGGGGCGTTTTCATGTAGACCATCGTAATCTTTATCATAACCACCGCCTTGAATTACAAAGTCACGATCATTTTCTACGTCGCGTTCTACACGATGAAACACACTGCCTTGATAGCTTTTATCCGACACGTACGTTAAAAAATTATTGACCGTAATAGGAGCTCTTGAGCGGTCTAATTCAACCACAATGCTGCCCAACGATGTCACAATTTCTACCCGAGGAAAAATGTTATCTTTTTGCACAAAACGACCCTCTTGAGCCGCTAAGCTACTAACGCTAAATAATAAGCTTACGCAGATTAAAAAAAGTTGCTTCATTGTTAACCTTCTAAAAATGCAATTAATTCTGGGTCAGATACAATGCGGGTAATTAACTGCTCAGTCAACTTATTGAGCTGACCTTCAACTTTTGCCCTATCGTGACCAAGCGGGCCAGATAAATTAGCATTACCGCTGTAGCGTTTACTAAAATTACTGGTCGGGCGAATCACCCGCACTTCAAATTCAATCTTGGCTTCACTGGTATGGCTCATTAGCGTTTCTGTAACTACCGCTTGCAGCGTGCGAATATCTAACTCAAAACGCAATTGCGCTAAATTAGAAATGCTAGCGCCATTGCGACTCAGTGCACTGTCTAGCGCACTTTTAACCGATTCAGTAATACCCGTACTGGCAATGGTTTTGGTTTTGCTCGATTCAATTAGCTTTAAGGTTGCACTGTCACCACGTAAATCAATCACGCTGGTGTTTAAGCTGCTGTTTATTGAGCTTATTTGACCACTTTTATACACAGGGTTGAGAATAAGCTGATTAGGCTGATTGGCACACCCCGAAAAAAACACTAATGTACAACAGCTCAATAATGCTTTTAAGAGTTTCATTTATAACGTCCCACTATTTTTAGTTGCGCTGAGTACCACAAACTTTTTATTAGAGCCTAATAAAGTACAGTTACCAAACATACGGTTTAGTTTGTCGTGGTAATCTAGATGGCGGTTACCAATAATACGCAGCTCGCCACCTTCTTTTAATGTGTCTTTTGCTTGCTTGAACATTTGCCATGCTATGTGGTCGGTAACCGCTTGTGCTTGGTGAAATGGCGGATTACACAATACAATATCAGCGCTTTCACGTTCAAAGTCAGTTAAACAATCATTCTCTATAAAGGTACATTGTTCAAACTTGTCTTCCATGTTGAGCTCAATGTTGAGTCGAGCTGATTCAACCGCCATATATGACTCATCAACAAAACTAATATGAGCATTAGGACAGCGCGCTAATGTCATTAAACCAACTACGCCATTGCCACAGCCTAAATCAATAATATTTTTGGCTTTATTTGTTTGTGGCAAATAATTAAAAAAGAATCGCGCACCAATATCAAGTGAATCACGTGAAAACACATTGGCATGATTGCTTATTGTAAAATCAGTGCCTTCGAGCGGCCAGCTCACTGGGAAATCTGCACCTTTATAACCGCCAGCGGCTTGGCTAATAATTAAACGTGATTTTTTTACTGCGAGGCTTGTTTTCGTCTCACCAATAAAATCTTCAAATGCTTTAATCGTAGAGTTATGCACGTCTTTAGTTTTTGCAGCACCAATAACCGGTGTACCGGGCGCCAGTACTTCGCTTAATTCAGATAGCTGATACTGTAAAAAAGCCAACGTGCGTGGTACTTTTACCAACACTAGGTCTACTTGTTCGGGCAAAGCCGATAAACTATCAAGCTGGCTAAACGCAGTTGTTGCGATTTTGTTTTGCGCTAAGTTATAAGCCGCCGCCTGATGGCTAATATAAGAGTCGTTTACTGAACAAACTGTTAATTGTTGCTTGCTAAAGTAACAGCTAAGTGCACCAAAGCTGTCGTTTAAGATCAGTAAAGAGCGACAATCAGGGTAGTGTTCATTAACATAGTCAATGAGGTATTCGTCTGCTGAATCCCACGCTTGTAAGCTGCGGTTTTTTTGATCCAAAGGAAAGCGTTCAAGAGTAAAGGTGTTATCGCCGAGCGTAGCTTGCGTAGTCATAATAGTTTAATGATCGGTAATCAAATGATAGGTAAATTCTAACATGCAACCGCCAAACGCCAACCCCCAACTGTTACCAAATGGCTTTTCTTATCAAAGTAGGGTGCTTAGTGCGCAAAAAAGCCTCGATTTATTTTATTATTTGCAGCAAAACTTAAATTGGCAACAACCAAATATCACGGTGTTTGGCAAAACGGGGCCAATACCAAGGCTGCAATGTTTTATCAGCGAAGAGAATCTTGAGTACGGCTATTCTGGGCATAAACTCGATTTAGAGCCTTGGCCAGACGTATTACTTGCTATGCGAACACGATTAGAAAATCACCTACAGCAACCGTTTAATTCAATTTTGGTTAATTATTATCGTGATGGCCACGATAGCATGGGCTGGCATAGCGATGATGAGACGCAGCTAGGGCCTGAGCCTACAATAGCCTGTGTATCGCTTGGCGCAGAGCGATTATTTAAACTTAAACACAAAGTAAGTAACAGCATTACTAACATTAAATTACAAAGTGGTAGCTGTTTAATAATGAGCGGCCAAAGCCAACAAAATTACCAGCATGCATTGCCCAAACAAACAACGCTTAAACACCCTCGAATAAGTTTGACGTTTCGCTATATTAATAATAGTTTCAGTTAAATAGCATTAGCCATGGTATAGCCGCAGTTGTTATAGTAAGGACATAACTGAATTTTGAGGATGGTTTTTATGTCAATGCAAGAACAAATACGTAACAAGCTAGCCGATGCGATTGCGTGCAAGCATTTAAATGTGATCAACGAAAGCCATATGCACAGTGCAGGCACTGAATCACACTTTAAAGTGATTGTAGTTAGTGAGGAATTTGCTGGTAAGCGATTATTGCAGCGTCATCGTGAAATTAACGAAATTTTAAAAGATGAGTTAGCAAATCATATTCATGCGCTTGCGATGCACACTTACACCCCTGAAGAATTTACCGAGCACGACGGTGAGGCACCGCAATCACCTAATTGCATGGGCGGCTCAAAAGTTGGATAACAGGTAATAGTGGATTGGTTTGAGCAGTGAGTAACTGATCAGATCAGTTTTTTTTGTTTTAGCCTTTAAACTAGCGCTAATTTTTATTGTAAAAGATATAGGATGATCAATGGTCATTAAGCCTAAAATTCGCGGATTTATCTGCACCAATGCACACCCAGTAGGCTGTGCAGAGCATGTACAAGAACAAATTAATTATGTTAAGCAGCAAGGGGCATTAAAAAATGCACCTAAAAATGTATTAGTTATTGGTGCGTCTACAGGTTATGGCTTAGCGTCTCGCATTACCGCTGCATTTGGAGGTGGCGCTAAAACATTAGGTGTTTTCTTTGAAAAAGAAGGCACTGAGCGTAAAACAGGTTCTGCGGGTTGGTATAATACGGCGGCGTTTCAAGCAGCCGCTGAAGCTGAAGGTTTATGGTCAAAAAATATTAATGGTGATGCGTTTTCTAACGAAATTAAACAAAAAACAATCGACACCATTAAAGCTGAATTAGGTAAAGTTGACTGTATTATTTACAGCTTAGCGTCACCTCGTCGTACTGATCCAAATACCGGCGAAGTGTTTTCTTCAACGCTTAAGCCAATTGGTAATGCGGTAACCACTAAAAACTTAAATACGTCAAAGCGTGAAATTGATGAAGTAACTGTTGAAGCGGCAAACCAAGACGATATCGACAACACCATTAAAGTAATGGGTGGCGAAGATTGGGAAATGTGGATTGACGCACTTAAAGAAGCGGATGTATTAGCAGATAACTTTAAAACCACGGCTTACACTTATATTGGTAAAGAACTAACGTGGCCAATTTACGGTCATGCAACAATTGGTAAAGCCAAAGAAGATTTAGACCGTGCCACTGCTGCTATTAAAGCTGCTACCCAAGATTTAAATGGTGAAGCCTACGTTTCATCGCTTAATGCGGTTGTTACTCAAGCAAGCTCTGCAATTCCAATTATGCCACTTTATATTTCTGCCTTATTTAAAGTGATGAAGGCTGATGGCACTTACGAGGGCACAATTGAGCAAATTCATGCGCTATTTAGTGAGAACTTATACGGTGATTCACCTCGCTTTGACGAGGGCGGGCATTTATTCCAAAACTATAAAGAACTGGAAGATGACGTTCAATCTCGCGTTCAAGCCATTTGGGATAGTGTAGATACAAACTCAATTGATGAGTTAACCGATTATATTGGTTACCATAATGAATTTTTACGCTTGTTTGGTTTTGGTATTGACGCGGTTGATTATGAACAAGATGTAAATCCTGTTGCACCTATTGCCAATATGATTGACTAACTTGTCGCTGATAGCGCATTTTTGAAAAAGTCGCCTTGTGCGGCTTTTTTGTTTTTTAGCTTTGATTTGAAAAAATATTTGCTAATTGTTGGCTAATTTACCACTTTGGTCTAGCTTGTATTTTATTAATTGTTAATTACAAAACTAAATAAACGTTTCTCTCGTATAATTTTCATAAATACACTCGCATAGTCAGCCACAATAATGTTAAAATCAAAGCAATATGTGAGGAGTTTTACTGCGCTGCTTGTTTGGTATTTATAGCGAGTCATTTTATATAGCTTGCAATAATACAAATAGCGGCGTGGTTAGTACGATTTTTCAGTTTCTTTCCGTTAATGTAGTGCAAGTGCGTATGATCAATATAAAAAAAGGTCTGGATTTACCCTTAGAGGGCGCACCTCAGCAAGTTATTCATGATGGTTCTGCCGTCAAACGTGTAGCTGTGCTAGGTGAAGAGTTTATCGGTATGCGTCCAACCATGCATATTCGTGTGGATGACCAAGTCAAAAAAGGCCAGGTACTTTTTGAAGATAAAAAGAACCCAGGCGTATTATTTACTGCACCAGCTTCTGGTACAGTAAAAGAAATTAATCGCGGTGCTAAACGTGTTCTGCAATCTGTTGTTATTGAAGTAAACGGCAGTGAGCAAATCACCTTTGGTTCTTTCTCGGAAACTGAGCTTAACAGCTTAGACCGTGAAAAAGCTAAAGAAGTACTAGTTCAATCGGGTCAATGGGTAGCACTTCGTGCTCGTCCATTTAGTAAAGTGGCGGCGTTGGATGCAAATCCGAGCTCTATTTTTGTGACAGCTATCGATACCAATCCACTTGCTGCAGATCCTGCAGTAATTATTGCTGAAAATGCGAAAGCGTTTGAAGCAGGTTTGGCTGTTGTGTCACGTTTAACCGATGGCAAAGTATTTGTTTGTAAGCAAGCAGGTAGTCAAGTTCCTAGTTCACCTATTGCTCAAGTAGAAGTACATGAGTTTGGTGGCGTGCATCCGGCTGGCCTTGTTGGCACTCATATCCATCACCTTGACCCAGTATCTGCTAGTAAGCAAGTTTGGCACATTGGTTACCAAGACGTTATTGCGTATGGTCACCTTTTCCTTACTGGTGAAATTTACACAGACCGTGTGATTTCGCTTGCAGGTCCGCGTGTTAAGAATCCTCGTTTAGTGAAAACACAATTAGGTGCTTCACTTGATGACTTAGTTGCAGGTGAATTAGAAGACGGTGATAACCGTGTTATTTCTGGTTCTGTACTTGCAGGTGCTACGTCGTCTGGCGTTCATGCATTTTTAGGTCGTTACCATGTTCAAGTATCTGTATTACTTGAAGGTCGCGAAAAAGAATTTTTTGGCTGGATTGCACCAGGTAGTGATAAATTCTCTGTAACGCGTACATTCTTGTCTCACCTTACACCGAGTCGTTTATTTAAAATGACAACGTCTACGGGCGGTTCAAAACGTGCCATGGTTCCACTTGGAAGCTATGAGCGTGTTATGCCACTTGATATTTTGCCAACGCTTTTATTACGTGACTTATTGTCTCGTGATTTAGACAGTGCAATTTCATTAGGTGCGCTTGAATTAGATGAAGAAGATTTAGCGTTATGCACCTTCGTTTGTCCTGGCAAATACGAGTACGGCGCAGCCCTACGCGATTGCTTAACTACGATCGAGAAGGAAGGCTAAAATGGGCTTAAAAACTTTCTTAGAAGATATCGAACCGCATTTTGAACCAGGTGGTAAGCATGAGAAATGGTACGCGCTGTATGAAGCCGCTGCGACTATTTTTTACACGCCAGGTTACGTAAACAAAGGTTCAACTCACGTTCGTGATAACATCGACCTAAAACGCATGATGATTTTAGTGTGGATGGCGACGTTCCCTGCCATGTTCTTTGGTATGTTCAATATTGGTCATCAAGCGGCAATCGCGCTTGGTAATGGTTTTGAACTAGCTAACATTTGGCAAGTAGGTTTATTCCAGTTATTAGGCGGTGAGTTAACCGTTGATGCTGGTTGGGGCGCAAAAATGTTCTACGGAGCATGTTTCTTCCTACCTATTTATGCAACAACCTTTATTGTCGGTGGTTTTTGGGAAGTATTGTTTGCTTCTGTGCGTAAGCATGAAGTAAATGAAGGTTTCTTCGTAACCTCTGTATTATTTGCATTAATCCTGCCTGCAACGATTCCTTTATGGCAAGTTGCGCTAGGTATTACTTTTGGTGTAGTTATCGCAAAAGAAATATTTGGTGGTACAGGTCGTAACTTCTTAAACCCTGCGCTTGCTGGTCGTGCGTTTTTATTCTTCGCATACCCTGCACAAATTTCAGGTGACACAGTATGGACTGCCGTAGATTCATTCTCTGGCGCGACTATGCTTGGTCAAGCGTTTGCTGGTACGTTAAATTACGCGACTGATATTGAGCTTTGGTGGAATGCGTTTTACGGATTCATTCAAGGTTCTATGGGCGAAACGTCTACACTAGCTGTACTTATTGGTGGTTTATTCCTAATTTACGTGCGCATCGCGTCTTGGCGTATCGTGCTAGGTGTATTCCTAGGTATGGTAGTAACCTCATCAATACTAAATACTATTGGTTCTGAAACCAATGCTATGTTTGCTATGCCTTGGTACTGGCATATGGTATTAGGTGGTTTTGCATTCGGTATGTTCTTTATGGCAACTGACCCTGTATCTGCTGCATTCACTGATAAAGGTAAATTAGCATACGGTGCGCTTATTGGCTTTATGGTTATCATGATCCGTGTTGTTAACCCTGCATACCCAGAGGGCATCATGCTAGCAATCTTATTTGCTAACTTGTTTGCACCTTTATTCGATCACTTTGTAGTGCAAGCTAATATCAAGCGGAGGTTGGCACGTAATGTCTAGTAATAACGAATCAATTGGCAAAACGCTAGCTGTTGTTGTCTCATTATGTTTAGTGTGTGCAGTTATTGTATCGCTAACATCTGTACAACTTCGCCCTCTGCAAAAAGCAAATAAAGCAAAAGATATTCAAAGCAATATCTTAGCTGCTGCTGGTATTGGCAAAGTTGATAACGTTGCAGAAACGTTTGAAGCTAAAATCGAAACCCGCTTTGTTGATATGCAAAGTGGTGAGTTTGCTGAGCCGGTAGAAGATTTCGACTTTGAAAAAAGCAAATATGATGCTGATTTAAGCAAGTCTCTTAAAGAGAATGGTATTAAGGACATCGCCGGTATTCAACGTATTACCAAGCGTGCGCCTGTTTACATCTCTAAAAAAGACGATGGCTCTACTGATGCAATCATCCTTCCTATTCAGGGTTATGGTTTATGGGGTTTAATGTACGGTTTTATCTCGCTTGAAAGCGATGGCGAAACTATTAAAGACATTATTTTCTACAAACATAACGAAACACCTGGTTTAGGTGGTGAAATTCAAAACCCACAGTGGACTGCAACGTGGGAAGGTAAAGAGTTACCAATCCAAATCGTTAAAGGGACTGCAGCTGGTGATGAGCATAAGATCGACGGTCTTTCAGGTGCTACATTAACATCTAACGGTGTTGACCATGCAGTTGACTTTTGGACTGGCGAAAATGGCTTTGGCCCTTTCCTTGCGAAAGTACGTAAAGGAGCATTGAACTAATGGCTGATACTAAAGAAATGAAGGCGGTCCTATTCGGTCCAGTTTTCGCTAACAACCCAATCGCATTACAAGTACTTGGTATTTGTTCTGCGCTAGCGGTAACGTCTAGCTTAAAAAATGCATTAATCATGTCAATCGCATTGACATTGGTAACTGCATTCTCTAGCCTTTTTATCTCGACTATTCGTAACCATATCCCATCATCAGTACGTATCATCGTACAGATGACGATTATTGCATCATTAGTAATCGTGGTTGACCAAGTACTACAAGCTTTCTCTTACGCTACGGCAAAAGAGTTATCAGTATTCGTTGGTCTAATCATTACTAACTGTATCGTAATGGGTCGTGCTGAAGCTTATGCAATGAAGTCGCCGCCATTAATGTCTTTCCTTGATGGTATTGGTAATGGTTTAGGTTACTCTGTAGTGCTTCTTACTGTTGGCTTTATTCGTGAGTTATTCGGTAAAGGTTCACTGTTCGGTGTTGATATTATTCCATTAGTACAAAATGGTGGTTGGTACCAACCTATGGGTCTATTGATCTTACCACCGAGTGCATTCTTCATCATTGGTTTATTCATTTGGGTACTTCGTACTTATAAGAAAGACCAAGTAGAAGCTAAAGCGTAAGGGGCGATAAGTGGAACATTATATTAGTTTATTTGTAAAAGCCGTTTTTATTGAAAACTTAGCGTTAGCATTCTTCCTAGGTATGTGTACTTTCTTAGCCGTGTCTAAAAAAGTAACTACATCAATTGGCCTAGGGGTAGCGGTTATTGTTGTATTAGGTATTTCAGTACCGGTTAATAACTTGGTTTACCATGCGGTATTAGCACCAGGTTCACTTGAGTGGCTTGGTTACCCAGAAGCGGATCTTAGCTTTTTACGTTTCTTAACTTTCATTGGTGTTATTGCTGCACTGGTGCAAATTCTTGAAATGGCATTAGATAAGTTCTTCCCACCACTGTACAACGCATTAGGTATTTTCCTACCACTAATCACAGTTAACTGTGCAATTTTTGGTGCGGTAGCCTTCATGGTTGAGCGTAACTATAACTTCGGCGAGTCTGTTGTTTATGGTATTGGCGCTGGTGTGGGTTGGGCGCTTGCAATTACATTACTTGCAGGTATCCGTGAGAAAATGAAGTATTCAGACGTACCAGATGGTTTACGTGGTCTAGGTATTACCTTTATCACTGTTGGCTTGATGGGTCTTGGCTTTATGTCATTCTCTGGTATTTCACTGTAATAATAGCGAGGTCAATCATGGATATTTTCTTAGGCGTTGGTGTTTTTATCGCTATCGTTGTAATACTAGTTTTAATCATCATTGGTGCTAAATCTAAGCTAGTTGCAAGCGGTGACATCATCATCGGTATTAATGGCGATCCAGACAAAGCCATTAAAACATCAGCAGGTAGTAAGCTATTAGGTGCACTATCTGAGTCAGGTATTTTCGTATCTTCTGCATGTGGTGGCGGTGGCTCTTGTGGTCAGTGTCGCGTTCACATTAAAGAAGGTGGCGGTGATATTCTGCCAACTGAACTTGACCACATCTCTAAAGGTGAAGCACGTGAAGGTTGTCGTTTAGCGTGTCAGGTTAATGTTAAAAATGACATGGAAATTGAACTTGAAGAGTCAATTTTCGGTGTTAAAAAATGGGATTGTGAAGTTATCTCTAACGATAACAAAGCAACGTTCATCAAAGAACTTAAGCTACAAATTCCAGATGGCGAGTCAGTGCCGTTCCGTGCGGGTGGTTACATCCAAATCGAAGCGCCAGCTCACCATGTTAAATACGCTGATTTCGATATTCCTGAAGAGTATCGTGGCGATTGGAACCATTTTGGTTTCTTCGACCTGGAGTCAAAAGTAGACGAAGAAACAATTCGTGCTTACTCAATGGCTAACTACCCAGAAGAAGAAGGCATTATTATGCTTAACGTGCGTATCGCTACGCCGCCGCCAAGAAACCTAAGCCTACCATGTGGTAAAATGTCATCGTACATTTGGTCACTAAAAGAAGGCGATAAAGTAACTATTTCTGGTCCATTTGGTGAGTTCTTCGCTAAAGACACAGACGCTGAAATGGTATTCGTAGGTGGTGGTGCAGGTATGGCACCAATGCGTTCACATATCTTTGACCAACTTAAGCGTTTAAACTCTAAGCGTAAAATTAGTTTCTGGTATGGTGCGCGTTCTAAGCGTGAAATGTTTTATGTTGAAGATTTTGACGGCCTAGCTGAGCAAAACGATAACTTCGTTTGGCATACAGCGCTTTCAGATCCGCAACCAGAAGATAACTGGGAAGGCTACACTGGCTTTATCCACAACGTGTTATTTGAAAACTATCTTAAAGACCACGAAGCGCCTGAAGATTGTGAGTTCTACATGTGTGGTCCTCCAATGATGAATGCGGCAGTTATCTCTATGCTTAAAGATTTAGGTGTAGAAGAAGAAAACATCTTATTAGATGATTTCGGTGGCTAATACCCAAACTAAATAAATTTAGTTAAAATACCAGCCTCATAGCACTAAGTGTTATGAGGCTTTTTTATATCAACTGACTGAGTTTGGCTTTACCGCTGATTTTAGTTGATACTCTATTTAACCTTTATAAGTAGGCTATTATGAATCGATTAAGCACAGTTAAAGGCGTGGTAGCCTTATTTTTAATCATATCCACGTTACTTATCACCGGTTGTGGCAATTCACAACACAACGAAGAAGCTTACCTTGAAGGTAAAACGATGGGGACAACTTACCACATCAAGTTTTACGCTGATCAAGTAGACCCTCAAGCAGTACAAGCAGAAATAGATGCGGTTTTAGTTGATATTAACCAGTCTATGTCGACCTATATTGAAGAGTCAGAAATAAACACCTTTAACCGTTTAGGTGCTAATCAAGTAATGCCAATTAGTGATGACTTTAGAGCGGTTATTGCAGAATCTATACGAATTGGTGATTCAACTAAAACACTCGATGTGACTATGGGGCCGCTAATCGATTTATGGGGATTTGGTCCTGATAAAAAACCAACAAAGCGCCCAACGGATGAAGCACTGGCAAATATGGTCAGTAACATTGGTATAGATAAGCTGGTCCTTAATGAGCAAGGGTTAGCTAAAACAGTTGCTGATTTAGAGCTGTCGTTTTCGGCTACAGCAAAAGGCTATGGTATTGATAAAGTTGCTGAGCTATTACAAAGTAAAGGCATTACAGATTACATGGTTGAAATTGGTGGAGAATTGCGTATTGCTGGTACAAAACCAGACAATCAAGCATGGCGAATAGCAATCGAACAACCTGATGCAAATCCGGGCGAGCGCAAAGTACACCGCGTATTAACACCGGGTAATAATGGTATTGCCACCTCTGGCGATTATAGAATTTTTTATACTATGGATGGTGAAACCTATACGCACCTTATTGATCCGATGACAGGCATGCCAATTAAGCACGATTTAGTCTCTGTTACTGTTTTACACCCAAGTGCAATGACGGCGGACGGTTTAGCGACTGCTTTAACGGTAATGGGTATGGAAAAGGCACAACGTTATGCGCAGCAGCATGATTTACCTGTGTATTTAATTGCGAAATCGGCACAGGGGTTAGTCACCTATTCGAGCCCTGCATTTAAGCCTTATTTATAGTCTTTAGGTTTATATCCTTATCATGAGGGTATATAATGCAATGAGCTCAGATATGATGTTTGGGCTCATTTTATTGCTGAACAATAGGGGCTAAGCAATGTCACTTTTTTTTCTAACCTTTGGCTTACTTATTTTAATTGTCGCTGCAATGGCGATAGGCATGATAGTACAAAGAAAATCGATGGCGAGTAGCTGCGGAGGCCTAGGCTCTGTAGGTATTGATAAAGCATGTGATTGCGATGATCCATGTGATAAACGCAAAAAGCGTCTAGCCAAAGAGCAAGTATGGAAAGAAAACCAAATTCTTTAAATAGGGTATCCCTGTTTAAACAAAAAACCTCTCGTAGCTCACTACGGGAGGTTTTTTATTTATATCGGCATAAATAAATCATCAGCCGATAAAATAATCGTGTTTTTATCTTGAACAGAAAATTCTCTTTGTTATACTCATGCCCGAACTTTCAGTAAGTTTTGAAAGTTCTATTGATGCGGATCAAAACTAGCTTGGCAAAATAGTGCTAATGCGTTGAGACTGTATTTCATGTCACTGTATAAGGCTTTACGGCTGCAACCTTTTTTGTTGCCACGGTGTACTCCGAATTTTGTTATTAGTCATTTTAATAGGTTAATGTTTTTGAACTCACTTTCTTTGTTTCATACCAGCGCTTTGCTTACCTTAGGTAAGTCAGTGTTGCATGAGCGCTTTAAAAAAGCGAAAAAGGGCGTGAGTGTGGCTGTAACATTATTAGTTTTTAATGCCGTTATGTTGCTTAGTGGCGCTATTGAGGATGCCTTTAGGCTTGAAGCATTGGTCAGTGATGGCTTTTTTATAGAGCCATTATTACTGACAATTGCCGAATTTTTAGCTCATCCCATCTTATCGTGTCAGTTACTTATTGGCCTTTGTTGGCTATTGTTCCACATGTTTCCAGCGCGTCGTGCTGGGATAATCCTCCGTAAAGCAGCCTTTGCTTATAGCGAGGCTAAAGTTCAGCAACCAGTGCAAGCTGCGCATGGTTGTCGTGCTCCACCTAGCTTTACAGGTTGTCTGTTTACCCATTAATTTTATGGGTATAGGTT
Organism: Pseudoalteromonas sp. APC 3250; assembly: GCF_030407915.1. Classification (NCBI taxonomy): domain Bacteria; kingdom Pseudomonadati; phylum Pseudomonadota; class Gammaproteobacteria; order Alteromonadales; family Pseudoalteromonadaceae; genus Pseudoalteromonas; species Pseudoalteromonas sp. APC 3250. Next base: position 48,128 of record NZ_JASDCM010000003.1, read on the forward strand.
ACACTTGTGGTATCTAATTATTTATTCTTGCTGTAAATAACGATTACTTTCATTGTAGCTTAGTGTTTTTTACACACTCTCAGCCAACCATACCTCACCCAAGTTAATTTTTATTGCGTTATATTAATGTGTTTAAAAAAGCTGGGTTGGTTCTGCTAGGTGGTTTTATTAAGCCAGTGGTCAATACTTCATGCTTGCATTCGCTCTGCATTATTGTAATTCAATCTTAATTAACTTGGGTTTTTATCAAATATCGTTGCTAAATATTTTTGGCAGCTAATAAAAACTCTTTAGGTTTTAGGATAGTCCCTTGTTAATTCGTAACCTTTTTAATATTGCTTTAGCTAGTATGGCGCTGATCTTATCAGGCTGTAATGGCGGGGTACTCGACCCAAAAGGGCAGATAGGTATTGATGAGAAAAATCTGATCATCATCGCCACTGTGCTTATGTTGTTAGTTGTGATCCCCGTTATTGTGATGACTTTATATTTTGCTTGGAAATACAGAGACACACAAAACCATGAAATTTACGCACCAAAATGGGCTCACTCTAATAAGATTGAGGCTGTTGTATGGGCGGTTCCTATTGTTATTGTTGTTATTTTAGGTGTGATCACCTGGCAGTCAACTCAAGAGCTTGACCCCTATAAACCGATAGAGGGTAAAGGTGAACATCTTACTGTTGAAGTGGTGTCACTTAATTGGAAATGGTTATTTATTTACCCTGAACAAGGTATTGCCACGGTAAACGAATTGGTATTTCCTGCTAATGTTCCGGTTGAATACAAAATCACGTCAGAAAGTACCATGAACTCGTTTTTCATTCCTCAGTTAGGTAGTCAAATCTACTCAATGGCGGGTATGGAAACTAAGCTGCATTTAATTGCTAATGAGCCTGGCACGTTTAAAGGCTTTTCGGCTAATTACAGTGGTGCGGGTTTTACTGGTATGAAATTTAATGCCATCGCAACGCCAACAAAAGCTGACTTCAACCAGTGGGTTGAACAGGTAAAAACTAACGCTAATAACCTTACTCATGCCAATTATGTTGAGCTTGCAAAAGCAAGTGAGAACAACCCAGTCGCTTACTATGGCAAGGTTGATGACGGTTTATTTCATACCATAGTGATGAAATACATGCAGGCGCATGGCGATATGAATAAAAAACATCATGCCATGGGTAAACATCAGCAGATGAGTAATGAGCATCAAGCAATGGGTAATCATTCAATGCCATCATCACACAGCCAGGGCGAGGAATAATCATGTCGTTTTTAGGTAAATTATCTATAGATGCAATTCCGTTTCATGAACCTATTATCATGGTTACCATGGCGGTGATTGCTGTTGTCGGGCTTATTATAGCTGGGCTAATAACAAAATATAAAAAATGGGGTGTGCTTTGGCGTGACTGGATCACCTCGGTTGATCATAAACGCTTAGGCGTTATGTACATTTTATTAGCACTAATCATGCTGTTTCGTGGTTTTTCTGATGCCATTATGATGCGTGCGCAGTTAGCGCTTGCTACCAGTGGCGCGCCAGGTTATCTGCCGCCAGAGCATTACGACCAAATATTCACTGCTCATGGCGTTATTATGATCATCTTTATGGCGATGCCATTTATGATTGGTTTAATGAATATTGTTGTACCACTGCAAATTGGTGCCCGTGATGTGGCTTTTCCATTTTTAAATAATTTAAGTTTTTGGTTTACTGCCAGTGGCGCCATTTTAATAAATTTATCACTTATATTTGGTGAATTTGCCAAAACAGGCTGGGTTGCTTACCCACCGTTATCGGAGTTGACCTTTAGCCCTGGGGTGGGGGTCGATTATTATATTTGGGCTTTGCAAATATCGGGGCTCGGTACGCTATTAACCGCTGTTAACTTCCTAGTGACAGTATTTAAAATGCGTGCCCCTGGTATGACTCTGATGAAAATGCCAATTTTCACATGGGCATGTACGTGGGCAAATATCTTAATTGCGGCATCATTTCCAATTTTAACCGCAGTGCTCGCCATGCTAACGCTAGACCGTTATTTAGATTTCCACTTCTTCACTAATGAAGCAGGCGGTAACGCCATGATGTATATCAACCTGTTTTGGGCATGGGGCCACCCAGAGGTATACATTTTAGTATTACCAGCTTTTGGTATCTTCTCTGAAATAGTGTCGACCTTCACTGGTAAACGTTTATTTGGTTATAAATCGATGGTATATGCCAGCGGTGCCATTTCTATTCTTGGCTTTATTGTATGGTTACACCACTTCTTTACTATGGGTTCAAGCGCTAATGTAAATGCCTTCTTTGGGGTAATGACCATGGTCATTGCTGTCCCTACTGGGGTTAAGTTATTTAGTTGGTTGTTTACTATTTACCGTGGTCGCTTGCGCATTACTGTGCCCGTACTGTGGACGCTTGGTTTTATGGTTACCTTCAGTATTGGTGGTATGACGGGGGTATTACTAGCAATCCCTGGTGCCGATTATGTATTGCATAACAGCTTATTCTTAATCGCTCATTTTCATAACACCATTATTGGTGGCGCAGTATTTGGTTACTTAGCTGGTTTTGTTTTTTGGTTCCCCAAAGCAATGGGCTTTAAGCTTGATGAACGTTGGGGTAAAGCATCATTTTGGTGTTGGTTAATCGGTTTCTTTGTAGCCTTTATGCCATTGTACGTACTTGGCTTTTTAGGCATGACACGTCGCTTAAATCACTCAAATAATCCTGATTGGAATATCTGGCTTTATATTGCTGCAGTGGGCGCCGTGATTATTATGTTCGGTATTATTTGCCAAGTTATTCAGCTTTATGTGAGCTTTAAAAACCGCGAAGCGCTTGATGACACCACCGGCGATCCTTGGAACGGTCACACCCTTGAATGGTCAACGTCATCACCACCACAATATTATAACTTTGCTGAAATCCCGCATGTTGATGATATTGATACATGGACTGATATGAAAGAAAAAGGCCTAGCTTATCAAGGTAAATCTAGCTATAGCCCAATTCATATGCCAAAAAATACCGCATCGGGTGTGCTTATTGCTGCGAGTTTAACGGCGTTTTGTTTTGCCATGATCTGGCATATTTGGTGGCTAGCAGGGCTTGGTTTTATTGGCGCGATTGCGCTGTTTATTAACCGTGCTTACACCAGCGATGTAGATTACTACGTGCAAAACGATGAAATATTACAAATAGAAGGCGCGCATATTGCCAGTAATACGAAGGAGGTAAGCGCATGAGTACGTTATCTGCAACTCAAGGCCATGTAAATTTAGAGCCTCATAGCGTAAGTCATACGCATGAGCATCACGATACCTCTGGCGATACAATCTTTGGCTTTTGGCTTTATTTAATGACCGATTGCCTTTTATTTGCCTCATTTTTTGCAACCTACGCAGTGCTTTATATGAACACCGCAGGTGGTGTATCGGGCAAAGATATTTTTGAGCTTGATTTTGTTGCCGTAGAAACTGCGGCGCTACTTATTAGTAGTATCACTTTTGGTTTTGCCATGATTGCCGCTCAAGGGCAAAAAAAGGCGCTGACGCTTGGTTGGCTCGCGGTCACTTTTTGTTTAGGCGCGGTGTTTATTGGCATGGAAATTTATGAGTTCCATCATTTAATTGTTCATGGCAATGGCCCACAGCAAAGTGCTTTTTTAACATCGTTTTTCTCATTAGTGGGTTTGCATGGTTTACATGTAACTGCAGGCCTTATCTGGATGAGCATAATGATGATAGAAGTGATCAAGCGCGGTTTAGGTAAACAAACCGTCACGCGCCTAAGTTGCTTAAGCTTATTTTGGCACTTTTTAGATATTGTGTGGATTTGTGTATTTACTGTTGTTTATTTAATGGGAGCAATGTAATGAGCCATAGCGAAACGCATGCTTTAGCGAAAATGCAAAGCCAACATCATGATCAGTCACACGGCAGTGTAAAAACCTATCTTATTGGTTTTGTCTTGTCAGTGATTTTAACGGCCATTCCATTTTGGATGGTGATGGAGGGCGATTTTTCAAAAGTCACCACGCTTTTGAGTATCGTTACTTTTGCAATCGTGCAAATTTGGGTGCATTTAAAATACTTTTTACACCTTAATTTCACCACCGATGAAGGCAAAGCGAATACCTTTACCTTCTTGTTTAGCGCGTTGATCATCGTCATGGTGGTTGGACTGTCTGTTTGGATCATTTATGAATCAAACGCAATGATGATGTATTAGAGGTTTCAGATGTTTCGTCGTTATTTAGCTGTTACTAAGCCAGGTATTATTATGGGGAATTTGATCAGCGTTGCCGGTGGTTTTTTACTTGCCGCCCGCGGTGATATAGACCCATGGTTAATGTTGGTTACCTTGGTTGGTTTATCGCTTGTCGTTGCATCGGGATGTGCCATAAACAATGTTATAGATAGAGACATTGATGTTGCTATGGCACGTACTCGCTCACGTGTAACTGTAACGGGCGAAATGTCTGCAAAAGCCGCTTTAAGCCATGGCGTGTTATTAGGGCTAATTGGCTTTGGCTTATTAATCGCCTTTACCACTCAAGCGGCGGTATTTTTTGCCGCCTTTGGCTATGTCATTTATGTAGGGGTGTACAGCCTCTACATGAAACGCAACTCTGTTTACGGCACCTTTATTGGTAGTCTGTCGGGCGCAGTTCCACCTGTTGTTGGCTATTGCGCCGTTACGGGTGTGTTCGATATGGGTGCATTAATACTGTTGGTGATGTTTAGTTTGTGGCAAATGCCGCACTCATATGCGATTGCTATTTTTCGCTTTAAAGATTACCAAGCCGCTAATATTCCAGTATTGCCCGTGGCGCAAGGTGTTAACAAAGCTAAGCGCCATATTGTGCTTTATATTGCGGTATATGCTTTAGTGGTGATGCTATTGCCAATTAGTGGTTATACCGGTGCTGCCTTTATGGCCGTTGCCTGTATTACCAGTTTTTGGTGGTTACTCATGGCACTTAGAGGATATCGCTACAACATAGACACCACCCGTTGGGCACGCCAAGTGTTTGCGTTTTCTATTATTAATATTACCGCTTTGAGTATTGCCATGGCGGTAGATTATCAAACAATTGCGCCACAACTAGTGGCGCTAAACTGATCTTAAACGATCAATGAACCGAGTTAATTCCCAAAGTTAACCAAAGGCTCTGAGCATTGCGAGGAGCCTTTTTTCGTCCCTAAAACAAGGCTAAGTTATTTACTTAAGCTTTCAGCATCATAAAACATCGGTTTCAATGTGCCACAATTTATAAACTTATAATTGAGCTCACCAGCAGAGGGCACTTCAGTTGAGGTGCGAAACTTTTGTAAACAGGCACCACTTAAATCAACAAACATAATATGATGATAGCTTGGTGGCTGAGTTATTTGGTGAATATAAATACGCTCATTATTTTTTAGCGTAACCATATCGTACTGTTGCCATTTTGAGGCTGGGCTTAAATCAGTTAGCTCACGAGTAAATAACTGCTCGCTAAGCTCTATTAATTTATCACTGTAAACTAAGCTACCTCCTTGTCTAAAATCTCCAAGGTATACATCTGCGGTAATCGCGACTTCTTCGCCTCGCATTAAGCGTTGAATATTAAACGGCTTTGATTTTACTGTAACTAACTCAGCGTCACGTACTAAATCTAAAAATGGAATATCAGATACATCTACCTTGTACATAACATGTACATCATAAGGAAGCTCAAAGCTTGGAATGTTAATCGCGTATACACTTGAACCCTTATTAACTAATACCATGGCATGCTCTGCTTCATACTTGGGGTTTAATGGCGGAAGTTCTGGTGGCTCTTCGGCATTAGCAAGCGAGCTGGTACAAAATATAATGCTGATAAATAAATATACGAAGTAGGGTAGCCGCATAATAACCTCAATTAATTTATAGATATAAAGTGTAGTATACATTTATACATAATTATCTTTAGTTATATTTTAGTAAAGCTTAAACGTGATACACACTAAAGCTTTAGCGTGTATCAGTACATTTAGGGTTAGCTATTATCTAATTGCTTTTTTCACTTCGCGCCAGTCAATAATTTTAAAGTTTTGTGGTTGTAGGGGCATGCGATTGTAGCCATCTTGTACTATAAGCATGCCTTCAGGATAACCAGGCACAGCCGTTGCTGTAACGGTTAAACCGTCAGTTTCACCTACGCCATCAATGCCTTTATCTAGGTTTGCAATTACATTAAACTTACCTGCAAAGCTTAGACTAGGCTCTGTGTCATCTGAGATTTTATAAAGCACATAGCTATTATCGCCTTGGCTTGATACTACTAAATAGCGAGCATCATTAGCATGATAAATTTCCATACCTTCAACATCTGCCACCAGTTGCTCATTAACACTTTGTAGCTTTACTGCTTTGTTACCAGCGGTAGGCTCTGCACCGATATACCAAATGCCTGCATCTTCTTCACCTGCAAATAGTTGGCCTAGATTATCATCAGCACTACAGCCTTCAGGTTGGCTTGGTAGAGTAAACTCTCTAACCAGTTCACCACTTAAATTACTTTGCTCACCGGTGAGTTTATACTGCTGAAATAAACCTGATTTATCATTAACAAACACGTAATGGCCAGACTCAGAGGAATACATACACATACCGTAAATCTCAGGTAGGTTAGTGGCTATTTCTGTCACATGGTTTACTTGGTTATCGCCATCTACAGTAAATACGCTAATGCTATTAAGAGTACGGTTACTGGCAGTGATCCACGTATGGGTCTGGTTGTTTATACCTTGATGTTGGCGCACATCAACATTATTTAAACGGCCAACATTAAGCGATTGTACTTTGCTGCCAGCAAGGTCATAAACCATCAAGCCGCGACGTTTATCAGTGCCTAAAATTAAGCTTTTTTTAGCGTCTTGCTCATTAATCCAAATAGCCGGATCATCTGCTGCATCACCAAACGCAGCAACCGGTGTAGTTTGTGCGCTGGCATGAAGGTGAGTCATCGCGACATTGTTTTGTGAAGTCGCTGTTTGCGCTGTGTAGTTAACGTTTGCTTGAATGTAAGCGCCTGTTTCATCATCAATTAATACCAGCTGGGCTTGACTGTCATTGATAAAGCTCGCTGCAACAGACTCTATTGTGTGCTCACCTGCCAGTAACCATTGGCTTAGCTTGTCTGTTTGAGCTTGGTAAGCATAAACCACATTACCATCAGTGGCACTCAGCCATAAAGTACCGTCTTGTGATATCGATAGGGCCCCAATTTCACTGTTTAATTCGCCGTAGGGTTGTACCAAAGCCACAGGCTGCTTATTGGCATCAGATTCTGCATCCGCGTTAATAGCCCACACTCCGAGATCTGCTTCACCCACATACAGAGTTTTGGTGTCATCATTAACAGCACAACCTGAAGCCTCAGTGACCGCAGAGAACTCACGTACTGCGATATTTTTAGCTTGGTTAGTGGCTAAATCATAAATAACCGTTTCGCTGATCAAGCCGCGAACATCCGGCACAAACGCTGATACAGTCTTGGTATTGCTGTTTTTAAATAAACACACTGTATCAGGCTGGGCTTGAGGTGGACTAATGCGGGTGAGTTCATTTAGCTGCCAAGTTCGGCCATTTTTTATAAGCTTAAAAATAGCTACGTTGTCTTGGCTTTTATCAAGGCTGGCGAGTAAAAACTGCTGTGCTGATAATTGCTTTAGTGAAATTGATTCAAAGTTACCGGCTAACAGCACACTGCTTTTCTCGTTATCGGCAAGTAATAAGCCCTGGCTTTCGCTCGCCATTAGCCATTGATTATTACCTAGAGCTGCTGCTTGTGAGCCTTGCATGTTTTGTTGTGGGCCAAATAATTTGGTTTCAATGTCTGTTTTTTCAATATATGTTTTTTTTGCAACTGCTGCATTATTTTGCGTATCGTCATTACTTGTACAGCCGCTTACTGCAGTCATTAGGAGTGCACTGACAAGCACAGCTGAAATTGTATTTAGTTTAAAGTTCATTATTTTATCCTTTACTTATCTATGTGCTTTTCAGTGCTAAAACGTACTTCACCAAGGTGATTAATCGCGCTCATTGTTAGCGTTTCGCCATTGATAGAGACACTTAAAAAGCCCGGTGTTGCTTCTGCGTAGCGGGTAAATTCACGTTGTTTTACAAACCGTGCTTCACTGCCACCACCAGAGACAAAGTGAGCCACCTTGCTATTTTTTGGTTGATTGTATTGCAAGTCGTGCTCGTGCCCTGCGATATAAACGTGCACGTTATGGCGTTCTAAAATAGGTTCTAAAATGTCGCGAAGACCTTGGTTGCGACCAAAGCGTTTACCGCTAGAGTAAAGCGGGTGATGGCCAACAACAATTTTCCATTTTGCGTTACTGCCAGCTAGTTGGGTTTCAAGCCATACCAATTGTGTTTGATAGCTTTGACTTTGGGTTGAGCGGTATTTTTCACGGGTTTTATATTCAGGTTGAATCGGGTTGGTATCTAAAAAAACCATTAACACTTGCTCGTTGTTTTCAAGTGCAAATGTTTTACTGTAGTACCTTGCTGGTAATTGCCAGCGCTGACTTTTTGCTGTGTAGTCAATTTGTGCTTGAGCATTACCAAGGTAATCGTGATTCCCCAAAACAACATACCAATCTTCAAATGTGTGAGGGCCGTGGTATATATTCTCAAAGGCTGATTGCCAAAGAGGATCGTTCACACTTGCCACACCATTTGGGTAAAAGTTGTCGCCGGTCGAGACAACAAAATCGGCATCGGTTTGGTACATGGCGATTTCTAGCTGATGAGCCACCTCTTTTTGATAAAAGTGGCCGTTGTGTCCCCAATCACCAATAACCATAAAGTTAAGGCTATTAGGTAACGTAGTTAACTTGGCTATTTTTTGTTGTTGATATAGCGCATCTTTATAAATAACGGGCTCACCAGCACTAAGCGCTGATGAGCACAGTAGCGCGGCCATTATGAAAGACAATTTAAACATGTTCTATCTCCAAAAAAGCACGCGATGGCTTGCCAATACGTGCTTAAAATGACAATACGTGTGATTAGAATGCGTAACGTAGCATTACTTGAATCACTGGACCTGCTTCTTCAGACTCAAGCTCGTACTCATCAAAGTTACGATTATTTTGATCATCAAGAGAGTCAAACTTGTTGAAAACTTCATCTTTACTGGCATCAAGTAGGTTTGAACCAACTAGGCGAAGCGTTACATTTTCCCAGCGTTTTTCTACGAATAACTCTAAATCAGCACCATAAGAGGTTGTCACTTCTTCACCCACAAAGCGTCCGTATGCATCACCTTGATTACGGTACGTTGCACCAAATGATGCGCCAAGTGTTGGTAAATCTTGGATAAAGCCTACGTTATAAACATAATCAGATTGGTCATTAAATTTACGCTTACCAAAGCTGTCTTCAACTTCACTGTCGAGCCAAGAGTAATTTAAGAAGATTCCAGTGTTAGGCATGTTCAAGGCGCTTAGTGGAGTTGATAAATCAAACTCAACACCTTGAACTGTGCCATCACCAGTATTTTGTGGTTGCAGTACAAATGTGCCTTCGCCTTCAGAGCCTTCAACACCGGTACTGGCAATTTCAATAAGGTCGCTAACGTCACGGTAAAATACGTTTACACCAACAACACCACTTTTACCTAAACGGTATTCGTAACCTAAATCGATACCCCAAGACGATTCTGGTTTAAGGCTTGGGTTACCTAAAAAGTCATTATCGGCGAGCTCTTTTTCAAGTAAGGCGGGTGTCATGTAGTCAAAGTCAGGGCGGCGTAAGCTGCGAGCAACAGAGGCACTGACTCGTCCGTTATCGCTGATGCTATAACGAAAGTGAGCCGACGGTAAGAAAAAGTCATAATCATTCTCGGCAGTTACGCCTTCATTGGTATCAGTAATACTTGAATCAGTTGACTCCCAGCGCACCCCCATCTCCCACGAGAACACATCCGCTTCATGCTTGATTAGCGCAAATAAATCAAAACGGTCTTCTTCTAGGGTATTAACGCCACCAGCCACTGGTTCAAAGGCGTTGTCAAAACCGGCAAGAGTCAGTGGATTCTTAGTAAATTGATCCCAATTGGTAAAGTCTTTTTCAAGCTCATCTTCAGCGACAAAAATAGCGGTATCGCGCTCTTTGCCTTGTATAAAAGCACCAAATTGGATTTCTTTTGAATCACCTACTAGTAAGCTGTGCTGCCATTGTAATGACCATTCTTTATCATCGATATCAACGGTTTCTTCTGCTTCTTCAAATACCATTGGAAGTTCTGAGGTATCAAGCTCAACTTCTTGTTCGTAAACAGACTCTTCAAAGCTGGCGTAACCCACTTTAAATTTACTGGTGCCGCCGAGCAGAGGTAATTCATAGCCAGAATTAATGTTGTAGTTGGTTTGATTAATAAACGAAACGTTTGCGTTATCTGAGAGTAAATTACCCCCTTCAACAACAGAGCCTGACGTTGCCGTTGGGTTGTCGTATTCAAAAGAGCGTTCGTCTTCAGTACGGTCGGTATCAACCCACATAGCACTAATGTCAAACTTACCGTCATTATCAAATACCTTCTCAAAGCTGGCATTTAAAGAGGTATCATCGCCATCACGGGTATCAGATTGATCTTCACGGTTATCAAAATCGTCTGTTGCGTAATTCGGGTTATTTTCAGGGCTATCGCCATAACGTCTGCTTGATTTTTGTTTTGGGTTATAACGACCTTGTAAATTAGCGCCTAACAGTAAACGCCCACCTGCAAACTCAGTGCCGTAAACGCCCGCAAGGCTCTCTTTTATTTCGCCATCATCATAACGTAAGCCACCAGCGCGAATATAACCGCCGTCTAAGCTATAGCCATCGCGTAGTACAATATTAAGCGTACCTGCTATGGCATCGGCAGAGCGGTTGGCACTAGATGAGCGAATAATTTCTACACGCTCAATTAATTCTGCAGGAATACGGTCAACAAAGAATGAACGGTCAGCACCTGCGCCCGGAACTTCCTCGCCATTAATAAGTACTTTTGTGTAAGCAGGGCTTAAGCCTCGCATACGTGCGCCGTCTGATTCCAGTACATCAGATAAAAAAGTAACACTAGGAACACGCTTTAATGCATCACCTGCGGTGAGTGGTTCAAAGCGCTGAAAGTATTCTTGTGAGTATTCAAGCGTGGGCGCTAGTTCTTGCGAGCGGTTGCGATAACCAATCTCGCCATATACCACAAGTTCTTCAGAAACCTTTACTTCAGGTTCTCTTGGTGATGTTTGTTCTTGTGCATTCACGCTAACACTAAATTGGCTCAGTGCTAACGCCGCCACAACAGCATTTAACTTAAATTGTTTCATTGATTTGCTCCGGTTGTCCTTGGTTTGGTGAGCAAACTAAAAAAAGTTAATGACGCTAATGTGACAGTTTTACCGTTAATTCCTGACAAAACGCCAACTTAGTGCTTTTTAAACAGACATTTGAGCTGTTTAAACACGGCTCCAGCGCACTAAAGATGGTTATTACTAGGTTAAATACCTATAAATTTTAATCTCAATGTCATATCAATGAGCCAATATGACCCTGCCGAACACAGCATGACTAAGCTAGCATGCAGACCAACATAGACTAAAGAAGCCACCCTAATGCGATATAACCCATTTACCAGCCATGCAAAATTAACCAACACCATCATTTTATTATTGGTTATTGCTGTAGCAATATGCGCTTACTTTGGCGAACTTAAGCAATGGCAAGACATTGCGTGGCTCGATATTGTTGGTGAGGGCGGTATTGTGTTGATGACACTCAGCTGGATAGTTGCGTTACTTATTTCACGACCGCCAGGCAAAGTAACTACCTTATTAGTGTTAGGTTTAGGTTTGTTTATGTTCTCAGCCACGCTCGATTTACTCGATGAGTGGTTAAAGCAACCTTCACAATTATGGCTCACCTGGTTTGAATCACTGCCAGCGCCGTTTGGTATGTCGCTTACCAGCGCTGGGCTTTATTATTGGCACCAAGAACAGTTTGTTCTAAATCGTCAGTTACGTCGTCGTGAAGCGCATCTGCGAGAGCATGAAAAAGTCTGTCCTGTAACAGGGTTATACCGAGTTAACTACTTACATTCACTCATGCAGCAACAACAAACAGAGCAGCAAGGCGGCACTTTAGGCGTTATTGATATTCGTGATTTTGCAAAGTTTAATGCGCAGTTTGGTTTTAGTGAAGGTGATAGGTTACTAAGAGAAATTAGTGATTTATTAGTAATGAATTGCCGTTTGAATGATGTGCTTTGTCGCTATGCTGGCGATTGTTTTATTGTGCTTATGCCGAATACCAGCCAAAGCCAAGCCAAAGAATTACTAGCGCAAATGAAAGCGGCGCTTAACCATTGTGCGTTTAAAGTCGCAAAAAGCAAAGGCGCACAGTTCCAGCATATTTTAACCGCCACCATGGCAATGGATTTAGCGCAAGATCCAGTGCAGCAAACCAGCCAGTTACATCAACAATTACAACAAGAAAAGGCCCTTGTAGGTGCAGCAGTATATTAGCCTAGATGATAAATACCTCAGCGCGGAGGGAATGATCACTGCGCTGGTGGAGCTTGCTCAAGGGCGAGGGATCCCGCTGCATAAATTGCTGCGTGGTACGGGTATTTTTGAGCAAGATTTATATGATCTATCACAGCGCTTTAGTTTATCCCAGTTATTGGCTTTAATTAGCCAGTTTAAAGCCTTAATGAAGAGTAATGATAGTGGCTTTTTACTGGGTCATCAATTGGTTAATGACGTTAGCCCAGCAGTGCAAAGTGTGCGTTTAAGCCCCAGTTTAGGTATGGCTTTAAAGCAATTACAACAAATTAGTACCGTTATTGCCCCTTTATTATTTACCCGTAAGCATATATTTAAAGACGATTTATATCTGTACTTGCAACCGAGTATCGGTATGGACGAGTCATTAAAAAATTATTGTTTTGAAATATATAGCGCTGCGTTAATGAGCTTGCTTAAACGAGTATGTAATGTGTATCCACATTGTTATTTTGACTTTACCTGTAAACGCCCTCGGCATATTCAAGAATATGAGCAGCACTTAGGCTTACGAATACGGTTTGAACAACCCTATACCCGTTGGCACTTTAATAAACAACTACTTAAGTGCACAAACCCAGAGGCTAGTCAGCTTAGGTGGCAGCAGTGCATAGCGCAAAGTGAGTTACATAAGAATGTATCACAGTCTTTTGTTGAGGCTGTGTGCCAGCGCATTTACCGTGATAAAAACAACAGCCTTGCTAACAGTGCTGAGCATTTTGCCATGAGCTCTGCTACGTTTAAACGTAAGTTAAAACAACACGGTGTCAGTTATTCTCAATTACAAGATGAGCAAAATAAACTTAAAGCTCTGCATTTACTGGGGGTGTGCCAGCAAGGTAATGAACGAGTGGCTGATCGGCTTGCATTTTATGATATTCCTAATTTTCGCCGTGCATTTAAGCGTTGGACAGGTATTACGCCGAGTCAGTTAAAAGTATAATTAAAAACTGGCAGCTTGCTCTATAACAATGCCATGACGTTTTGCTAGGCGCTGATGATCTCTGTCATAGCCTCCACCAATCACAGTGGCTACAGGTGTATTATTTGCAAGGCAACGCTTAAGCACTATGTGGTCGCGCTTTTCTATTCCTTGCCAACTAATATCCAGTTTGCCTAAGCCATCCTCTTGCCAAATATCAACCCCAGCATCATACAAAACCAGATCTGGGTTAAGCTCGTGTAATAAAAATTGTAGCGTATCGTCAACAATACCTAAGTATTCAGCGTCTTGCATATTATTGGCTAAACCAATATCTAAATCGCTAGGAGACTTTCTAAATGGGAAGTTTTTCTCACAATGTATTGAACAGGTAAACGCATAAGGTTGATGAGCCAGCATGGCTGCGGTGCCATCACCTTGGTGAACATCTAAATCAAAAATCAGTACGTTGGTAACTTCACGATTTTGAATTAACGTTTGTGCGGTAAAAGCTAAATCGTTCACCATGCAAAAACCCGAGCCAAAATCACTGTGGGCATGGTGAGTGCCGCCCGCTAAATGGCACGCAAGACCACTTTTAAGCGCTAAACGCGCAGTTTGCAGTGTCCCTAATGGGGCGGTAAATGTGCGGTTCATTAGTGCTTGCGACCAAGGTAGGCCTATACGGCGCATGGCTTTTTCATCTAGGCGATTATGCCATAAATCGTGAATGTAGTTTTCACAGTGCACTATTTCTAACTCTTCAACACGACCATGTGGTGGCTCTATGATATTGCTGCCAGCAAGCCCAAGGGTTTTAACATGCTGGTATAGCTGCGCAAATTTACTCATTACAAAGCGGTGTTTGGGATCAAAACTAAACGAGTAATTAGGATGATAAACTAAAGGTAGATTGGGATTTAAACTCATATCTGCGTCGTTTAATTATTTTTGGTTATGGTAATCAACTTCACGCAGTGCGTCTATTTATGTTTGGTAAATAAGCGTTTCAAGCTCACGGTGTAATAATGTTTCATCAGCAAGGTTTAGTTCAACCAAGCGCTTTAAATGCGTAATGCTGTCTATATCAATGTTATGACATTTAAGACCAATATGGTTTTCTTCTATGTGACGAATAACCACCGGCATTTTTATTTCAATATCGCTTTGTGGCAAGGTAAAACGTAATATTGCTTCGTCATTTTTGTTGCATGTAAAGGCATCGCTTTTAGTGATCAGTGCACCATGTAAAGAAATATCTAATAGGGTACATGCATACTGGGAGCTAGCCGTTTCCAATTGCGCTGCTGTAGAGAACATAATACGAGAAAATTGCCGACGGTTTTGCATAATAATCTTATAAAGTTGTTATTTATAATAAGCATAGCTGGTAATGCTCAACACGCCAATTTGCTCAAAGATAAAAATAGCTCGCATAAAAAAGCCCCGCATAAAATGCAGGGCTTTTAACTTATTCACTGTGGCTGTTAGCCAATTTTTTTGTACTTAATACGCTTAGGCTGTGCAGCTTCTGCGCCAAGGGTCTTTTTAAGCCACTCTTCGTACTCAGTGTAGTTACCATCAAAGAAGTTAATTTGGCCTTCGTCACGGTAATCTAAAATGTGTGTAGCAATACGGTCAAGGAACCAACGGTCATGCGAGATACACATGACACAACCAGGGAATTCTAAAATAGCATTCTCAAGAGCACGTAATGTTTCAACGTCCAAGTCATTGGTTGGCTCATCCAGTAGCACTACGTTGCCGCCTGCTTTTAACAGCTTAGCTAGGTGTAAACGGTTGCGCTCACCACCAGATAAGTCTTTAACAAACTTTTGTTGATCGTTACCTTTAAAGTTAAAACGGCTAACATAAGCACGGCTTGGGAACTCAAAGTTACCAATTTTTAGTACATCTTGGCCATCAGAGATTTCTTGGAATACCGTTTTGCTTTCGTCCATGTTGCCACGGAACTGATCAACAGTTGCCAGTTCTACTGTTTCACCAATGCTGATATTACCGCTATCTGGCTGCTCTTCACCGCTTAGCATTTTGAATAGCGTTGATTTACCTGCACCATTGGCACCAATAATACCCACAATAGCGCCTTTAGGCATGCTAAAGCTTAAATCATCAATTAAAACACGGTCGCCAAAGCTTTTACGTAAGTTGTTTACTTCTAATACTTGGTCACCTAAACGTGGGCCAGGTGGAATAAACAATTCGTTGGTTTCGTTACGTTTTTGGTAATCAGACTGTTGTAGCTCGCTAAACTGTGCCATACGCGCTTTTGATTTAGCTTGACGACCTTTAGGATTTGAACGCACCCATTCAAGTTCTTGTGCAATTGATTTTTGACGTGCTTTTTCAGATTTTTGCTCTTGCTGTAAGCGGGCATCTTTTTGCTCAAGCCAAGACGAGTAGTTACCTTCCCACGGAATACCTTCACCACGGTCAAGCTCTAAAATCCAGCCAGCAACATTATCAAGGAAGTAACGGTCATGCGTTACTGCCACAACGGTGCCTTCGTAGTCATGTAAGAAGCGCTCTAACCAGGCAACCGACTCAGCATCTAAGTGGTTAGTTGGCTCATCGAGAATAAGCATATCTGGTTTTTCAAGTAACAAACGACAAATAGCAACACGACGGCGTTCACCACCTGAAAGGTGCTCAATTTTAGCGTCCCACTCAGGTAAACGCAGAGCATCGGCAGCACGCTCTAAAACGTTATCAATATTGTGGCCATCATGCGCTTGAATAATCGCTTCTAATTCACCTTGCTCTTTTGCCAGTGCGTCAAAGTCAGCGCCTTCCATTGCGTATTCGTTATACACTTCGTCAAGGCGGTTAAGGGCATGTTTTACTTCACCCACAGCTTCTTCAACAATTTCACGAACTGTTTTGCTTTCGTCCAAAACAGGCTCTTGCGGCAAGTAACCAATTTTAGTGCCTGGTTGAGGGCGAGCTTCACCTTCAAAATCTTCATCAACACCTGCCATAATGCGTAGTAATGATGATTTACCAGAACCATTTAGACCTAGCACACCAATTTTTGCGCCTGGGAAAAAATGCAACGAAATATCTTTTAAGATAGTGCGTTTTGGTGGCACAACCTTAGATACTCGACTCATCGAGAATATAAACTTATCAGGTAAAACCATGGAAGAAGCCTTCAATAATAATAAAAATTTCAATGCTGTATTGTAGTGGCTCACAGGTGAAACAGTCAACGAATGGGGCTGTTTTAAAGTACATATTCAATATGTAAAAACCGGGTGAATAAATTTCATTTAGACATCTATACATCTAGAGGTTGATATTTTTGACATTCTGTTCATAATGAGAGCGTATTAATTCTCGGTTTTTATGAGCAGGAGCTTTAAGAATGCCAATTACAGTAGAAGACGAATTGCCGGCTATTGCACGATTACGCCATGAAAACGTGTTTGTTATGCCTAAAACGCGTGCAAAAACCCAAGAAATACGCCCTATGCGCTTGGCTATTCTTAATCTTATGCCTAATAAAGTAGAAACCGAAGTTCAGTTTATTCGTTTGTTGGCTAACTCTCCGCTGCAAGTAAATGTAGAGCTACTGCGCCTTGATACACATCGTAGCAGTAGCAACTCAGAGCAACACTTAGATACCTTTTATCGTTACTTTTCAGAAGTGAAAGACAACAACTACGATGCACTGTTAATTACCGGTGCGCCGCTCGCGCATTTAGAGTATGAAGACGTGGCGTATTGGGATGAGCTCAAAGTGATTATTGATTGGGCCGAACAGCATGTAACCTCTACCTTGTTTTCGTGTTGGGCTGCCCACGCGGCTTTATATCACCGTTATAATTTAAAGCGCGATTTAAAAGACAACAAACTCTGCGGGGTGTTTACCCATCAATGCTACTTTGCTCATGGTGCACTTACCCGCGGCTTTGACGATACCTTTTTAGTGCCGCACTCACGCTATGGGCACATAGATATAAATAAAATAAACGCTTGTGAAGAGCTGGTGGTATTAGCTGGCTCTGAACGAGTCGGGGCGTATTTACTTAAAAATAAATCGGGCAGCCAAGTGTTTATTACCGGCCACCCAGAATACGATGCCGACAGTTTAAAAGCTGAATATGAACGCGATTTACAAAAAAGTCCCGATGCGCCAAAGCCCGAAAACTATTTTCCTGATGACGATGCCAGCAAGCAACCGTCTAAAACATGGCAAAGCCACGCGTTTTTACTGTTTTCAAACTGGTTAAATTATTACGTTTACCAAACCACACCCTATGATATTAACTTAGTTAGCCAAGACGTAAGGACTAACAACTATGCCGAATAATCCTCAAAACAATAAGCATCAAGAGCTGAGCGCTGCGCTCAAACAGCGCATTTTAATTTTAGATGGTGCAATGGGAACCATGATCCAAGCGCATAAGCTTGAAGAGCAAGACTACCGGGGTGAACGTTTTAAAGATTGGCACGTGCTTATTAAAGGCAACAACGATTTATTAAGCCTAACCAAGCCAGAAATTATTACTGATATACACCGCAGCTTTTTAGCGGCTGGTGCCGATATTATCGAAACTAACACCTTTAACTCGACCACCATTTCGATGGAAGATTACGACATGGCGAATATAAGCCGTGAAGTCAATTTAGAGTCGGCTAAGTTAGCTCGCGCTGTATGTGATGAATTTAGCGCTAAAACCCCAGAAAAACCGCGCTATGTAGCAGGTGTTTTAGGGCCAACATCTAAAACCTGTTCGTTATCGCCGGATGTAAACGACCCCGGCTATCGTAATATCACTTTCGATAAGTTAGTGACTGCGTATGTTGAGTCGACCCTTGCGCTTATGGAGGGCGGTGTAGATATAATTTTAATCGAAACCATATTCGACACGCTTAATGCAAAAGCGGCATCGTTCGCGGTAGAAGAAGCGTTTGAACAAGCAGGGCGCACATTGCCAGTGATGATTTCAGGTACTATTACCGATGCCTCAGGCCGTACGCTTTCAGGGCAAACCACCGAAGCATTTTATAACTCTATTCGCCATATTAAGCCGCTTTCAATTGGCTTAAATTGCGCCCTTGGGCCAGATTTACTGCGCCAATACGTTGAAGAGCTATCACGTGTGTGCGAAACCTTTGTCTCTGTTCACCCTAACGCGGGCTTACCCAATGAGTTTGGAGAATACGACTTAGAAGCAGACGACATGGCAAAAGAGATCATAGATTGGGGTAAATCGGGCTTTATTAATATTGTTGGCGGTTGCTGTGGCACTACGCCTGCGCACATTCGTGTCTTTGCTAAAGGGCTTGAAGGCACAGCACCACGAAAATTACCTGAGCTTGAAGTGCGTATGCGTTTATCAGGCCTAGAAGCCTGTAACTTAAATTAGGAGCCGCCAATGACCCAACAAATTGCAGTATTTACCAATGTCGGCGAGCGTACTAACGTAACTGGCTCGGCCATGTTTAAACGTTTGATCATGGAAGAAGACTACGAAACAGCCCTTAATGTAGCTCGCGAACAAGTAGAAAATGGCGCCCAAGTTATTGATATCAACATGGACGAAGCCATGCTGGACTCAAAAGCCGCCATGGTGAAGTTTTTAAACTTAATTGCTTCAGAGCCTGATATTTCTAAAGTACCTATTATGGTCGACTCCTCAAAGTGGGAAGTAATAGAAGCAGGCTTAAAGTGTATTCAAGGCAAGGCCATTGTTAACTCCATTTCACTCAAAGAGGGTGAAGAGCCGTTTATTCGCCAAGCTAAAATTATAAAACGCTTTGGCGCCGCCGCTGTTGTGATGGCATTTGATACCGAAGGTCAAGCCGATACTGCCGATCGTAAGTTTGAAATTTGTGAGCGCAGCTACCGTATTTTAGTCGACGAAATTGGCTTTCCGCCAGAAGACATTATATTCGATCCCAATATATTTGCCGTTGCCACCGGCATAGAAGAGCACGACAACTACGCCGTAGAATTTATTGAAGGCACCCGCCGTATTAAGCAAAATTTACCGCACTGTAAAGTGTCGGGTGGGGTGTCAAACGTATCGTTCTCGTTTAGAGGTAATAACCCGGTACGCGAAGCGATTCACTCGGTATTTTTATACCATGCTATAAAAGCGGGTATGGATATGGGCATAGTAAACGCAGGGCAACTTGCGGTTTACGACGACATCCCCGAAGAACTTCGTAAAGCCGTAGAAGATGTAATTCTTAACACCGACCCCGGTGCGGGCGAGCGCCTTGTTGAACTTGCGCCTAAATATTCAGGCATGGCACAAGCTGAGCGGGTAGAAGATTTAGAATGGCGCACTTGGCCGGTTGAAAAGCGCCTAGAGCATGCTCTAGTAAAAGGCATAACCACCTTTATAGATGAAGATACAGAAGAGTGCCGTGCTGGCGCCGATAAACCTATTCACGTCATTGAAGGGCCACTCATGGATGGCATGAACGTGGTTGGGGATTTATTTGGTGCCGGTAAAATGTTTTTACCCCAAGTGGTTAAATCGGCTCGTGTGATGAAGCGAGCCGTGGCCTACCTTGACCCATTCATTGAAGCCGAAAAAGAGGAAGGCGCCACCAACGGTAAAATTGTTATGGCTACCGTAAAAGGTGACGTGCATGACATAGGTAAAAACATTGTTGGCGTAGTACTACAATGTAATAACTACGAAGTAATCGACTTAGGCGTAATGGTGCCAGCAGATAAAATACTGCAAACCGCGATTGACGAAAAAGCCGATATTATAGGCCTTTCGGGCTTAATTACCCCATCGCTTGATGAAATGGTACACGTTGCCAAAGAAATGAAACGTCGTGGCTTTGAGCTACCGCTCATGATTGGTGGGGCAACCACCTCAAAAGCGCATACCGCAGTAAAAATAGAGCCGCAGTACGACAAAGGCGTGGTGTATGTAAATAACGCCAGCCGCGCCGTGGGTGTGGTGTCTAATTTACTTTCTAAAGATCACAAAGCAGAATTTTTAGCTAAAACCACCGCCGAGTACGACAAAGTACGCGAACAACAAGCACGCAAAAAGCCGCGCTCAAAACCAGTTACCATACAGCGCGCCCGCGATAATGCTGCAAAGCTCGACTGGGATAACTACACACCACCCGTGCCTAAAAAGTTGGGCGTGACCGAATTTAAAAATGTATCAATAGCCACGTTACGTAAATACATAGATTGGACCCCATACTTTATGACGTGGTCAATCGCCGGTAAATATCCGCGCATAATGGACGATGAAGTCGTTGGTGAGCAAGCACGTAGCTTATTTAAAGACGCTAACGACATGCTCGACGACCTTGAAAAGTCAGGTGCTTTGCAACCTTTAGGTGTAATTGGTTTATTCCCTGCAAACCGCGTGGGCGATGATATAGAAATTTACACCGACGAAACGCGAAAAGAGCTATTAACTACCTCATGTCATTTACGCCAGCAAACCGAAAAAACCGACTTTGCTAACTACTGCCTAGCCGATTACATTGCGCCAAAAGGCACACCCGATTACTTTGGTGCGTTTGCGGTAACAGGCGGTTTAGAAGAAGACGACCTCGCCAATGCGTTCGATGCCAAGCAAGACGACTACAATAAAATAATGGTAAAAGCGGTTGCTGATAGGCTCGCCGAGGCCTTTGCTGAATACTTGCACGAACAAGTGCGTAAAGAGTATTGGGGTTATGCACCGGATGAAAACCTGGGTAACGATGAGCTAATCCGCGAAAACTACCAAGGTATTCGCCCAGCACCGGGTTACCCAGCGTGCCCAGAGCACACCGAGAAAAAGAAAATTTGGCAACTACTCGATACCGAAAAGCGCATAGGTATGCAGCTCACCAGCTCGTACGCCATGTGGCCAGGTGCTGCGGTTTCGGGCTGGTATTTCTCACACCCACAAGCTAAATACTACGCCGTAGCGGCTGTGCAAAAGGATCAGGTAGAAGACTACGCTAAACGTACCAATATGACGCTTGCAGAAGCCGAAAGATGGTTATCGCCTAACTTGGGGTATGATCCTGATTAGAAGAGCAGCAGTCAAAAGTTGAAGCGGTCAGTTTTTAGCTGTCAGCTATCAGTTAAAACAAAAACGAGCCAAGGTAGGCTCGTTTTTTGTTCTTAAAATGAGTTTAGGTAAAAGTGTTTTTAGTTTTTTTCGCATAACATTATTAAAAGTAGTTTTGTTGCGAAATAATAAAAACTTTTGAGCCAAAAATGCTCATGAGATGTGTTTATATGCTGAGTAAGCACGGTAGCAAATTTCGATTTTAGCTAACCTTTCGTTTGTTTAATTATTTTTACGAAGTTTAAGCTTGTCATGCTTACCAATAGGGTGAATACTGAACCCTTATTGGTTAAATTGAGGCCAACAGCTTTAATAATGATATATGGACTCCTCATTGCTTAAGCTTATTATCAACTTGGTTACGGCGCATTGTTAAAAATGCACTGACTGAGGAGTCCATATGATTCGTTAGGATGGCGAAAGAATATGAAACCTAAATCACACACCTTATTTCACTTCACTAAAAATATTGAGTTTGTTAAAAATATTTTACTTGACGGTTTTTGGCCTAGGTACTGCCTAGAGGATTTGAGTTGGTATATTTTTGAGTACGATTATGTAGCTTTTCCAATGGTATGCTTTTGCGATATTCCATTATCTAGAATAAGCGAACATGTTGATTTTTATGGCGAGTTTGGTGTAGGTGTAACTAAAGAGTGGGCATTGGCCAATAATTTAAATCCACTGTCATATCTAGCAAAAAATAGTACGTATTGCTCCTCTGTTAATAATTTATTTAAAAACGCAAATTATGAAAATGGTCAAAATGGGTATTACGAAGGTTCAGGAAATGATTTAAACCAAATACTTTCCTTTTTAAAACCATTAGAAGGAAAAATGCTACTTTCTGGATCTCCTGTGGATAAAGAGTTTTACCAAGAAAGTGAATGGCGTTTTGTTCCTAAAAAAACTGATGTGCAGCCTTGGTTGAATAAACAATCTTATGATAATACTGAAGTTCTAGAGCAGTATAATCAGAAGACAAAAGAACTGACCTCTCTAAAAATATCCCCAACAGATATTAAGTATATATTTGTAAAAAATGATAGTGACATCCCTGAGATTATTAACTTTATTCAAACTCAGCTTGATAATTATTCAGGAGTTGAACTAAAAATATTGATGTCTAGAGTTGTGTCACTTGAAAGTATATCCAGTGATTTGTAGTAAGTGTTTTATTAGTGAGTGATAAGAGCATTTTAAATGCTTTAATAAAAACTGTGCACTATTTTGCTTGATTTTAACCACTTTTAAACAAGGCAATTTTATGAAAACAATCGGTATGCTCGGAGGTATGAGTTGGGAGTCGACAGCCAGCTATTACAAAGCGTTAAACCACGGTGTTAAAAATGCGTTAGGAGGGTTGCATAGTGCTAAAATTTGTATGGTGAGCGTCGATTTTGCGGAAATTGAAACGCTGCAGCATCAGGGCGATTGGCAACAAACAGCCACTATACTCACCGAGGCGGCTAAATCTGTAGAGGCTGGTGGTGCCGACTTTTTACTTATTTGTACCAACACTATGCATAAAGTGGCCGATGAGATTGCCAGTAATATTACCATTCCTATTTTGCATATTGCCGATGCCACCGCAGAGCAACTAAAACTCGATAATATTTCGCGAGTAGGGTTGTTGGGCACGCAATTTACAATGGAGCAAAACTTTTACAAAGAGCGTTTAACCAATAAGCATAACATTGAGGTATTAATGCCTGAGCCTAATGAGCGAAAGCGAGTGCACGAGGTTATTTATTCGCAGTTATGCCAAGGGATTATTGATGACGATTCGCGAGCTGATTATGTGCGTATTATAGAGCGCTTATTTGCACAAGGCGCACAGGCCGTTATTTTAGGCTGCACAGAAATCGCCTTGTTGGTAAAGCCACAACATACGCAGGTTCCGCTTTATGATACCACCAAAATACATGCCGAGGCAGCAGTAAAACTAGCGCTGGCTAAATAAATAAGATTGAGCTTAATTCTGTAAATAATCACTTCGGTATGCTTGCATACAGTGATGTTGATAGTAAAGTAATTTGGGGGTAGAGGTGAAAAAGCTTACTATTTATTTGTTACTTTTATTATCTGTTGGATATTCTGCAGTTGCTTTATATTCGCTCATTAATAGTGATATTGAAGATGTTATTATTTGCAGCACTGATGAGAATACTCATTACATCCCAAGTGACGCTTGTGAATATTACTTACTTAATTATAGAGCAGATAAGAGTGATATTGAATCACTTGAATCAGGCGCTGGTCTAGCATTTTTATTTGAAATTAAAGATATAGATAAGCGCGATGCTTATATCGAATACTTTATTTCTAAAGGAATCAAAGTAAATACGTTAAGTCACATAGATGGTTTATCACCTCTACACTCGGCTATTTTGCTTAATGACTTTGGTTTAGTGCAACTTTTAATGGATAAAGGCGCGAGTATTACCATTAAAGAAAAATCACATGGGCTTACACCTTTAGAGTTTATTCATAAACTGAGTGAAAAAATGCTCAGATAGATAGGCAGCTGATATCTGAACTTTTGACGTCGATTTCAAATAATAAACAGGCTGGTTAATTCAAAGAATTACCGAATATGTTAAATCTAGTGATTTTATTATTTACCAACAAAAAAACCGCCAATTGGCGGTTTTTTATTAGCAAGTAAAGCTGTTAACACGCTTTATTTTAATGGCCTTTCTCAAAGTCATTTACTTCGCGCTCGGCTTCCTCTTTCGATTTACCGTATTTTTGCTGAATTTTACCAACAAGCTCGGTACGGCTACCTTCAATTTTATCTAAATCATCGTTGGTAAGATCGCCCCATTTTTGTTGCGCTTTACCTTTAAGTTCTTTCCAGTTTCCTTCGATACGATCGCTATTCATAATTAGCTCCTTATTAAGAGTGATGATTTTTCATTTTAAAAGCGTTACTAATAAAATGATTTTTAACGTTCACTTATAAAGTTGCAAAGGCTATACCAGAAAATAAAACTTTTAATTTTATTTATATATCAACTACTTATGGTTTTTTGATGCGTAAAGTTTTTTAGCTGGTGGCGAGCTTTATAAAAATTCTGCAGGGTGGCTTGTAATTATTGCAGGGACTGTGACTTCAGGGGCTGTTACTTCAAGGGGGATTATTGCAAGTACACTGTGCTGGTTTTTATAAGTATAAAAAAAGCGAGCTATTAAAGCTCGCTTTGCTGTTTAATAAAGGAATTAATGTCTAAAGCTTGGCATTAGCGCAGGAATGCCTGGCAGCATACCTACCAGTGCCATTACACCGGTTAATAACACAAACATTATAAGTGGGATGACCCAGCGACTCATTCGCGATAAATCAGCACTTCTTTCTTTACAGCCAATAAGGCCTAAGTTATCAAGTAGCATAGTTAATGACCAACCAAATGCTGGGTTTACTAAGCTTGATGCAAACACCACAATGGCAGCTGATTGCGTGGTTTTACCTTCACGGGTCATTTCCATACCCGCTTCAAGTAGTGGAATAAACACCCCTACAATTAAGGCAACACACAATACTGGCTGCCAAATAGCTAAGTCCATTGGATAGCCCCAAACACCCGCGATAATACAAAATAACGCAGTTAAAATTGCGCCTGCAGGAATAGGGCGTTTTGCAATAGCAGCAGGAACAATGTAAGTGCCCCAAGATGACGCAAAGTTAGCACCGCCTAATAGCGAGCCAAAGGTTTGTCTTGTTGATGCGCTAAGCATGGTATCGTCAATATTCATGTGTACTTTTTCAGTACGCTCTGGGTAACTAATTTTTTGAAATACTTGATGGCCTAAAAAGTCAGGCGACCACATAGCAACCGCTAAAACTGCAAAAGGAAGTACAACTACAAAGCTTTCAGCGGTTGGTAAACCAAGCATCCAACCAGTGTTTTCCCCCCACCAGTACATAGGGTTCATGTTTGGTAAGCCCGGTGCGGTATGAAACTCAAACGGTGCGCCCAATGCAAAAGCAGTAAAACCACCAATTAAACAGCTCAGTGGCACGGCTAACCAGCGTTTTTTGTAATGCTCCAATAAAGCATAAAGTAAAATTGTGGCTAAGATTACGATAAAAGCAATATGGGTCATTTGAATTTCTTCAGCCCATGCAAACAGCTTTTTAACTTGTGAAATGGTACCCACAAAGCCTAAATAGAGAAGTAGGCCACCACACACCCCTTTACTGGTGAGCTTAGCCATGAGACTGCCGCCTTTACTAAATGCTAATATCAATCCAAAGGCTCCTATGAGCAAACCAAAGGCCATAGGGTGTCCGCCTGCGGCAACCACAATAGGAATTAATGGAATGAGTGGGCCATGAGTACCCGCTAAGTTAGCGGTCGGTAAAATAAAGCCCGAAAATAGTAAAATAAATAGCGAAACAATTAAAAGTTCGTAGCGTACGTTTTCAAGTACAAAGCCATCACTTAAACCCAAAGGGCCTGCAAACGTGGCAGCAATGGCTGCAACCATGACTACTTTACCTATAGTAGCGGCCATCGCTGGAATGGTGTCTTCAAATTCAAAGCGATAATCTCTAAATGGTAAATTTGGACGCCAGCGTTTTGGCTGCATAATTTGCAGTTCGTGCTCTAGGTAAGCGTCGCGGCTTTCAAACTCAGAGCTGGGCTTATGAAGATTTTCATAGCTATCGGACACGGTTTGAGTATCCGCTCCTGGTATAGCATCAGATGAATTATCATCTAGCGGCTTGGTGGTCATGACTTCTCCTGCAACTTAGTTGCTAACTCAAAATAAAAATACAGCTTTTACAAAGCAAATGAACATTGAGTGCGCAGGGTAAAACAGCTTGCTACAGATTGTAATTAGGCAAAAGGTCGTGCATAGCCCAGTTTAACGCTTTGTAAGTGTTAACAAAAATAGCAAAGGGATGTGTTGTAACTGGCTTGTTAAATCTAAAAGCTATTTAAATTCAATGGCTTATGTTTTTGTTTTTACAGTGTGATCTTGCCATGCAGAATAGCAAAAAGGTCATAAAATCAGCAGGTTCAGCAGCAATCATTCTTTAGTCTAATAAAGGTGGCGTTAGCCGCTATTTGCTTATTATAAATACAATTAGCCGCAAAGTTGCACAAAAGCTAACAATACTAAGCTTTAACGGAACGACTATTTTTGGACTCAAGATAGGATTTTGAAAGGTAATAATAGGAGTAAAGTAAAAATATGGCGTAAAGTGACTAAACAAGGGAAAGCCTTTATGGAACGTATTTATAAAGGCATTTCTGGGTACGCTTGTTTGTTTTCACCGCCAGTTAAACGCTGTAACAACCGACGTTGGCTTGACAGTAATTGCCCTGAGCGTTCATTCATTATTTTGCAGGTTTTAGTTTTTAGCTCAAGCTGGTGTAATAATTTTGTAGTGAGCGAGTTTATATCAGCAGGCAGCAACGCGGTTAATTGTGCTAAGCCTTCTTTGCCACCTTGCAGGCCTAAACTCACCAAAAAGCCATCGCGCTGGTTGTGCGATTCATTTAAGCTTTCTAAAAAGCCGAGCATTTTTTTATTGTGTGTTTCTAGTTGCACATTACGTTGGCTTAGCAATTCGTATTGCGTTTCAAGTAATTCAATTAATGCGTCTAGCTTAATAATGTCTTGTTGCAGACTTACAATATACTCTTTTACAGTTTTCATTTTTTATGAAGTTCAACCATAGCGTTAACGGTTTCATCAATATTAATTTTAAATTCACCACTGGCAATTGCCGCTTTCATTTGGGCTACTTTATCCATATCAACGTCTGGCTTTGCAGCTAAATCTTGAAATGTTGAGTCTATTGATTTACTTAATGCACTCACTGAATTTACTTGCTCTTGTTTAGCCGCTACAGGTTGTTGCTCTGGTTTTGCATCCAGTGATGAACGCTGGTTTGTTTTTTGGCTTTGCTCAACCGCAGTGGTTGTTATTGCGCTTATATTCATTGTTTGTTACCTAATTCGTTTATCGAATTTATATTACTTAGTTTATATCAGCGACCAAGTACAAGCATTACTTAACTTTTATTTCGACATTTTTTAAAATGCCGCCTCTGCCACACCTTGCGCAATTACTCTGCCCTGAACTACTTTTTTTGATGATAAATTTTTTACATTAATAACCTCACCAAGCTGACCATCTTCAAGGGCAATGGCTTTAACATTGGCTGAGAAAGTGGCGGTATTTATTTGCAGTGAAATATGCTCATTTTTATTGATTAAATACTGCTTTTCTAGGTATCGGTTGGAGATCACCGTGCCTTTATCAATTTCGCGTTTAACGGTGAGTCCAACTAGCTGGTCAATACCTGTTTCGCCTTGATGGCGGTGCTTACCTAAATCCACGCTTTTATATTCTAAGTCTTGCTTATTAAGCACTTTACCTCGGTTTAAAGTGTGCTTGGCAGCTACTAGGTTTATCCACACACTTACTTTGGCACTGGCCCTAAAACGCCAAGCAGGCGATGGGCAAGATACAGAAATACTTACTCTGCCTGCGGGTGGCGTGTGACTTTGTGAGCGAGTGATTTGCAACTCATCACAGTTTAGGTTTTCGCTACCTTTAGGAATAAATAGCTCTATGTTTTGCTGCTGACTCTGCGAATTAATCGAGTGCAAATAGCTATTTATTTCACTGTGTAAAAACTGCCGAATTTCTTTATCAAAATTAATGGGGGTGGCCATAGCATGAGCTGGCAGTAGTCCAATAGTTAAAAGTAAGCGGAAAAACCAACGCTTCCCTTGGGGAAGTTCAGCTTCCGTATGTTGGGCTGTTTTTTGCTCTTTTTTTATATAAGTCATTGAAAAAATATACTTTTAAAAGTTGGCATAAAGGTTGTTATACACAAGGTAGAAAGTGTATGCGAAGCGCGAAAGCATACAAGAAACAAAAATTAGAGGCAACAATGGAACTATTTGATAAAGCGTTAGGTGTTCACCCTTTTTCAATGAAATTAAGGTTAGACAGAGCAGAAATCATTGCCAGTAACTTGGCTAATGTTGACACGCCAGGGTTTAAATCTCGAGATGTAGATTACCGTCAAATTATGCAAAGTGTTTCATCCAGTTTTTCGCAAAACAGAGAGGTTGATTTTGCTGGCGTACAAACAGATGAACTTAAATATCGCGTTCCTTATCAACCATCAAGTGATGGTAATACTGTTGAGTTAAATATTGAGCAAGCAAAATTTGCTAGCAACAGTATGGATTTTCAAACCAGTTTGACCTTTTTAAATATGAAAATAAATGGCTTACATAAAGTTATTTCAGGGAAATCATAATGTCTTTTAATTCAATTTATGACGCTAGCGGCAGCGCCATGCGCGCTCAAGTTATTCGCCTCGATACCATTGCATCTAACTTAGCGAATGCCGATACCGCAGCCGGTTCAGAAGCCGACGCTTACAAGGCACTTAAACCGGTATTTTCTGCTTTGTACAAACAAACTCAAGACAGCCAATCAATTTCAGCCTCGGTTGATGTACTAGGGATCACTGAGTCAAACCGTGCGGTAGAGCAGCGCTACGAGCCAAACAACCCAATAGCTAACAACGATGGTTATGTATTTTACTCCAACGTAAATGCACTTGAAGAAATGGCCGACATGATGTCTGCAAGTCGCAGCTATCAAACATCTGTTGAAGTAATGGGGCGTGTAAATAGCATGCAGCAAAGCATTCTTAAGTTAGGGCAATAATATTATGCAAGTTAATTCAGCCGTTCCAAGCGCTGCAGACGCCACAAAAAACACCACGAATATTGCCGGTAATAGTTCTGCAGATGAAATGTCGACCATGTTTTTAGAGTTACTCGTTGCGCAAATTAGTAATCAAAATCCATTACAGCCTATGGATGGCACTCAGTATGTAAGCCAGCTTGCAGAGTTTTCGAATGTTGAGTCGTTACAAAGCATTCGCCAAAACACCGCCGATGGATTGGATTATGTGAGCAGCTTAGCGGTGCTTGAAGCCACCAATATGGTTGGCCAAACGGTTGATGTGCAAGCAAGCAGTATTGCCCTTGAGCAAGATGGCAGTGTCTCAGGCATGGTTAATTTAGGTGAAGCCGCAGACTCTGTCACAGTACAACTTTATAACCAAGATGGTGAGTTAGTTGAAGAAAAACAACTGCCTTATTCAGGAGTCGGTTCGCTGCGTTTTGAATTTGAAAACCAAGAAGCCGGTGCGTATGCAGTGAGAGCGTATGCCACTACAGCAGAGGTGCCAAAGCAGCTTGATACTTGGTTAAGCGGTGAGGTTGAGCGTGTTTCTGTAGGTAAGTCGTTAGAAGATATTTTATTGCAAGTCGATGGTTTGGGTAATTTTGGCATCACTGAAATTAATCAAGTGGCATAAATAAGAGGAGTAAATAATATGTCTATGTTCAATATAGGATTAAGTGGTCTTAAAAGTACCCAAACAGGATTAGAAGTAACCAGTAATAATATTGCTAACTCGGGTACTGCTGGTTATAAAAATAACACTGCAGAATTTGCCGCGGTTTATAACGGTAGCCAACGCGGCGGTGTAAAAGTTGCCAATGTTAAAGAAGATTTTGTCACCGGTGGTGAAATTGTGCGCACTGGTAATGCGCTGGATATTGCTATTGATGGCCAAGGGTTTTTTGCCATATCAGAAAACGGCCGAACGGCTTACACCCAAGCAGGTCAGTTTCAGTTAGATAATGACTTAAATATTGTTAATGCCAACGGCGGCAAACTGCAAGGCTTTGGCGTGTCTCAAGTTGATGGTGGTGACCCGACAATTGTACCGGGTGTATTAACCGATTTAAAAATTGAAGCCTCAAACATAGAAGCGCAAGCTAGTACAAACATTAACTTTAACGGTAACTTAAGTTCTTCTAGCGATGTGATTGCTTATCCAACAGCTCCTGCGGTATTTGATCCTAAAGATGGCAGCCAATATAACTTTTCTCAATCTACCGAAGTGTTCGACTCATTAGGTAATAGCCATGTGATGACCCAGTACTTTAACCATACGGGTAGTAATGAATGGCAAGCGATGTTTTTCTTAGATGGTAAACCCCTTACTCAAGGTCAGCTCTCAGCGCTTGGTGCGACGACAGGTTCTCAAGCTATTGATGATGGTGCGGGTGGTTCAATTAACGCCGGAACCATTACACTTAACTTTGATACCGATGGAAAAATGGTGCCGTTTTCAGGCGATTTAACGGCGGTTGATTTAGAAGTGCCTATTACTTCAACACCAGGAAATGCAGAAATAACCAGTGGTGCTGCAGCATTAAATATCGCACTTAAATTTGATGGCACTACGCAGTTTGGTTCAAGTTTCAGTGTTAACGAAAATGATGCCAACGGCTATACCTCAGGAGCGTTTTCTGGTGTGAAAGTTGAAGACGACGGCCGTGTATTTGCAACATTTACTAACGGTGAATCTAAATTACAAGGCCAAGTTGTACTTGCTTCGTTTGCGAACGTTGATGGTTTAGAGCAAGGCAGCAATACCGTGTGGTATCAAACTGAAGAGTCTGGCTCTGCACTCTACGGCGAGCCAGAAAGTGGCTCACTGGGTAAATTGCTATCGGGTTCATTTATGGGCTCAAATGTTGATATTAGTGAGCAGCTGGTTGGTTTAATGTCATTTCAACAAAACTACCAAGCCAACGCAAAAACCATCAGCAGCGCTGATGAAATGATGCAAATTTTATTTAGTAACACCTAAGGAAGCTGAGCGTGGAAAAGTTAATTTATACCGCTGTTTCGGGTGCTGAACTTAATAATACCGCCTTACGTGTTGCTGCAAATAACCTAGCAAATGTTAGCACCGTAGGTTTTAAAGCCGACTTAGAGCAAGCGCAATCAATGATGGTACAAGGCGAGGGCTTTCGTACTCGTTACCACGCGCAACTAACACCAGTAACTACTGATTTATCGTCAGGGCCAATCATGGATACTGGCCGTAATCTTGATATAGCACTAAGCAACGGCGGTTATTTAGAAGTGATGGATGACAATGGCGAACCGGCTTATACCCGCGCGGGTAATTTAGTGGTTGATGCCGATGGCTTTATTACTGTTAATGGCCTACGTGTGCAAGGTGACGGTGGCGATATTCAACTTCCTGAGTTTGGTGATATTGAAATTGGCTCAAACGGCATGATTAACCTAACCCCCATTGGTGGCGGTGTAATTGCAGAAGATGCGCAAATTAAATTAGCCAGCACCGATGCAAACTTAATCAAAGGTGCTGATGGCTTACTCAGAGCTAACGATTTACAGCCTCTTGAGGCCGACGAAACAATCACAGTAAGAACTGGTGCTTTAGAAGGCTCTAATGTGAATGCCGTGGCTGAAATGATCAAAACCATGAATATCAGTCGCCAATTTGAGATGAATGTAAAAATGATGAAGTCTGCTGACGAATTAGCGACCAGCGGTAATAAGCTCATCAGTGGACGTGGATAAACAGGAAGCCAAACATGAATTCAGCATTATGGGTGAGTAAAACCGGTCTTGCAGCGCAAGATTTAAGAATGACAACAATATCTAATAACCTCGCGAACGTGAGCACTGCCGGTTTTAAAAAAGACAGAGCGGTATTTGAAGACTTATTTTACCAAGTACAAAAACAACCTGGCGCGCAGGTAGATGAGCTTAATCAGCTGCCATCTGGGATTCAGGTGGGAACCGGTGTGCGTATTAACGGCACGCAAAAGCAATTTACTGAAGGCAGTTTTGAAACAACCAGCAACCAGTTAGATGTGGCCATTGCTGGGCAAGGTTTCTTTCAAATTGAAAGCCCTGACGGCGAGTTATTATTTACCCGTAACGGTCAGTTTCAACTTAACTCTGAGTCATTACTGGTAAACAGCAACGGCTTACCATTGGCACAAAATATTGCGCTGCCAGAGGGCACCACCAAAGTGAGTATTGGCACCGATGGCACCGTTACTGCGGTAGTGGGTAAAGATGCGCAAGCGGTAGAGTTAGGTCAAATGTTAACGGTTAACTTTGCAAACCCTGCAGGCTTACAAAGTTTAGGTGGCAACTTGTACCGCGAAACAGCGGCATCGGGTGAACCTGTTGAGGGTATCCCTGGCGAAGATGCTTTTGGGGGCTTACAACAATTTACTATTGAAGGCTCAAACGTGAGCGTCGTTGATGAAATGGTGAGCATGATTGCCGTACAGCGCGCTTACGAGATGAACGCTAAAGTAGTCTCTGCGGCAGATGAAATGCTGCGCTTTATAAACCAAAACGTATGATTATGATGAATAAGTTAACATTATTTTTGCTGCTTTTAGGTGTTGCTGGTTGCAGCAACACTCCATCAAAAACTCAAATGGTGGAATGTGAAGTGGTGTATGGGGAAGTGAAATGCCCACAAAATACCACTCAAAAATCAGTTCAAGACTATGAAATAAGCCAAGATGCCTATGCACAGGGTTTGAATCAGCAAGATGGTAGCTTATTTCAAGATAACTATATGTTTTCTTTGTATGCAGATAAACGTGCTTACCGGGTTGGCGATATTTTAACTGTGGTGCTGAACGAGCGTACGCAATCGAGTAAAAGTGCCGATTCGAGTTTAGATAAAAGTACCGACTTGGATGTTTCGGTGCCAGTAGCTGGTGCACTCAATGTAGCTGATTTTAATTTGGGTATAGGCTCGAGTGCTAAGTTTGACGGTGAAAGCAGTGCCAGCCAGCAAAACTTCCTCAGTGGCGCTATTACTGTACGGGTTAATCATGTTTTATCTAATGGGTCGCTGGTTATTAAAGGGCGTAAGCAAATTAAGCTCAACCAAGGTGATGAATACATTGAAATTGAAGGGTTGGTTCGCCCAGGCGATATTGATGTAAGTAACCGTGTTTCGTCGCTTCGTATTGCAGAGGCACAAATAAGTTATACCGGCAAAGGCACTTTGGCAGATGCGAATCGCCCAGGTTGGTTTACCACTTTATTTACCCGATTCTTAAATCCGTTTTAAGGGATTACTGAGGTTTTAATGAAATATTTACTATTAATGCTAGTGTGCTTTTTTAGCCTATTAGCGCCTGCAACTGTAGCCGCCAAAGCACGTCCATTATTAGATATTGTTGATGTGCTAGGTGTGCGAGAAAACCAACTGGTAGGTTACGGACTAGTGGTAGGTTTACCGGGGTCGGGCGATAAAGCCCAAGTGAAATTTGCCGGCCAATCGTTAAGTAATATGCTAAAGCAATTTGGTGTCTCTGTAGATGAAGAACGATTACCAAAATCTAAAAATATTGCCGCCGTTGCGGTACATGCTACGTTGCCGCCAATGGGAAGCCCAGGCCAAGCCATTGATGTAACTGTGAACTCATTAGGCGATGCAAAAAGCTTACATGGTGGTAGCTTAATGTTGACCCCGTTAAAAGGGGTTGATGGCAAAGTGTATGCGCTAGCACAAGGTAACTTAGTGGTAGGGGGTATTAATGCCAGTGGAAAAAGTGGCTCCTCGGTGACTGTCAATGTGCCTACTTCGGGGCTTATTCCCAATGGCGCCATCATTGAGCGCAGTGTTACGGCTATGTATGAAAGCCAAAGCGATGTGATTCTTAATTTAAAAGATCCAAATTATCAAACTGCTCGCAATGTCGTGCGCGCAATAAACAAAGTATTTGGACCCGATGTGGCCACTGCTGAAAATTGGGCGCGTTTAGTGGTCAGTGCGCCAAGCGATGCCAATAGTCGCAACACGTTTATGTCGATGCTACAAGACATTAGTGTAGAGCAAGGCTCTGAGCGTCCTAAAATCGTATTTAATAGTCGCACCGGTACTGTAGTAATGAACGATACTGTACGGGTGAATCAGGCGGCCGTTAATCATGGCAATTTAACCATTACCATTAGCGAACAAGAGCAAGTGTCGCAACCTGGGCCGTTTTCAAATGGCCAAACCACAGCTACACAATCAAGTGATATCACGGTAGATCAACAACAACGAAATATGCTGCTGTGGCCTGAAGGCACCTCTTTAGATGAAATAGTTAAAGCGGTAAATGCACTTGGCGCAACGCCAGCCGAGCTTATGTCGATATTAATTGCACTTGATAATGCTGGGGCTTTAGAAGCCGAGCTATTAGTTATTTAAAGGAAATAGCCATGAAAATAGAGTCATCAACCCAATTATCTCAGTCATTAGCGATAGACCCCACTCACCTAGAAAACATTACCGGCAACAGTGAAGCAGGCGTAAAGCAAGCGGCAGAGCAGTTTGAAGCGATTTTTTTACAACTCGTATTAAAAAGCATGGACAGCACCACCAAAACTATGGCCGGTAACAATGGTTTTTTTAATAGTAACGAGCAAGCCCAATTTAGAGACATGCATAACGCCCAAACTGCGCAGCACTTGGCCTCAACTCATCAACTGGGTTTAGCCGAAGCGATTATTAAGCAGTTTGATGAGAAAATTACCCCGATAGAAAATACATTTAAGAATAGCCAAACCTTGGTCGCTAATGATCATCATAAAAATGCTGAAAATGTTGAACCCACCAAAAGCTATGATATTTATGCAGGGTCGGCGTTTGTTCAGCCATTGAATGCTAATACGATTAGGTAGTTAATTATGTCTATGTTAAATAACGCGTTAAGCGGCCTCAATGCAGCAAATATTGCGCTGACTGTGTCAGGGCAAAATGTGGCGAATGCAGCCGTTGAAGGTTACTCGCGTCAGCAAGCTCAATTTAAAACCTCTAATGTATATTTAGGCGGGGTTGAGGTGGCATCGGTTGACCGGGTTGTTGACGCCTTTTTAAATGATGATATTTGGCGTACTAATTCAGATACCCGTTATTATGAAAACAAACAGTCATATCTAGGTTTTATTGAGCAAATAATTGGTACCGACTCACTCAACTTAAATAACTCTCTTGCCAGCTTAACGGATGCACTTAATGCTGCGGCAACAAAGCCCGATTCACAAGCCTTTAGGCAGCAATTTTTATCTTCAGCCGAAGGCTTTATGCAAGATATTGCGCAAATTAATGGCGCACTGGCAGGCCAAGCAACAAAGTTAAATGCACAAATGAGTAACGTGGCGCTTAATGTGTCTTCTATAACTAAGCAAATAGCTGAAATTAACAGTAGCATTGGGTTAGCAACAGCAAATAATCAATCAACCGCAGAGCTGAAAGACAACCGAGAGCGGTTAGTAAACCAGTTATCTGGGCATATTGGTGTATCTATTGTTGAGCGAGATAATGGCTTTATTGATATTAGTACCTTAAGTGGTGCCCCGCTGGTGGTAGGTAGTAAAGCCGCCTCAATCTCAGTAAATGGTACTACAGTTACAAGCGAGTTTATTGGTCAAGAATTTACTCTTGATAAAAACGTCGGCGGTCAATTTGGTGGCTTGATCAGTGTTGATAACGATGTAATTAAACCAACCCTTGCAACCTTAAACGACCTAGTTGCCGACCTTGCTGATGATATGAACGGTGCACTGCAAAGTGGCTTTGATTTAAATAACGACCCCGGTGAAGCACTGTTTACTTACAATCCATTAAATCCATTAGGGACAATTGAGATAAACCCTGCGATCACACCCGATAAGCTTGGCTTTAAAGACAGTAGTACCTCAGGACCGGGCGATAACTCTAATATTGCAAATATTGTTGCCTCAATGGCAGGAAAAGGCGATAAATTTACGTTATTAGTGGGTGAGCTTGCCATTACCAGTAAACAAAACCTAAACAGTATTACCACGGCCACTAATTTGAGTGAAAACGCCATTGCTGCACGCGATAGCTTTAGTGGTGTAAACCTTGATGAAGAGGCGGCAAGCTTAATGCATTTTCAGCAAATGTATAGTGCCAATGCCAAAGTGATCAGCACCGCAGATCAAATGTTTAAATCTTTACTGCAAATGTTTTAAAGGGCAATATTATGAGAGTTAGTAGTCACCAGTTTCATTTAAATTCAATTAAAAACATTCAAAGTAATACTGAAAACTTTAACGAAAAGTCGATTCAGCTGGCAACCAATAAGCGAATTCTTAAGCCGTCTGATGATCCGCTTGGTACTGTGATGATTATGAATTTAGGTTCAGAAATTAAATCGCTAGAGCAATACAAAACTAATATGGATGCGGTTAACTTTTCATTAGGTCAACAAGAAGTGCAGCTTTCGGCCATAGTTAATCAAATATATTCATTGCAAAGTTTAATTACCACCGCGGCGGATGGCTCTATGGGTGAGTCAGAAATTAAAGCACTAGGCCAAGAAATGAGTGTGGCCTTTCCTGCGATTGTTGACTTACTGAATGCAACCGACAGCGATGGGAAGTATTATTTTTCGGGTAGTAAAACCGATGAAAAACCGTTTCAAATTGATGCTACGGGGAATTACGTTTATGCCGGGGACGATATTGTCAGAGAGGTCGCTGTATCTGACGACTCAAGTGTAAAAAATAATATTGTGGGTAATGATTTAGACCCTGGTGCGGGCTTTTTAAATGCAATGCAAGACTACCTTGTAGAAGTAAATAATCCGCCAGCGGGTGGCGTTGGCAATCAATCACGGGTGATGATAGATAAATTAGCTGACTTTTTAGGTACTATTAGTAGCCAAGTGACCACTATAGGCTCTACTATGGCTTCGCTTGATTCTATTACTACTAGTAATCAAGATATCACCACATTTACGGTTAATTTGCAGGATGATTTAAGTGCTGTTGATTATCCAGAAGCGTTTATTTCGATGAATGAATCTATGGCGGCGTATGAGTCGTCAATGCAGGTTTACTCAACGGTAAGTAAACTTTCATTGTTTTCATACATTTAAAATTTTAATACTGTCAGGAACTAACTATGCTGGTTAAAAGTAGCGAAAAGGCGCAAGCAATTGACTTGGTTAATACCAATAAATCGGATGCACTCGTTACATCATCAAAAGATTCTGCTAATAATTTGTGGAAAAACAAAATTGTTGCCAGAGAGGAGCAAGTTAAAGTACTGACTGATTGGGCGCAGCGCGGAGCGCTTAGTCAGGCGTTGGCAAAAGCTGAGCAAAGCGAAAGCACAATACGAAATTTGTACATGGGGCTTGAAAAGTTAGCGCAACAATTAAATACCCAAGCTGCTAACTCTCAGCCACAACCTATGCAACAACAAAAGATTAAAGTGCAAATAGCGTCACTACAGGGCATAGCAAATAAAAAAGGTTCAGGGCTTGATACCCAGCTAAAAATAACCGATCCAAATCGTGCTATTACCAAACAGCTTAATGCAAATATAGATCTACTTAGCGCACGCCCACATGAAGAAAACATCCAGCTAGTAATGGGGCGTTCGGGCAAATCATTAAGCTTAAAGCTACCCGCCTATCAAGACGAAAAAACCAATTTAACCACCATTCAAAATGCGTTTGCACCACATCATATTAATGTTGAGCTCAATCGTGAAAATCGCCTGCTTTTTAGTGCGCAAAAAGAAAATGCATCCCCACTTTTAGAGCCTTGGGTGATGAGTGGTCAAGGTGTGCGCGTTGCGGCGGGTAACCCGATTTCGTTGCAGCTTAATGATTTAGATAACCCACTTAATGAGCTTGCTAAAATAGCGGATAAAAATGCCTCTATTGCACAGCATCGTGAACAAATTCAAAGTGCGCAGCGTCATTTAAAGGCCAATTTAATAAAAATTCAGGCACAAAAACAGCAATTACAAAGCCAACTAGAGCAGCTTGACTCTGCTAGTTCATTAGGCAATACCGATGAACTACTTGCTTTAAGTTTAGGGGTTAAACAGCATATGCAAAACCCGAGTGTAAATAGTGTGGCTGCGATTATGTCGCAAGCAAACATTACTCGTAATATGGTGCAATACTCTCTCACTTAATTTTTTAATGCAGCAATCTAGTATTGCTGCATCGTTTTTTATTTCTGCTATTCCACTTATCTGCTTTTAGCCAGTCTAAAACGCTTAATTTACCTTTTTTGAACACATTGATTAAAAAAATAAAAAAATAAAAAAATAATTAGAAAAAAGTTTATGTAATTAAAAATATGGTCGCTCTTAGTTATTAGAAGGTGATTTAGGTTCACTAATTACTTTAGCTATTAATTCAAAGAGGAAATAAACATGGCTTTATCAATTCAATCAAACATGGCTTCAATGTCAATCCAAAATCAACTTGGTCGTAGCAACAACGATTTGTCTACAGCACTTGAGCGTTTAGGTTCTGGTTTTAAAATTAACTCTGCAAAAGATGATGCAGCTGGCCTACAAATCGCTTCACGCTTAAACGCACAAGTACGTGGTCAAGACGCTGGTTTATACAACGGTAACAACGCTATGTCTATGATGCAAACTGCTGAAGGTGCGTTTGATGAAATGACTAACATTGCTTACCGCATGAAAGAACTTGCTACTCAAGGTTCAAGTGATACAAACGGTGCAAAAGAGTGGGCTGCACAAAGTGCAGAATACACAGCACTAGCTACTGAGCTTACAAACATCATGACTAATACGTCGTTTGGTGATGGCACTAAACTTTTAGCAGCTGCTGGTAAGTTTGGTGCAGGTGCGGTTAATTTCCAAGTAGGTTCAAGTGCAGCAGAAACCCTTAATGTTGATATTTCTACAGAGCTAGGGAATGTGA
Organism: Pseudoalteromonas sp. APC 3250; assembly: GCF_030407915.1. NCBI lineage: Bacteria > Pseudomonadati > Pseudomonadota > Gammaproteobacteria > Alteromonadales > Pseudoalteromonadaceae > Pseudoalteromonas > Pseudoalteromonas sp. APC 3250. Next base: position 87,343 of record NZ_JASDCM010000003.1, read on the forward strand.
CAACGGCTATTGGTAATGCTGCTGCATTTACAGACGTTGCAACAGCACAAGCGCAGATTGCGTTTGTTGATACTTTGGTTGGCGAAATTGGTACTGCACGTTCAACGCTTGGTGCATCAATGAACCGTCTTGACCATACAATGACTAACGTATCTAACATGAAGCAAAACACTCAAGCTGCTGTAGGTACGTTAATGGACGCTGATTTTGCTGCTGAAACATCAAACATGACTAAGCAACAATTGCTAATGAACTCTGGTATTTCAGTACTGAGCACAGCTAACAGCACAACACAAATGATTGGTTCACTACTTCGTTAATAGTGATTAATCAATTAAGTATGCATAGCTACACCTAAGGGTGTAGCTATTATTGTTTATAGTCATAAGTAAAAAAATTTACCCTAGATTTTTTTGCTTATAACTAAAATGCTTGGAGATTAAAATGAGCTCTGCAATAGGAATCAATCCTGGGCAATTAGCCTCACAATATACACAAATTGAGCGTAGCGCTAAAGATCAGCAATTAAGTACTAAAAGTAGCCTTTTTAGCAATCAAATTAAGGCGTTTGATAGCCTGAAAAGTAATTTATCAAGCTTTTTTGATGACTTACAAGCTAGCTTAAAAGACACCAGTAGTTTATTTTCCAACACAGCCACAGTGAGCAATCCATCGGCATTAGGTGTGAGTGCAACTGGCACAGCAGCCAGCGGCGAGTACGATGTATTTGTGGAGCAATTAGCGCAAGCACACCAAGTTGCATTGAGTTTTGACCCGGCTAAAGCTTTAACCACTGATGGTGAGTTAAGTATCGATTTGGCAGGCAGTGCGTTTAGTATTGATTTTGCAAGCCTTGGCGCCGATGCATCATTAACTGATGTTGCTAATGCTATCAACTCGCATGTTGATAATAGCGGTGTTAAAGCCTCTGTTGTGCGCTCTGGCACAGAAACTTTTTTAACTTTAACCAGTGCTGAGCCGGGTGCTGCTAATCAGGTGGGTGTAAGTTTTACTCCAGCTGCGGATGCCAATGGCATTGATATCACCAATGCCATAGCAAACAAACAAGATTTAACCTTAGCGCAAGATGCGATTGTTAAGCTAGGGGCTAATTCAGCACTGACAATCACTTCAAGCAGTAATAAACTCGATACGGTTATTGATGGGGTGACGATTGATTTAACGTTGGCGCAGTCGCCGGGCGATCAGCCAATTCACATATCAATTAACCAAGATCAAGAAAGCTCTAAAGAAAACATCCAAAGTTTTGTAGATAAATTTAATTCGCTCACCAATGGCATTACCAGTAACCAGTACTTAAAAAGAGATAATATGGCTGCCGGCCTTGCTCGCTCTTTACGTAACGATTTTCAGGGTACGTTTGAAGGTAAAACCTTGTTCTCTGTGGGTATTGAGTTTGATCGTAGCGGTAACTTAAAAATAGATAATAAAAAACTTGAAGAAGCCATGGCGACTAACCCTGAGCAGTTAACCAGCATGCTTACAGGTGAAAACGGGTTGTTATCTAAGCTGGAAACCCGCGTAGAGCCTTTCACTAAAAGCTATGGTTTGATGACGGATAAAAAGCAATCATTGCAGGCGAGCTTAAATATAGTCACTAGGCAACAAAAAGATCATGAAGTGTCGATGGAGCAAGTGTACCAACGTTACTTGTCGCAGTTTACACAAATGCAACAGACTATTGCGCAATTAGAATCTACAATGGGTCAATTTGGAGGCTAAACATAGATGTTAGATTTAAATGATGGTTTTTCAGCCTATAAAAGCACATCGGTAGATGCAAAAGCGGCCAGTGCTGATATTCATAAACTGGTGTTAATGTTATTTGATGGTTTTTCGGATGAGCTTGAAAGAGTAACCGGCCATATAAAACAAAAAAGACATGATAAAAAAGCCGAAAGTATTGAAAAGCTAATGCGCATTTTAGGCGGGCTTGAGGCCTCATTAGACCTTGAAAAAGGCGGTGAAGTAGCGCAAAACATGCAAAACCTTTATCAGCATTGTGGGCAAGCGTTATTGCAAGCGAGTATAAAAAACGACTTGAGCTATATTGATTCCACCCGTGTGGTGATGAACAACCTGCAAGAAGGGTGGCAAGGGTTAGGCACACAATAAACGTATTAGAACCAGCTACCCTTAGCTGGTTTTTTCATTTTTAACACGGCTATTTTTTTACTTCCTCTACTGCTTAAATAATCTTTCTATTTATTATTAATAGCACATCACTTCCTTCCGGTGTGGAAGTTCCGCTTCCGCCTTTTTGGGTTTTTATTTTATTTATTAATATAAAACAACAACTTAAAATTGGCTTGCTTTTTGCTAAAAGAAATATGAACTTATAATGAATTCAGTATTGCTAATGGAACACTCTCAAAAATACGCAGCGCAAAAAATGGAACAATTACTTAGCACCATGGAAGATGCTATCCATGAGAGTAATTGGTATGAGGTTAAATCAGCCGATAAGCAGTTACTTGCGCTTTATGCACAGTTACAAAGTATGCCTTGGTTTAGCTCAATGAAAACTGAACAAGACAATCTAAAAGCACGCTACGCGGACTTAATTGAGCTGGTTAGTCAAAAGCAAGCAGCTATCAAAGTGCAAATGCAGCGCCATCAAGAGGATAAAGAAGGCTTACTGGCATATGAAAAAGTACAACAAGGACTGTCATTATGAGTATCCAAGCAAATACTATGGCGACAAAGACTGACTTTGGCAGTGCCACTAATAAACCAACCATATTAAAAAGTAGTACGCCTGCAGATGCGCAAGAACTACAGAGCGAGCTTGAGCCGTTTACGCTTTCTTCAAAGCAACAGCAAACAAAACAGCAAAATGTGCAAGGTGAACAACCTCAAGAAAGTTCAGAACAACTAGCGCAAGAAGATGCCAGTGCAGAAACACAAGAAATAATAAATCCGTATTTTTTTAGCACCGCAAATTATAATCTTGATACCAATAAAATAAGCGCGCCTGTCAAAACCTTACTAAATCCAAATAGTAACCTTGGTGTAGATAGCGAAGTAATGGCTGAGGAAGCACCAACAGCACAGCTTGTGGCTAATGAACAGCTGCAGACCACGCATTTAGAGACTCAGAGCGAAGACAGTTTTGTAACTCAAGAGCCTGCTAAAACTACGCCTGTGCAAAACATTGCAATGAACATAGCCACCACGGCTGCGCCTACTGCGGCGATAAATGTAACGCCAGCAAATGCAGTAGTTAATAAAGAATTAAATACACTCGAAGTAGACAAAGCACCACAAACACTATACTCGCAAGCGCTTTTGAATCGATTAAATCAACCTTCGGTAGTGTTGAACACTTATGCACAAGCGCAATCAAGTAGCCTAACCAGTGAGCAAGTAGCCATACAACCGAGTGTGTCGCTGAGCAAACTTGAGCTTGCGGCATTGTCACAAAGTGCGCAATCGAAAATGGTCTTTACAGAAAGTCGCGAGAGTACGGGTCAAAAATCAACATTAGTGAATGCATTTTCAGCGTCCGCACCCGCGCCAGAGAGCTTTGAGTGGCATAAAGAAAAATTAAAAGAGGCTCCCAGTGAATGGGGGCAGCGCTTATTACATGTACTTGGCGACAAGGTAAAACTGCAAATAGGCCAACAACTACAACGCGCGCAAATTAGATTAGATCCTCCTAATTTAGGCAGTATTGAAATATCGATAAATATTGAAGGTGATAAAACCTCAGTCAGTTTAACTACGAGTAATGCGCAGGTGAGAGATGCTATAGCACAAACTTTAGATCAGTTGCGTCAGTCATTATCACAAAACTCATCCACCACAGTGGATGTTAATTTAAGTGATAAACAGCAGCAGTCGCAACAGCAGCTTGAAAATAACGAGATTGCAAATAATCAAACCGAGTCGCCCTCCCATAGTGATACAGCCAGCACTCACTCAGCAAAATCGCCATTAGATTGGTTAGATTTATTAGTATAACTACCTTGGATTAAGAGAGATAAAAGTGAAAAAAATAATAATAGCCCTAACCGTATTAGCACTTATTGCGGCTGCATTTTTTGCGGGACAGTTTTTTAACGACAGTGACTCATCTCAAGAGAGTAAACAAGCTGACATTAGTAAAGTTGAATATCACGAAATGGAGCGCTTTATTATAAGCGTATCAGATGACTCAATTGCCCGTTATTTAGTGCTCGACTTAGTACTTGTTACTTCGCCATCAGTTTACAACACAGGAACAGAGGCCATGGAGCCGCTAGTGAGAAATGTACTGGTAAAACAGTTTGCCAACATGAGCCATAGCCAAGCAAAAGCTGTTTTTAAGGATATCGATGCGGTTCAAAAAGACTTACTCGAGCAGTTTAATTTGGTTTTAGCGAATGCGGTTTCGGTTCGTCTAGATAATGTACTCATTACGAATGTCTTTATTCAATAGGCTATCGCTATGATGCTGCAAGAGGAGTGGGGCGAGCTAGTCACCGAGCCGCCAGTGATATTCACACCGCAAAAAGAGACGCAACTATTATCGCAGTACTCTTTTTTAGTTAATAGAGCGGCTGCGCATATGCGCACTCAAGTAGGCGTTATTGTTGATAACGATGATATTTATCAAATAGGCATTATTGCCTTGCTGTCGTCTATTCGTCGCTATGGCCGCGACTTAGATGAAAAGTTTGCTGCATTTGCGTTTAAGCGTATTCGTGGAGCCATGCTAGATGAATTTCGACGTGTTGATTGGCGACCGCGTCAACTAAGGCAGCAGTCTCATCAGCTTCGTGATATGAGCCGCTCACTTCAAAAGCAGCTTGGTCGTGATGCAACAGACACCGAAATGTGTGAAGCATTAGGCATAAGCCATAAAGAGCTTATTCAACTGCACTACAGTGAGCAAGCCGAGGCATTTGATAGCCTTGAAGCGCTATTAGAAGCTAACCCTAATTTAGCGCTTACCAGTGCCCATACACACGACAAGGAAGAGACAGCAGCTACGCTAAAAGCGGCCATGAGCAAGCTCAATACCCGAGAAAAGCTGCTCTTACAATTGTATTACATGCACGAAATGAATATGAAAGAAATAGCATTAACACTCGATTTAACAGAGGCACGTGTTTGCCAACTTCATAAACAAGCACTTGAAGCGCTCACACAAGCGCTTCAAAAAATCTAATACCTAAGGAATAAAGAATGCAAAGAGTTATAGGGTTAATAGTGGTACTTGCAACAGTATTAGGTGGTTTTGCGTTTGCCGGCGGTAACATTGCCACTATGTGGCAGCCATACGAATTTTTAATCATTTTTGGCGCTGGCTTAGGAGCGCTAATTGTGGGTAATTCAAAATATGTACTGACAGAAATGCTATCGCAATTAAAGTATCAATTTATTAGTGGTAAAGGAACCGATACCTCTGAGCTTTACCACGACCTGCTACTGGTTATTTACTCTTTATTAGATTTAGCCAGAGTGAAAGGCATAAAGGGCCTAGATGAGCATGTTGAAAACCCCGAAACCAGCTCTATTTTTCTTGCCTACCCAAAAGTGTATGAGTTCCCTCAGTTAGTCACTTTTATTTGCGATAACTTACGTTTGTTTAGTATGGGAAAAATCAACTCGCATGACTTTGATGCCATGTTAGAGCAAGAAATTTACACCATTGAAGAACAGCGCCTTAAACCATCTCACTCACTGGCTAATATTGCTGAAGCCATGCCTGGTTTTGGTATTTTGGCAGCGGTAGGCGGCATTATTATCACCATGCAGCATCTTGATGGGCCTTTAAGTGAAATTGGCTACCATGTAGCAGCCGCGCTAGTAGGAACCTTTATTGGTATTTTTGCCTGTTATTGTTTAATTGCACCGCTTGCTTCTGCGATGGAGCAGTATGTAAAAAAACAAGTGGCAATGTTTGAGTGTGTGCGTGCCATGTTAGTGGCTCATGCCAAGGGCCACGTGCCAATTGTAGCGACCGACTCAGGTAGAAAATTAATTAATGAAGAAATTAAACCGACCTTTACCACTATGGAAGAGTGGATCACTAACAAGGCGGCTTAATGATGGAAAACAAAAATCAAGAAATCGTCATCAAACGCTCTCGTAGAAGAGCAACCGAAAAACCGCATGGTGGCGCATGGAAAGTCGCCTTTGCTGATTTTACCTTAGCGATGATGGCGTTTTTTATGGTGATGTGGATTATGGCGATCACCAATGAATCTGAGCGTGAAGAAATTGCACACTACATGCGAACTCACTCAATTTTTGATGGTGGCCCTGCTATTTTTGACCCTCAAAACAGCCCATTTCCCGTTGATTTAGGGGGGTCTCCTTCAGTAATTAAGCACTTAGAGTCGGGAATTACGCCGCCGGACTCTCCAAGGCCAGGAATCAGTGAAGTGTTACAAGTGCCCGATGGAACCGTTGAGCCTAAAGCAGGACAAGGCGAGAAGTTAAATTCAGCCATTGATAGCCAATTTGAAGCCTCATCTGAGCTGAGTTTATTACTTGAAAGCATTGATGAACTTAGTAAAGAAGAGTTATTAAAAAATAACTTATTAGTTGAAGAAGTGCCTTTAGGGCTAAGAGTGATTATTAGAGATGACAAACATCATCAAATGTTTGAACGCTCAAAGTCGCAAATGACTCCGTTTTTTGAAGATCTGTTTTTATACCTTGGCGGCTTAGTAAAAGACATTAATAACAAAATTATTATTTCTGGGCACAGCGACGCCAGCCTGTTTATTGATGGTAGCTCTCGTAATTGGGATATTTCTGGCGATAGGGCGCAACAGGCCAGAAAAGTGATGACCATGGGCGGAATGCCATCAAGCCAAGTGTTGCAAGTAAATGCATTCTCATCTAATCGACCACTTAACAAAGAAAACCAAAAAGCCAGTGAAAACAGACGGGTTGAACTACTTATTTTAACTAAAGATGCAGAGGGAAAATTTAATCAGTTGTTTGATGATAGCAATATTAATAACCCAGTAAAAAAATCTGCCAGTGCGGCAACTGCTAATAAACCTGTGCTACGCCTTGAAGAGAATTATGAGTAACCAATCAGAAACTAAACGAAGTTACAAAAGATGGAATTTAAACCTCAAAGATAATTACGAGCCAGAGTCAGTTCAGCTTGGCGGGGTGGGCGTACAGTTACTTCGTCGCTGCTTTATTGATATTCCACTTTGTCATGGCGTTGCAAAAGACATTAGCGTAGGAGGTGTGGGTTTATTAGTCCCTGCTGAAAAGGCTATTCCTGACAAATTTATTGTGGTTTTTGATAAAGCCAATCGATTGACTGGCAAGGTAACGTACCGCCGCGAAGTAAGTGACAAGTTAGTGTTTTTAGGGGTTGAGTGGATAAGTAAAAATGAGCGCTTACGCAGCGATATTGTTAATCATTTACAGTTACAAGCCCAATTAAAAAAAGCAAAAAAAACCAATGCATAGGCAACATAGAAATGAATCAGGAAATACAGTGATATGAGTAAAACGTTAAGCGCTAAAGCAAAGTTAATTAAAGCGAAAGATTCTGAGCATATTACTCCATTTGCACTAACGCTAGAGCAAAGAGCCTACGAACACGCGCAGCAAAAAGCAGCGCAAATAAACGTCAATATTCGTAAAGCATTGGAGTTAGAACTTGCCCAATTATTTAACGACAGCCGCTTTGATGTAGAAATTTCGCCTTGTTCGCATTCAACTATTAATAGTTGGTTTAAAGAATCGCCTAGAATATTTCTTGCCTGTCCTTTATTTGCACCCACTCAAGGCGAAGCTTTCTTAGCGCTTGATTTTCAAAGTGCTCATAAAACAGCTGATTTATGTTTAGGCGGGCAATTCAATAATTCAGATAATTCAAGCCACGATTACTCACCTACCACGAATGAATTGAGTGCAACAGAGAGCCGTATTTGTGGCCGTTTATTACAACGCCAAGTGCAAGGTATTCAGGGCTTATTATTTAGAGAACGCTCTGCGCTATTAGGTGAAATACAAAAATCGCATGCTTTACCAGAAGCATTGCAACATTTAGCTTTTAAAGTGCGGTTTATATTAGAAAGCCAAGTAATAAGTTGGTTTTTATGGCTACCAATTAGCTTTTTTTGCGCAGCCGATAGCGAGCAAGACCCAGCAAGTAGCGACACACTCAATACCGATATGTGGGCACAGTTTGCAGTGCAAGGTCAGATTGAAATGGCAAAGAAAAAAGTCACTTTAAAGCAATTAAAAGCTTGTGTGGCCGGCGGTGTATTACCGATTGAGCTTAATGAAGCGGCGCTATTTAACCTAGGGCATAAACAAATATTTAAAGGCCAAGTCGTTGAGCAAGAGGCTGGCTTAGCATTTCAAATCACACAATTATCAAACAATACAACGAGTAATTAAATTATGAACGAAAACCTTGATAGCGCCTTAGCGGGCTTAGAGCTTGATGCTTTTGATGGATTTGATGACAAATCTGCTGATAAAACGAACGAAGGCAATATGTCATTTTTTCAAGACGTTCCTTTGTTAGTGACTCTTGAAGTGGCAAGTACTGAAATTACCTTGGGCGAGCTTAGCCAAGCCAAAGAAGGCGACGTGCTTAAACTAGATAAAGTAGCCGGCGAAGCGCTTGATGTAAAGGTGAATGGGGTGTTTTTTGCTAAAGCAGAAGTCGTGATGGTTGAAGGGCAGTATGGTTTGAAATTTGCTCAAACAGATACCGCAAAGGATCAGTAAAAAAATGAATAAACGCGTAATTTTTAAAGTTAGCCTACTGTTGATCATGTTGTTTATACCAAGCTGGCTAAATGCAGAAGAACTTACGCTGTTTTCGCTAAAAGATACGGCCGACGGACAAGACTATAGCGTTAAACTGCAAATACTTTTGTTAATGACGGTATTGAGCTTATTACCTGCGCTATTAATGGTTTTAACGTCTTTTACGAGGATTATCATTGTATTGGCGATTTTACGCCAAGCAATGGGGTTACAACAAAGCCCGCCGAATAAAATTTTAATTGGCATCTCACTGATGCTCACCATGTTGATTATGCGACCGGTTTGGCAAGATATTTATCAAAACGCGTATACGCCTTTTCAGCAGCAAACCATAGGATTAGAAGACGCTTTACTCACCGCTGAAAAGCCTTTACGTGCTTTTATGCTCAGACAAACCCGTGAAAGTGAGTTGCGCCAAGTGCTGCTAATTGCCAATGAGCCAACGACACTCACCGCCGAAGAAATTCCGTTTGAAGTGTTAATGCCTGCGTTTGTATTAAGTGAGCTTACTACCGCTTTTCAAATTGGCTTTATGTTGTTTATTCCTTTTTTAATTATTGACTTAGTGGTCAGTAGTGTATTGATGTCTATGGGCATGATGATGCTATCGCCGCTGATCATTAGTTTACCGTTTAAGCTCATGGTATTTGTACTTGCCGATGGCTGGTCAATGATAGCGGGTACACTGGCGGCTACATTTGGAATGTCACCATGACCCCAGAAATGTCGGTAGAGCTTATTTCAAGCGCAGTTTATACCATTATCAAGCTCATTTTAGTGCTTATTGTACCCGGGTTATTGTTGGGTATTGTGGTCGCTATTATTCAAGGTGCTACTTCTATCCAAGAGCAAACTCTGACGTTTTTACCGCGTATGTTATTAACCTTGTTAATGGTGGTATTTGCAGGCCATTGGATGCTACAAATTTTGATTGATTGGTTTGATAAGCTCAAATTTATGTTACCTGGGGTATTTGGTTGAGCTCATTACTCTCTTTAACGTCTACTGATTTAGTCAGCTGGATGGGCACGCTTTGGTGGCCATTTGTGCGTTTTTCTGCACTTTTATGGTCTATGCCGGTATTTGATAATCCGGCAGTAACGCCGCGCTCACGTATTTTAGTGTCTATGATGTTGGCTTTTTTAGTTGCTCCGCAGTTACCGCTAGCCCCTGCTATCGACTTGTTTTCTTTAGATGCCGCCATTTTAACCTTCGAGCAAATTATTTTTGGGGTAATGATGGGTCTATCACTGCGTATTTTGTTTGAAGTAATGGCAATGATAGGGCTGATATTATCCATGCAGATGGGTTTGTCGATGGCGCTTGTTATGGACCCCGGTAGTGGTAACCAAGTTGCCCTGTTAGGGCAATTATTTTGGATTATGTGTGCCTTATTATTTTTTGCTGTTGATGGCCACCTGATAACTCTACAAGTTATGGTGGAGAGTTTTCATAGTTTTCCGATTGGGCGCAGTATTTATGAGTTTGATATTCAATCGATCATTATGCTATTTGCGTGGATGTTTTCCTCTGCATTACTGCTTTCGCTACCAGGGATAGTCGCCATGTTATTGGTTAACTTAACCTTTGGTGTAGCAAGCAGAGCAGCGCCGTCATTGAATATTTTTGTGCTGGGTTTCCCTATGTCGCTGTTGATGGGCTTTTTCTGTGTATTTATGACCTTAGAGTACACCGGAAGCGCATTTTCAAGGCTAACGTATCATGTGCTAACAACCTTTGCACAGGCGATGAGGTAGCGGTATGTCTGAAAATAGCTCGCAAGAAAAAACAGAACAACCCACAGAGAAACGGCTAAAAAAAGCCAAAGAAGACGGCCAAGTTGCGCGCTCAAAAGAGCTTAACACCGCTATTTTATTAATGGTTAGTATTGCTGGGCTATTGTGGTTTGCCAATTTATTTTACAGCTTATTTGTTAACTTAATGAACAGCACCATGGTGCTGGATCACACAATTATAAATAACAAAAAAATGATGCCCATCGCATTGGGTGACGCCATTATGAATATGCTATCCACCCTTACGCCGTTTTTATTATTAAGCTTTTGCGCAATGTGGATCACTGGGTGTTTACCGGGTGGGTTTGTGTTTTCAAAAAAACTGGTCGCACTAAAAATGAGCAAGCTCAACCCATTAACCGGGTTAGGCAAAATGTTTGGTAAACAGTCGTTAGTTGAGCTGCTTAAATCGATATTAAAAATAACCTTACTGGCGATTTGCTTATATACCTTTTTAACCAAGCTGTGGATGCAGCTCATGGTATTACAAAACTTAGATATCAAAGTGGCGATAGGCCAAGGTATTGAACTGTTATTTTTATCGTTAATGATCACGGTAACTTTACTACTTTTTATTGCAGTTATTGATGTGCCTTTTCAGCAAAAACAGATTGCCGATAAAATAAAAATGACCCACCAAGAGGTAAAAGAAGAGCGTAAATCTTCTGACGGTAGCCCTGAAATTAAAAATAAAATTAGGCAAATACAGTATCAGCAATCAAACCGAAAAATTGAAGAGCGCGTTCCCACTGCCGATGTCATTGTCACCAATCCAACTCATTATGCTGTGGCAATAAAGTACAGTGAAGAGGCAGCTAAAGCCCCTTATGTTGTCGCCAAAGGCGTGGATGAAATGGCGCTGAGAATACGCGAAGTGGCCCGTATGAATAACAAAGAAATAATAGAAATCCCCGCATTAGCACGGGCTATTTATTTCTCGACCCGGGTCGACCAAGAAGTGCCCAACGGCTTATACAGCGCAGTTGCCTATGTACTGACCTATGTATTGCAACTAAAAGCATACAAGCAAGGACGTGGGCAAGCACCCGCAGCCTTACCTGAATTAACAATCCCTAAAAACTTACAGAAACCTTAGATGTTGGAGTTATAATTTGAACTGGCGCAGTTTTACTCAACCTTACACCGCTATTCCTATTTTGCTGTTAGCTGTTTTGTCGATGGTTATTTTGCCATTACCAGGATGGCTATTAGATGCATTATTCACTTTTAACATTGTATTGTCGGTGATTGTATTGTTAGTGGCGGTATCTACTAAAAAGCCGCTCGATTTTTCTGTATTTCCGACTATTTTGTTAGTCGCCACCTTGATGCGTTTAACACTAAACATTGCCTCAACACGTGTGGTATTGCTGCATGGCCATGAAGGCTCCGATGTGGCAGGTCGCGTTATCCAAGCGTTTGGTGAAGTGGTTATAGGCGGTAACTACGTCGTTGGTATTGTGGTGTTTGTTATTTTAATGGTGATTAACTTTGTGGTTATTACCAAAGGCGGTGAGCGTATTTCTGAGGTGGCTGCACGCTTTACTCTAGACGCTATGCCCGGTAAACAAATGGCAATTGACGCGGATTTAAATGCTGGATTAATTGGCCCTGAGCAAGCAAAAGAGCGACGCAGCACCATAGCCCAAGAGGCCGATTTTTATGGCTCTATGGATGGTGCCTCAAAGTTTGTGCGCGGTGATGCCATTGCCGGTTTAATTATTTTAGTGATTAACCTACTCGGTGGTGTATCAATAGGTGCTTTTCAACATGGTTTAAGTTTAGCCGAAGCGTTTCAACGTTTTGCCCTATTAACCATAGGTGATGGCTTAGTTGCACAAATCCCCTCGTTGCTGTTAGCCGTTGCTGCTGCAATTATTGTTACGCGAATGAACGATGAAGGTGATGTGAGTGAAGCAGTCGGTAAGCAGTTACTTGCCTCTCCGCGTGTTATTTTTACCGCCGCTTTAATCATGGTCACGCTTGGTATTGTGCCAGGGATGCCAACTGTCGCCTTTTTAGCATTTGCTGCGCCATTGTTTTATGTTGCTTGGCGATTGCAGCGCTCTCTCCCCGATAACTCCTTAATTGAAGCAGAGCAGATGACCGACACCATTTTAAGTGAGCAACAAGCTCACTTAGAGTGGGGAGATATTTCTCATGTTGATAAGCTGTCGGTTGAGCTTGGCTTTCGTTTGGTTTATTTAGCAGATAAAGACAAAGGGGAAGAGCTGGTAAAAACCTTAAGAGGTGTGCGTAAAAATCTCTCTGAACAACTTGGGTTTTTATTACCGGAGATCAGAATAAAAGATAACCTGAAACTAAATCCACAAGAATACAAAGTAAACTTAGCGGGTGTACCCGTTGCCAGTGCCAATGTGAATGCCAAAGAGTTACTGGCGTTAAATACCGGGGATGTATATGGCTCGCTAGATGGTGAAATAACCACCGACCCTGCTTATGGGCTTGAAGCTGTATGGATAAAAGATGACAGCAAAACCCAAGCGTTGAATATGGGCTACTCAGTGGTAGATTTAGGCACCATTATTGCCACACACACTGGTAAGGTGATCAAAGAGCATTTAGATGAGCTATTCAGTTATGAGGATGTACAAAAACTCAATGAGCGTTTAAAAGAGATTTCACCTAGCTTAGCGGAAACCTTCGAAAAAGCCTTACCCACTAACTTGCAGCTTAAAGTCATTCGTTTATTGCTTAAAGAGCACATTAGCATTAAAGATATTGTCACCATTGCAGGCACTTTAATTGACAGTGTTGAGGTAACTAAAGATCCTATTCTACTGGTTTCAGATGTGCGCTGTGCTTTGCAAAAAGTATTAGTAAAACAGGTAATGGGTAATCGTGATGAACTCAGTGCTTACAGCTTAGATGAAAAACTAGAAAGTACCTTACAAAGCTCACTCGACCAAGCGATGCAAGCAGGCAAAGTTGTACTGGATAGTTTTGCGGTTGACCCTAATTTACTAGGCCAATTTCAACGCACTATGCCACTGATTGTCGAAGATATGAAATCAAGAGGGGTAACACCTACATTAATTGTGGTGCCACAGTTACGACCCTTGCTGGCACGTTACGCCAAAACCTTTACTAAAGGCAGCTTAGTAGTTCTTTCTTATAATGAAATTCCAGATACCATTCGTGTTGATATACTCGGATCGTTGGGATAATTAGTTAGATTTCATCTATAAAATGAACTTAGCATGAATTTTGTAAGTAATATTTGCAATTAATTCTATTTAACTATAGTCTATTGTTTTTATTATACATAGTTACTAGTTTTTATGTTGGTAAAAAACAATGCATAAGTAAATTAAATGGCAAACTATGCGAAAGCATAGGACGCAAAGCTTCCAGTCTAAGGCAATCGCTACGATCGTGGGGTTACATTAACTTAGTGATATTAATTAATACCTTGTTTGTATTTGTTGTATTTCGCTATTCATTTAAAAAACTTAATTGTTCTCTAAACTTATACGGAATACTCATGAACGGATTTCCTAACATTATTAAATTTGCACTTCCTTGTGCATTATTTTTAACGCAATCAGGGCAGGCTGCAGAACAAAATCTGGTCCAAAGTTATGAAAACTCGACTTGGACTGTTAAGGGCGATTCTTTCGCTTGTTCGCTACAACAGCGCTTTGAAAATTATGCGTTGCTTGAAGTTAAAACCGTGCCAGCACAGCAGCAACAACTTGTGTTTACTTGGCTTTTAAAAGATAAGCCAATAACCCGCTTGCACGTTTCATCACGCAAAGCCGATTGGCAATCAGCAAATACAGTACTCACCCCACTTAACTTCACATCAACAGATATCGAAGACAATAAAGTGCAATTTTCAGCGGATGTAAGTGCTTTACTTCGTTTAATTAAGCAAGGTGGTTGGTTAGACACTTTAGTCAGCTTTAAAGATGAGCAGTTGCGCCTAACGTTTACCAATACCCATAGCGATGAAATAGTTGCAGATTATCAACAGTGTTTAAATAACCTTTCTCCGCTTTCTTGGGAGCAAGCACGTGATCATCAGTTACAGTTTGCCAGCGGGCAGCGCACGGTAACAGCTGAAAAAGACTTAAAATTTCTAAAGGATTTAGTGCGTTATATTTCTTTAGACAATCGCGTTAGTAAAGTACTTGTGGATGGCCACACCGATAATACAGGCTCGCCGCTATCTAATCGGCTGCTTTCAAAAGAAAGAGCGGATGACGTAGCTTCAAGACTCATTGAATTTGGTTTACCCAAAGACATGTTAGAAGTGAGAGCGCATGGTCAACGCTACCCCATTATTAAAAATTCAAAGCAGGGCGCATCGTCTAATCGCCGTGTTTTAGTTCGTCTTTTCAGACACTCAAGTTAATTGCATCGTAAGGGAATTATATGAGTCAAAGATACCTCTTATGGATCAGTGAACAACAGCCAACGCCTGAAATTCAGCAAGTTGTATTTGCCGAAAATTTTAAGTTTTTGCATACAAACTCCATCAGCGATGCGGTTAGTCACTGTCTTATTAATAAACCTGAGCTCGTGTTTGTTGATGCTGATACTCAACAACTCGAGCTGGTTGAATTAGTAAAATTACTGCGCAAAACATGCCCAACTTCACAAATTGTGACTTTAGTGGATTCATCGCAAAGTGAAATTGCTTCAAAAACAATTAATACCGGTGGCGCTGTTGATTATCTCTTAAAACCTTTCTTTGCTGAACAGCTTAAAAAAACAATCAGAAACACTGATTCAATGAAGCATGGGTTTGAAGATTTAATCGCTGTTTCTACTAAATCACAGCAAGTATTACGTTTAGCCAACCGCGCTGCACATACCTCAGCAGGCGTGTTAATCACCGGCGAGTCTGGAACAGGTAAAGAGAAGCTCGCGCACTTTATTCATAAAGCTTCAGATCGCAAAGATAAGCCATTTATTGCAGTTAACTGTGCTGCTATCCCAGAAAATATGCTCGAAGCTATGTTATTTGGATTTAATAAAGGTGCGTTTACCGGCGCTGTAAATACCCAGCCAGGCAAATTTGAATTAGCCAATGGCGGTACTATTTTACTCGATGAAATTACTGAGCTACCGCTCGATTTACAAGCTAAGTTACTGCGCGTATTGCAAGAGCGCGAAGTTGAAAGACTGGGTAGTCATCAAAAAATCAATTTAGATATACGCATTATTGCCGCCTCCAACCGCGTACTGCGTGAACAGGTTGAGCAAGGCGCTTTTCGTGAAGACTTATTTTATCGTTTAGATGTATTACCACTTAGTTGGCCTGCACTTCGGGATCGTGTTGATGACATCATCCCATTGGCTTATCACTTTATCAAAAAATATGGCAACTCTGAGTTTCATATTAGTAAACAAGCAGAAGATGTGATGCTTTGTTACAACTGGCCAGGGAATGTGCGTGAAATTGAAAACGTAATCCAACGCGCCTTAGTGATGGCAAGAGGGGCAGAGATTCAGGTTGAAGACTTAAATTTACCGCAATGCTCACCGGCGGCGGCAGCTTATTGTGCCACCCAGTTAAAAGAAAATAAAAAGCAGGCAGAATTTGATTACATATACAGTTTGTTGAGTCGATTTAAAGGGCATCGCACCCAAACAGCACAGGCGCTTGGGGTAACTACCCGAGCATTAAGATACAAAATTGCCGCAATGCGTGAATGCGGTATTGATATTGATGCAATTGCATAATTTGAAGGAAAAATAAAATGTCGCCAATTGAAAGTCAACAAATGATGCTGGGCAAAATGATGGACATGCAAAAAATTGCAGGTCCAGAAAGTATAGAGCCGGCTGCTATCAGTAATCAAAATGTAAATATTAGTGAAGACTTTAAACACGTTATTCGCTCTATCAACGCCCAACAAAATATAGCTGGTGAGATGGTAAAAGCCGTTGATACCGGTGAAAGTGAAGACGTAGTCGGGGCGATGATTGCCAGTCAAAAAGCAGGGCTTAGTTTTTCTATGCTAATGGAAATGCGCAATAAAGTGCTCAATGGCATTGATGATGTCATGCGCATGTCACTGTAGAGGCTGATATGAAAGGAGAATTAGCAAAAGTACCTGAGCAAAATGAGAGTAACCTAAAAGAAAGAGTGGTTAATCTCTCAAATAAATTAAATTTTGGTAGCTCAGGTGACAGAAGTGTCGCGACCATTGCTCTACTAGCGACATTAGTAGCGGCAACCATAGTCCTTATTTTATGGACATCGGCTAAAAACTACGTGCCGCTCTACGGTAACCAAGAAAGCTACGATAAAGCCAATATTTTAGAGATTTTAGATAAAGAGCAAATCACGTTTCGCATTGATACCGATAGCGGTAATATTTTGGTTCCTCAAGAAAAGCTGGCGGATGCACGTATTACGCTTGCAGCCAGAGGAATAAAAGCCTCTATGCCTGAGGGAATTGAAAATATTAGCGATAAAGTGTCTATGGGCACCAGTCAATTTATCGAATCTATGCAATACCAACATGCCTTAGAAGGTGAGCTGGCGCGCACCATTATTAACATGCAAGGTATTCGTAACGCGCGCGTACATTTAGCGGTACCTAAACGCAGCTTGTTTGTTGGTCGTACTGAGCAAAAAACCGCAGCGTCTGTGATGGTTGATTTAGCGCCAGGCCATGAGCTAAAACCAGAGCAAGTGGAAGCTATTATTGCACTGATTATTGGCAGTGTACCAGGGCTTGATTCTCGTTCCGTGTCGGTGGTGGATCAGCGCGGTAAATTACTCAGTGGCGATTTATTCGATACTACGCCAGTGGGTAAAGAAACCGATAAAAAACTCGCCTTTATTGAAAAAGTTGAACGCAATATAGAGCAACGCGCCTCTATAATGTTGTTGCCAATTTTGGGTGAAGGTAATTTTAGAATTCAGGTTTCTAGTGATGTTGATTTTAGTGTGGTTGAAGAAACACGCGAAATGGTTGACCCACAAAATGTATTAACACAAGAGTTTATTAAATCTGATAGCACCATGGATCAGCTGGCGGCGGGCATTCCGGGTTCTTTAGCTAATGAGCCACCTGTGCCCAATGAACAAGCTGAAGATGAAAACAACGAGCGTACTTCACAACGAAGTGAGAGCAAGCGACAGTTTGAAAATGGCCGCTCAGTGACTCACACCCAATTTGAAGTAGGCCGTATTAAAAACATGAGCTTATCGGTACTTATTAATGAGCAAGTAGCAGGTACTGCCGATGGCTGGAGCGAAGAAAAGCTCGCTTCATTAGGTGAAATGGTAAAAAAAGCCACGGGGTTTAACGACGCACGCGGCGATCAATTCAACATAACCAGCTTTGCCTTTGTAGAACAAAAAACACTCGCCCCAGGTGAAGGCCTTGAGTGGTGGCAAATGCCAGAGCTTAAAGAGTATGCCCGTTATATTGTTGGTACTTTAATTAGTTTATTGCTGATTTTATTTGGCGTACGTCCTTTAGTTAATCACTTAATTAAAGGCAAAAGTAACGAAGCAAACAACGCCATAGCAACCACAGATAATGAGGTTAAGTCAGCCTCTGCAACAGAAAGACAAAGTAGTCCGCTTGATGAAGCCATTAATGCGAAATCGCAAATAGAAAACTTAACTGCCAAAGAGGGCGCAAGCGAACATCAAAATATGTCGTTACCGCAAATAGGCAATGACTTTGAAGAACAGATAGCGCACATGCAGTTACTTGCTAATAAAGAAACCGAGCGTGTCACATCGGTAATAAAATATTGGGTAGAACAAGGAGTTGAAATTGAATCAAGAAAAGCTTGATAAAGGCTCACAATTACCGGCGTTAGATCGCGCCGCTATTTTATTGCTAAGTATGGGCGAGGAAAACGCCGCCAGTGTTATTCGTAAATTAGGCCGCCGTGAAGTGCAGGCTATTTCTGAGCGCATGGCTAAAATTTCAAACGTTACTCAACATGATGTTGCAGGCACCTTGAGTGAATTTTTTGATTGCTACCGCAATGAAAGTGGCGTCAATGGTGCATCGCGTGTGTATTTAGAGCGAGCACTCGATAAAGCCGTCGGTAGAAAGCTTGCCAAAACTATGCTTGATGATATTTATGGTGGTGCCATGAATGACGATTTACGTCGTTTAGAGTGGATCCCGCCTGAACTTATCGTGCGCTTTTTAGAGCAAGAACACGTGCAAATGCAGGCGCTGTTTTTGGCTTTTTTACCGCCAGAGCAAGCCTCTGCCATTATTGTGCTGTTTCCAGAGTCTAAACACGATGACTTACTTTATCGTATTGCGAGTCTTCGTGAAGTGAGTGAACACGTTATTGATGATGTACGCTTAACGCTTGAGTCGTGTATTGAATTTGTTGGTCGCCAAGTGGGCGCACAGGTTAATGGTGTCGATAAAGCAGTTGAAATTATGAATCGTTATAACGGTAATAAGAGTCAAATTATCGAACTAATGAAAAAACATAACACTAACGTGGCTGATGAAATACAAGAAAAAATGTACGATTTTGACAGCTTAATTAAGCAAACAGACGAGACATTAACCTTGTTGCTTAATGACATTCCTGATGAGTTATGGACGATGTCATTAAAGGGTGTGAACAGTGAGTTTTTAGCGCGTGTTTTAGGTGCACTACCTAAACGTTTAGCGCAAGTGTACCAACAGCAAATTGACGGCTTAAGTGCACAACCATTGAGCAAAGTGATTGCCGCCAGAAAAGAAATTATGTCGATTGTCAGAGACATGAGCAAACAAGGTGATATTGAATATCGCTTATTTGAAGAAGAGACTGCAGGCTAACTATGAGTCAAGCATTTAGGTTTCCCACTTTAAATAAAAATGAGCAACATCAAACGCTGCAAGAGCGTTTAGATGCTGCTCAGCGTGTTGGTTTACAGCAGGGCTATGAAGAAGGGCTCGCGCAAGGGGCTGCCAATAAGCAAAGCGAATTAGAGCAGCAAATGGAGCAACAAATAGAGTTGCGTGTTGCTGAGCGTCTTGAAGTGCAAAAAACACAGCTTATTGAACGTTTTAACACTTTATTCGACAAAGCGAATAACGAACTACTTAACTTTAATGATGAGTTTAAACAAGACATCGCCTTGATGATAAGCACGTTAGCAGAGCACGTTATTGACTGCGAGCTAAAAGTACGCCCCGAAATACGCGCACAGCTGATTGAAAAAGCCATTACCTTGCTTAGCAATCGCGATGTAGTAACAAAAGTTATGATCTCAGGGGCTGATCGCCACTGCTTTAATGATGCGCGTTTAGCTGAATTTTCGGTGCCGGTTTACTTTGATGAGGCTCTGATCAGTGGAGACGTTGAACTGGTGGCAGAGCAACAAACACATCGGTTTTCTTTTTCAGAGCGCCTACAAAGCTTACTGGGTGAAGTGATACCTGAAATACTCAAAGCGCAGCCACATGACTAACCCCCTACACACTAGTTTAAAATCTGCGCTGACAGCGCTAACCCCGCCTGAATTAGTTAAAAGCTATGGTCGTTTAACACGAGTCAATGGTTTAACACTTACCGCGACGGGTGGGCAATTCGCTATGGGCGAAAAGTACCAAGTTGAGAGTGTTGACGGTCACTGGTATGACGCTGAAGTTGTGGGTTTTAATCAAGATGAAGCCTATTTAATGCCCTTGAAAAAAATACAAAATTTATATTCTGGTGGGCGAGTCAGACCAGTTATAAAAAACAGCCATGTGGCTATTTCAGAAAAGCTATTAGGGCGAGTAATTGATGCGCAAATGCAACCCATTGATAACTTAGGCCCACTTGAACAAGACAGCACAATGAGTGCTTGTAAATTGGGTAACGATTATTCTTTAACGCCACTGGAGCGCAAAGGCGTTACCGAGCCGTTAGATGTGGGTATTCGCGCTATTAATAGCCTATTTAGTGTGGGTAAAGGCCAGCGGTTAGGATTATTTGCAGGTTCGGGTGTGGGTAAAAGTAAATTACTTGGCATGATGACCCGTTTTACCTCGGCCGATGTAGTTATTGTAAGCCTAGTCGGTGAGCGTGGTTGGGAAGTAAAAGATTTTATTGAGCAAAGCCTAGGTAAAGAAGGGCTAAAAAAGGCCATTGTAATAGCATCACCGGCGGACGATTCTCCCTTATTGCGTATTAAAGCGGCCGAGCTTAGTCATAAACTGGCGGCCTATTTTAGAGATAAAAATTCAAATGTATTGCTGTTGATGGACTCATTAACCCGCTATGCGCAAGCACAGCGAGAAATTGGCTTATCGGTAGGTGAGCTGCCTGCATCCAAAGGATACCCGCCATCGGTATTTAGTAAATTAACCCAGCTGGTCGAGAGTTCGGGTAATAGTGAAAAAAGCAAAGGCAGCATGACCGCCATTTATACAGTATTAGCTGAGGGGGATGATCAACAAGATCCAATAGCCGATAACGCCCGAGCAATTCTTGATGGCCATATAGTATTGGATCGCACCTTAGCAGAAAAGGGGCACTATCCGGCCATTAATATTGGTTCATCGATTAGCCGAGTAATGCCAAATATAGTGAGCGATGAGCAATTGAGCTTTTGTTATAAATTGAAAAAACTTTATAGCCGCTATATGCAAGTACATGAGCTTATTCCTTTAGGGGCGTATCAGGCAGGTAAAGATCCGGAACTCGACAGTGCGGTAAATTTGTATCCACAAATCGAATCATTTTTATGCCAAGGATTGAACGAACAAGTGGATTTTTCACAGTCAGTGAATCAGTTAAATGCAGTGATGGGTGAACTGAATGCTTAATAAATTTTTAGGATTACAACAACAAAAATTAGATAAAATGCTGGCCGAGCAAACTCAATTACAACAAAGAAGTAACTTAGAGCAGCAGCGACTATTGCAGCTACAGCAGCACATAAACAGTATGGATAAAAACCAGCAAATGAGCTCGGCGCTAAGCTTACAAAATTTATCAGGGATGAAACGCATTTTGTCTGGTTTGTCAGCGCAGCAACAAGCGCGGATTAATGATTCACAGCAAGATGAATTACTTCAACAGCAAGCTTGTTTTAAGCAAATGAGCTTTACCAAAGGCATAGAAGGGATAGTAAGCAACAGGCACCGCGCTTTTCAAAGCCAAGCGCAGCAACAAGAAGCTAAAATATTAGATGAAATGATCAGCCAAGCACATAGTCGTACCCTACATAAATAACTGCTAATTTTTGCTACAATGGCGACAAAGTAATTTAGGGTAAATAGCGTGCTGCCGGTTCAAGAAATATATAACTCACTTATTGATGCATTAAAAGCCAACCCAATCACCTTACTGCAAGCGCCGCCTGGTGCAGGTAAATCAACGTGGTTGCCATTACAGCTTATGCGCGATGGGCATTATAAACACATAGTGATGTTGGAGCCGCGGCGCTTAGCTGCACGTAATATTGCCAATTACCTAGCCCAATGCCAAAACGAATCCCTTGGACAAAGTGTTGGTTTACGGGTGCGAGGTGAGAGTAAAGTAAGTGCGAACACGCGCCTTGAAATAGTCACCGAAGGCATGCTGACACGCATGTTACAAAATGACCCTGAGCTCAGTGATGTTGATTTACTGATTTTTGATGAGTTTCATGAGCGCTCTATCGCAGCAGATACCGCGCTGGCTTTTGCTTTAGAATCGCAAGCGGCGCTGCGTGAAGATTTAACCATTATGCTGATGTCGGCCACCCTCGATAGCGATCGTTATACTGCGTTTTTTAATTGTCCAGTAATTCAGTCAAGCGGGCGAAGTTACCCGATTGACGAAATATATTGCCCAATAAAAGATGAAAGCCGCTGGCTTGATGCCATCCCCGCTATTATAAAACAAGCACTCAATGAGCAAACCGGCAGTGCGCTAGTATTTTTACCCGGCCAACGAGAAATACTGCGCGTGCAACAAGCATTGAGCGACTTACCTAGTAACTGCCTAGTCGCCACTTTATTTGGTGAGCAAGATAAAGCCAATCAACAAGCTGCAATAGCACCTGCGCCTCAAGGGATGCGAAAAGTAGTACTGACCACCAATGTTGCCGAAACCAGCTTAACCATTGAAGGCATTCGAATTGTGATTGATAGCGGCAAGCGCCGTGCAGCCAGCTTTAATTTAAAAACCGGTGTAACTGAGCTGACGACTCAAAGTATATCTCGTTCATCGGCAGTACAACGCGCAGGGCGTGCAGGACGAATAGAACCAGGGGTTGTGTATCGTTTAGGTTCAAAACAAACTTTTGAGCGACGAAACAGCCACGATAACCCTGATATTCTTACCTCAGATATTAGCCAACTGATGCTTGAGGCGAAGCAGTGGGGCGCAAGCATTAGTGAACTCACCTTACTTGACCCGCCGAGTGAGCAACAATGCAACCAAGCTACCAATTTATTATCTATGCTTGAAGCGATAGATAGCCACGGTAAGCTCACCGCACTGGGGAGTAAAATGTTGGGCTTTGGTGCTGATATTCGCCTAGCGCATATGTTACTAAAAGCGCAAATGCTAGAACCACAGTTAAGCGGAATTTATCGCTTAGCTATTTATTTAGTCGCCTTACTAGAAAGCCGAGTTAACACTGCCAATGAGCTTAATCTAGCACTGCATAGTCAACAGCAGCGTCCGCATCCTGTGTATAAGCAACAATTAAATTATTGGTTAAAACGCTTAAAATTTACCGACAGCAAAACAGACTTAAACACCGATCATTTAAGCTTATTAGTGTCGCTTGGCTATCCAGATCGGATCGCTAAAAAACGCGGTAATGGCTACTTACTTGCTAATGGCGCAGGCGCCGAGCTAAACCCTGACTACTGGCATAATGACGAATATATAGCTATTGCCAGTATGGGCGGACACAAAGGCGGGCGAGTTTTTGCGGCCACGGCGCTAAATCCAGTAGCGCTTAAAGAGTATTTACCGCATTTATTCACTGAGTTGACCCGCTGCGAGTTTGATGAAAAAGCTGCTAGGTTTATTCATCAAGATGAAGTAAAACTTGGAGAAATTACCCTTAGCAGCCAACCAAGTAAACATAAGCTTGATAAAACAGAGCGTGCCAAGGCATGGCTTAGTGTGTTTGCCAAGCAGGGCTTTTCACTGTTTTACGAGCAAAAAGAAAGTGAGCAGTTACTTATTAGAATGTGCCTAGCCAGCAAATTGATGCCAGAACAGTTTCCTGTTATTAATCAGCAGCAGCTCATTGAAACAGCAGGTGATTGGTTAGGAGTATACCTTGAAGATATTAAAACCCTTGAGCAACTTAAAAAGTTTAATTATTTTGAGGCACTACAAAACTGTTTTAATTGGCAACAGCAAAGCGAGCTAAAATCTTTACTCCCACTGCGACTAACAGTACCAAGTGGCTCTAACATAAAAATTGAATACCAACTTGATGGACCTGCCAAGCTTAGTGTGCGCATGCAAGAGGTATATGGTTTAACCAGTACACCTATGCTAGCTAACGGTAAATTAGCATTGCTAATGGAGTTGTTATCGCCAGGCAAGCGTTCACTACAGTTAACCCAAGACTTAGCACATTTTTGGAATAGTAGTTACCGCGAGGTACAAAAAGAGATGAAAGGGCGCTACCCCAAGCACTTTTGGCCAGACGATCCTGCCAATAGCCTTGCCACCAATAGAGTAAAAAGCAGAATGTGATCACGCTTCCTTAATGTCACTTAATGTTAAATGTTGACCATACAAATAACGAACATTTTTGGGCGTTTTACAAGCGACTAAACTATTATTACTTTAATGCTGATATTTTACTGGGTAAGACTTATTACCCTAGTGTACATATGAGCAGTAAGGTAGCAAGCGTTTGTAACTAATTGAAGATGCAGCTAACAATCTAAAAGTGATAATAGAGGGAACATGCATGAAAGGCGTTATCTTTAGAGGGCTTGAGGCACTGGTTATTGAAAAATGTGGCATGGCAGCATGGGACGACTTGCTTGAAAAGAATGCACCGGAGGGTCGTGTTTATATTTCTGCAGAAAGTTATCCAGATGAAGAAATAGTTGGTTTGGCACAAGATGTAGCAACTGCACTTTCTATGTCTATGCCAGAGGTATTAAAGGCCTTTGGAGAGTATTTATTTTCTCACTTAAAGGCACGTCATCCAGGCATTGTTGCTAACTTTAATTGTTTTGCTGATCTCATTATTAGTATTGATAAAGTAATTCATGTTGAAGTAGCTAAGCTTTATCATGAGCCTAATTTACCTGAAATTGACGCCCAAATTATTGAAGACGGGTTTATTTTAATGCGTTACAACTCTAAGCGACAGCTTTGTATGTGCGCCGAAGGGCTTATTTTTGGTGCTGCGGCTCATTATGGGGTTGATGCTAAACTTAATCATGCTCAGTGCATGCATGATGGGTTTGATTCGTGTTTAATTGAAATAAAATATGAGACTCCCCATGGCTGAAGACGACTACAATTATAAAAAAGCGTATTTGCGCGAAAAATCAGCCAGAGATCAATTAGAAACCCTACTAGAAGACAAAACACGGGCATTGTTTATTGTTAATCAAGAGCTGGAAGAAAAGCTCGAAACGGTCAAAAACCAACAAATAACCTTAATGCAAAGTGAAAAAATGGCCACGCTAGGGACACTCTCTGCTGGGATGGCCCACGAAATAAATAACCCGCTTGCTTATATAACCAGTAATGTAGAAAGTATAAAATTTATAAAGCCCGTGCTGGTTTCGTTAATGACGGCGGCTCAAAAATTTGTAGATAAATCGATTTCAGTATCGCAGTTGGAGTCTATTTTAGTTCAGCTCAATCAAGAGAACGATTTAAGCTTTATTGTGGACGATATTGATGACTTAGTTGATGATACCCAAGAGGGATTAGAGCGTATCGCTCATATTGTTAGTAACCTTGTCGACTTTGCAAGCCTAAAAGACAACGTAACTGCAATGGCAGATATTACAGAATCACTCAATGGCACACTAAAACTACTCGACAACCAGCTAGGGACGTGTGCTATAGAGTTACACATTGAAAAGTTACCTCTAACACGGTGTAATATATCATCGATGAAACAACTGTTTGTAAACTTATTAATTAATGCCAAACACGCCTGCGACGATTTGCGCGATCAGCAAGGAAAAATAAGAGTTAAGCTGTTTGCCAATGAAAACAATATTTACATAGAGGTAGCAGATAACGGCTGTGGAATGGACGCTGATACACTTAAACAAATGTTCGATCCCTTCTTTACCACTAAACCCGTAGGCCAAGGCACTGGTATGGGAATGGCTATAGTTTACAATGTACTTAAAGAGCACAATGGCACTATAGAGGTTGAAAGTGAAGTAGGTATGGGGTCTTTAATACGTTGTGTAATACCTATTGCTACATAACTTTGTAAGCTTAAAGTTTACAATGTAGGCATGGCTACAAAGTGTGTTGTGGTTATTGAGCGAAGGTATAAGTATCTTAACTCGATACTTCTTGTCCGCCGTGTTGCTCGGCTAAATCATCAAGTTCGGCAACGGTATAATCAAATCCGCTTTCATCATATTCGTAGCTTACTTTAACGCTGTCGCCGCCATTAAAAAGACGTGTTTTTACGTCATTGACTGGCCAATCTTTTAATTCGTGTAAAAAGCGGTTGGCTACTTGTGATGACTCAAACCGGTAACTAATCTCTGTTTTCATAAATAATAATACCCTGATAATTTTACCCCCGTAGTTTGTTGATTTTTACCAAGGAGTCAAGTTATCTACTTTAAAAGGGCAATAAATTATGACTTTATAGATACTTATCGGTCATAGTAATCTAAATTGGAGTGTTAACAGTATAAAGCTGTTTAAAAAACAATAACCATATAACAATAACGGAGTAGGCAATGAAACATTTAGTGACCTTAGTTGGGCTTATCGCTTTTTTAATGGTGGTACTACCGGGACCTCTTTATAAATTTAATATTGTTGAACTAGGTACTGCCTTTGCTGGTTTTAGATTAGGCGTTTATGTTGGTGGGGCAGCATTAGCCTTATTATTAGTTCAAGTGCTATTCATGCGTAAAACAGTGAGCCTAACCAGTGCAGTGGTCACGGTTATTTTTGCAGCTGTTGCGATTGCAATGCCGATTAACATGATGAATACAGCAAAAAGTGTTCCGCCAATTCATGATATTTCTACCGATTTAATTAACCCACCTAAGTTTGTTGCGGTTGTGCCTTTGCGTGCTGATGCACCTAACCCTGTTGCTTACGCGGGTGAAGAAACGGCAGCGCAGCAACGTGAAGCGTACCCAGAACTAAAACCGCTCGAGTACAACCAAACCCAAACAGAGCTGGTGGCAGCAATTACTAAAGCCATGGAAAACTTAGGCTGGGAACTGGTTAATAGTGATGTTAATAATGGCATTGTTGAAGCAACAGACACCACGACCTGGTTTGGCTTTAAAGACGATGTTGTGGTTCGTATTAACGATAAAGGCAGTAAGCGTGTGGTCGACATACGTAGTAAATCACGCATTGGTAAAAGTGATTTAGGTAAAAATGCACAGCGTATTAAAACACTGATTGACGAGTTAAATGCCGTTGTTGTGGAATAATTGAATACTAATAAACAGCCCTGCACTTTATGGGGCTATTTGCAGTTGCACATGATCAGCTTATGTTCATAGCTGACAATGCATACTGTGGATGATTTTTAATAAACTATGGAGTTATTATGAAAACAGTCGGATATGCAGCAAAAAGCCAAGGTTCTGAGCTTACAGAGTTTTCTTTTGAGCGCCGCGATTTACGAAATAACGATGTAGCAATAGAAATTTTATATTGTGGTGTGTGCCATTCAGACTTACACGCAGTGCGTAACGACTGGGGGGGTAGTAATTACCCATTAGTTCCTGGGCACGAAATTGTAGGTAAAGTAATATCAGTCGGTAGTGATGTAAAAAAATACAAACAAGGCGATACCGTTGCCGTAGGGTGTATGGTTGACTCCTGCCAAAGCTGTGACCAATGTGATAATCACGAAGAGCAATTTTGTCGTGAAGGCATGGTCGGTACTTACAGCGGGACCGATAGAGTTAACGGCGAAATGACTCAAGGTGGTTACTCTAAACACGTTGTAGTACGCGAAGAGTTTGTATTATCAGTGCCTGAAAACTTAGAATTATCGCGCGTGGCGCCGTTACTTTGCGCCGGTATTACTACTTATTCACCATTACATAAATGGGGTGTAAAAACAGGTAGCCGTGTTGCAGTGGTAGGTCTTGGTGGATTAGGTCATATGGCGGTTAAAAATGCAGTAGCAATGGGTGCAACCGTTACTGTTATTGGTCGTACTGAGTCTAAAAAAGAAGATGCAATTAAGCTCGGCGCACAGCATTATTTAGTATCAAACAATGATGATGAAATGAAAAATGCGCAGTCAGCGTTTGATGTCATTATTGATACCGTGCCTGTAAAGCATGACTTATCAATTTACACACCACTACTTGATATCGATGGTACCTTGGTTATTGTTGGCCAAGTAGGCCCAGTAGATGAGCTAAACACAGTTCCTCTTTTAATGGGTCGTCGTCGTGTGGCTGGTTCGTTAATTGGCGGCATTGCAGAAACACAGCAAATGCTTGATTTTTGTGGTGAGCACAACGTACTGCCAGAGTGTGAAATGATCAACATAGACGAAATTAACACCGCTTATGAGCGTATGGAACGCTCTGATGTGCGATACCGTTTTGTTATTGATATGTCATCTATTAGCGTTTAATACGCTAAAGAGTAAAATGTAAAAAGAGCCGCTTAGCGGCTCTTTTTGTTTTTATTAACAAGGCTGTGCCTGTTTAGTTTTGTTGCCGCTAATTTGTATATAACTAAGCAGCCACATTAACAGCCCACCTAAAAATAAAGCCGCAGCAACATAGCCTGTTTGATTTGGCGCTGCCCCTTTTGCAATAGCAATGCCGCCAACCCAAGGGCCAATAGCATTTGCAATATTAAACGCACACTGCACTAATGCCCCAATCATGGCGTGGCCGTCAGGTGATACATCCATTAACAGCGTTTGCACTAAGGTTGATAGCCCTAAGCTGCAGCCAATAAAAAATATAACCGCATACAGCAGATAAATATTATAGCTGGCACTGACATATGCAAATGCAAAAACAATGGTAGAGGCAAGCGTAAATCCGGTGGTTTTTATCGCTGATTTATCGGCAGCTTTACCAAGTACGTAGTTACCGAGCGTAGAGCCAATACCAAACATCACCATAGCAATTGAAATTGTATAGGGCGCGCTCTGAGTGACCTCTAAGATCGTATCGGCTACATAGGTATAAATACAAAATACGCCACCAAAGCCAATAATAACAATCCCTAATATTGACCAAACCAGTTTGTTTTTTAGCACCCCTAATTCGTTGAGTAAGTTAGATGTATGGGTGTTTTTAACATTAGGCACCACGTTATACACAAAAATAAAGGCAATAAACGCCAACACCCCAGCCGCAGCGAGGCAATAACGCCAACTAAGATTTTGCCCAACCAATGTCACCACCGGCACACCAACGATAGTGGCTATGGTTAAGCCCATAAACACTTTTGACATAAAGCTAGCGCGTTTTCCTTGCGGTGCTATATCAGAGGCCAGTAATAACGCGGCACCAAAATAAGCGCCATGGGGAAGGCCACTTAAAAACCTAAACAGCACCAGTTGTTCTAACGAGGTCGCTAATGCACTTAAACTGTTTGAAATACACATTAAGCTTAAAAATAATAATAGCGCTCGTCGTTTTCGCATATTTGCCGTTGCCAACATTAAAATGGGTGCGCCAACCACCACCCCAAGAGCATAAGCACTAATAGCATAACCACTTTGTGACGGGGTACTGCCAAATGCCTCACTAATTAATGGCAACATAGGCATCATAGAAAATTCAGATAACCCCAAAATAAAAGTACCCAACGCCAGCACAATTAAAATAGCGGTTCTATTGGGCTGACCCGACGGCGATGTAGTATCAACGGCCATATAAAATCCTTGAAGATAATAAATAAAATTTAATAACAAACTAAATGCCAGTGCGTTTAAAAATAAAGCACACACGCTTATTTAGTTGAATGTGGAAATGAGGAGTAAAGAGGCGTGCATTTTAAATTAAAAGCTCTCTTTCGTCATGGACTAAACCATAATTTAAGATGAATAAAATTTAACTTAAGCCAACCAAAGGATGGTTAAGTAAGTTCAGCAAAGTATTAACGCAATCAAAAATAAGCAGTGTTAAATTTAAAATGTAATGTTAACTTGACTTTTTGTAAGGTATGAATGATATTTGTAAAGTAAGCATTACTTTTAAAAACAGGATAAAGGCAATGAAAGCAGAATTAAATTTAAAACAACGCCAAATTAAAAATACCAGTTACCTAGCTAAATGGACCTTAATATGGCTTTTTACTTTAGCTATTTGCAGCTTTGGCCCCACTTTAATCTGGGATCGTTCAGCGCTAATTAGTGGCTTTTTTATTATTATAAATTTGGCTGCTGGCGTAGGGATGATTTTAGCCAACAAGCGCTATTTGCAAGGCATGGATGAATTAATGCAAAAAATACATCTCAGTGCCATGGGGTTTACCTTAGGTGCAGTGTTAGTAGGCGGGCTGGCATACACCAATTTACAATTGAGTGGTTTAATTGATTTTAAAGCGCAAATACCCGACTTAATGTTTTTAATGGGGGCGGTGTATTTAATTAGTGTGTATGTGCTTAATAAACACTATTGCGCAGGTGATGAATGAAAAATAGATTAAAAGTGTTAAGAGCCGAGCATAATTTCACTCAAGCAAAGTTGGCCGAGCTGTTGGATGTATCGCGCCAAACGATTAATGCCATTGAAAAGGGCAAGTTCGATCCCAGCTTGCCACTGGCTTTTAAGGCCGCTAGGTTGTTTAAACTTAAAATAGAAGACATTTTTGATGACGAACAGGGTTAAAAATTAACAAAGTGCGACAATATGTCGCGCTTTTTAACTTGCCGCAGCACGTATAATTTACCCACAAAATTTTTGTGGTAAATCAATAATGACTGATAAAAAAAATCCCCTAACCTCCTATTTAGTATCGCCTTTGGCACTTGTTATAAGTGGCGTACTATCGCCTGTTGCCTTTGCAGATGACGCCTCAATTGAAGTGATTGAAGTACACGGTCAAGCACAAAACAAACACCTATCGTTAGGTTCATCTGAATCGTTATTAACTGATTTAGGTGTGGACTTTTCAGCCGCCGGTGGCATGGCTAACTTACCTGTTTTAAATGGTTTAATGGGCGATAGAGTGGCGGTACTGGTCGATGGAGCGCAAATCACCGCCGCCTGTGCCAATCAAATGAACCCGCCACTGTCGTATATTTCAGCCAATCAAATTAGTAGCTACAAAGTGGTTGCAGGTATTTCTCCGGTAAGCGCGGGAGGCGATAATATTGCAGGGGTGATCGCGGTTAATTCTATTTCACCTCAGTACAGTGAAAGCAAGCAACTTGGCTGGCACTCTGGCTACGTATCAGCCCAATACAATACGCTAGATAACGCCAAAAAGGTAGGCGCGGGCATGCGCATTGCCAGCGACGTATTCAGTTTTAATTATCAAGGTGCGTTTAGCGATGCTAACAGTTATGAAGATGGTAACGGCGATTTAGTGCTCGATACCCTGTACCGCGCGCAAAACCATAGTTTAAGTGCTGCCATGCGCGATGATAAGCAACAATTAGTTGTTAAGCTAAGCCATCAAAAAATACCCTATCAAGGCTTTGCTAACCAATATATGGATATGACAGATAACACCAGCTATGGCGCTGTTGCCCAGTATAAGCGTGCTTTTACAAACAGTGAGCTTGAAGCGCAGTTAAATTGGCATAGCGTAAAGCATGAAATGGGCTTTTTCAGCGCAGAAAAAACCGGAAAAATGCCAATGAAAACCGACGCCGAAGATATAAGCACTCAGTTAAAATGGCGATTAGCGCTTGATAACAACAGCCAGTTATTACTCGCCCAAGAGTACCATTATATGAATATTGATGATTGGTGGCCTGCGGTTGAAGGCTCAATGATGATGGGGCCAAATGACTACAACAATATTAATAACGGCCGGCGTCAGCGTATTGCCCTGCTTGCTGAATATGAAAGCCAACTAAATACTCGCTGGTGGTTAAATGCAGGCGTTCGATTTGAAAATGTAATAACCAATACCGACGATGTACAAGCATACAACGCAGGTATGGCCGCTATGAGTGCGATGGCCATGGCGATGCCAAGCGATGCAATGGCCGCTAAAGAGTTTAATGGTCAGAACAAAAAACAAACAGACAACCTAGTCGATGCAAACGTGCTGATTAACTATCAACTAAGCAATAATGACGAATTACAAATTGGTTTAGCTCGTAAAAATCGCGCACCTAATTTATACGAACGTTACAGTTGGGGTGTGGGCAATATGGCCACCACCATGATAGGTTGGTACGGCGATGGTAATGGCTATATTGGTAACATTGCCCTTAAACCTGAAACCGCACATACGCTTAGCACTACGTATACCCGTATGGCTAAAGACGACAGCTGGCGTATCAGTGCTAATGCGTGGGTGAGCGATGTAAATGATTATATTGACGTCAACAGAGTAAGAAGCTTTAACCGCACAGCGCTTGCTGCCAATACTCGTAATGTACTTATGTTTAATAACGTAGATGCCACGCTTTATGGAGTAAAGCTAGATGCGGTTGCTATTCTGCACGAGTCTAAGCAGTATGGTAATTGGTCGTTAAAAGCTAACATTACCAATACCCGTGGTAAGCGCGACGATACCAATCAGCCGCTTTATCAAATTAAGCCACTGCAAACCTACTTTGCGATTAACCAGCAAATAGGCCGCTTTGAAAACGCACTCACGTGGCAGTGGGTCGATAGTAAAACCCGCGTAGATAGCAACCGCCTAGAAAACCAAACCGAGCAGTATCATTTACTTAATTTAAGCTCAAAAGCCAGTTGGGATGCATTGACTGTGAGTGTTGATATTACCAACCTGCTTGATGAGTATTATGAATTACCACTGGGCGGCGTAAGCATTGCTGAGTTTAAACAAGATTCAACGCAGGGGTTCAATCAATTAGCAGGACAGGGTCGTTCTATTAATTTGGCTATGAGTTACGCGTTTTAAGATGAGAGAGTAAGTTAGTGTGAGCTGTCAGATTCGATTTTTGGTTAATCGAATCTGACAGTTAATGACTATTAATTTTTTAATTCTGCTTGTGACAAAAATCTATAAACTGCGTTAGCAGCGGATTTTTGTATTTGTCTTTATGCATCACTAACCAAAACTGTCTTTGCATGGAGTGGTTTAAGTTAAGCTGCGTAACGCGGCCATCGTTTAAAGCGTACTGTGCCGCGAGTGACGATAAACATCCCAGTCCTAACCCTTCTGCAACGCTGTTGATCAATGCCTCTGTGGTATTGAGCTCAAAGCTTTGGCTCCAATTATCGATATGCGTAGCAAGGTTTTGTAAAAAGAATGAGCGTGAGCCAGAGCCGGTCTCTCTTAATACCCATTGACTGTTTGCTAAGTCATTAAAACTAAGCTGTGGTTTTTTAGCTAAAGGGTGGGATGGCGGCGTAATTATGCACATGGTGTCTTGACTAAACACGGTTGAGACTAAGTCACTTTGCTGGGCATGGCCTTCTATTAATGCAATGTCGAGTTCAAAGTCGCGCAGTTTTTGACAAATAAGCTCAGAATTTGAAATAAAAACCTGCTGAGAATAATGCTGCTGTTGTTGGCGAAATCCACTGAGTATAGAGGGTAACACATGATTACCAATGGTATCGCTGGCACCTATTTTTAACGTGCCGCTGGCTTTTGCGTGGGACGAAAAAAGCGTATTAATATCATTTGCTCTGTGCAGTAATTCATCTGCCAAGGGCAGTAATTTTTGCCCTTCTTGATTTAAAATTAAGCGATGATTTACCCGATCAAACAATGGGTGACCTAACTGCTTTTCAAGCTCGCTAAGCGCCATACTGAGTGCCGCTTTAGACAAGTAAAGTCGCTCTGAGGCTGCGCTAAGCGTTGTATGCTGGGTAATACCTACAAACACTTTAAGTTGTTTAAGAGAAATATTCATGAGCTTGGTGTTTAGTTTTTCTGAACGTGTGTTCTATATAATTAGATTTAACTAAACAAAATGCAAGGTTAAACTTCTTTATAAGATAAACAGTGAGAGTGGAGTATAAACATGTTTAATTATATAAAAGCCAAAGTAATAACCGCACCCACCCCAATGGGCGGATTAGCATTAGGCATAGCCAGCCTTGGTTGGGCTTGGGAAAATATGTTCAATGTAAATGGCGCAGCGCAATACACTGGGGCGGCAATTGCAAGCGTATTATTGTTAATACTTGGCTTAAAATTTTTACTGCACCCGCAATTACTAAAAGCCGACTTAGCGCACCCTGTTGTAGGCAGTGTGGTGCCTACTTTTGCTATGGCAACGTTGGTGGTATCTAATTCGTTAGAGCACGTTAATCCATTAGCAGGGGATGTGCTTTGGGTAGGCGCATTTTTATTGCATTTGGGATTTTTACTGAGCTTTATTATTCATCGTGTTCGTGAGTTTAAAATTGAACACATGGTGCCAAGTTGGTTTGTACCACCGGTGGGGATTATTGTTGCCGATGTCGCGTTCTCGGGTAATCCTGCACTGCTATTTTTAGCGCAAGGGGCACTTTATTTTGGCATGTTAATGTACGCAGTTATGCTGCCGATAATGATTTATCGGATAATATTTGCTGAGCAAATTCCTGATGCTGCACAGCCTACACTGGCTATTTTAGCGGCGCCAGCAAGTTTATCGTTAGCGGGGTATTTCACTGTGGTGACCCAACCGTCACCAGTGATTATTGGGGGGTTATTTGGTATTGCCATACTAATGACACTCATTATTTACACTGCCTTTTTTAAATTACTGCGCCGCACATTTTGCCCAGGGTTTGCTGCATTTACCTTTCCCATGGTTATTGGTGCTACGGCGTTATTTAAACTTGCAGATTGGATGCAAACGATGAATATTGATATGCAGTTTATAAATCAAATACACCATTTAGCGGTATTTGAATTGCTAGTAGCAAGCGCTGTGGTTGGCTATGTAGCGATCCGTTATACGCATTATTTTAACCCTTTGGCTTCAAAGTGGCTTGAATATAAAACGAATAGGTAATTATCAGGTTTTTGTTTATTTAATTATTATTTTTGCGACAGTTAAAAAAGAGCCCAAAGGGCTCTTAACTGGGGGGATTAATAAGGATTGATAGGGGAGTAGAAGTTGTTGTTATTACCATTAATGCTCACGTCTAGTTGCATACCATTATGAGTGTGGCTAACCACATTGTAATTATCACCAGGTAGTAGCTTTACTCTATTAATATTTTGATAGTTAACAGCACTGCCACATTGCAATGTCACTCTTTGCGTATTAGCGGTTTCTTTGAAGATGTAAACTTCATTGCTGCCGTCAACAACACCTGTACCAGAGGCCTCGATGAACAGTGAGGTTGCCTCACTGGCTGCAATAGAAAAGTACTGATTGCTGTGATGGCCTAAAGACACGATGGCGCGCCCCATTCTGTCTCGTTCTTGGAAGTGCGTATCGGTTAAGCTATTGTCTAAAACAGGCACATCAATAAAGCGACTGCTGAAGTTAAGTGTCTCATGGCAAAAGTCAGTGACTACTTCATCGGATACTGCACCAGCAACACCATCCGGGTCGTACACGCTGTTTGCCATTAATGCCATGCCTGCAGACGTTCCGCCAACGACACCGCCCTTATCAAAAACGTGTTGCACAGCGGTTTGTACT
This sequence comes from Pseudoalteromonas sp. APC 3250, assembly GCF_030407915.1. Taxonomy (NCBI): domain Bacteria; kingdom Pseudomonadati; phylum Pseudomonadota; class Gammaproteobacteria; order Alteromonadales; family Pseudoalteromonadaceae; genus Pseudoalteromonas; species Pseudoalteromonas sp. APC 3250. The sequence continues at coordinate 122,761 of NZ_JASDCM010000003.1, forward strand.
TTTGTACCTTGCCATTGATTAAGGTAATCAGATTGGTCACCGCCTGCAATCCATACAAATTCGGCACTGCGGATAGCCCAGTCAACATAGTCATCATTTGCTTTGTTGCGAGTATCAATGATCAGTGTTTCTACTGAGTCGGCATTAATTAAGTTCAGTAAATAATCGTTGTAGGCGTCAGTACCTGAGGTTCTAAGCACAACAACATCGGCACCGCTGCCAACATGGTTGGCAACGCGATTACTAAATGCTTGATCAACATCGCTGCCACCACCCATAAGTAATACAGCACCTTGATCAGCTGTTAATGTGCTACATGAATCAGCACTGCCACCTTGTAAATATGCTTGTAATGAACCTGGTTTTGCAGGGCGAGAACTATAGCCACAATCACCGTTACCACTTCCGCCACCGGTGTTACTACCTTCACCAAAATTGACTGTTAGATCGTACCAACCTGTACCCGAGTAACGCGTTACTTTTACATAATAAGTACCCGTTGATTGCGCGTTATAACTGCCTGTTTCTGGTACATTACTGGTCGCTCCTTCGGCTAGGGCCGAACCCGTTTCTTGATATAATGCCCAGTCAAAGTCATCACGAGTATGATGATCAAGATTAACTTCAATAGGTCCGGTTTGCGTTAGTTCGAATCTAAACCAATCAGTATCATTTCGACTCAACGAGCCTGCAACGGCGGTATTACTACAAAGTGGGGAATTTGCATTGCTTTCAGTGTCGTTTGATTCAACTTCGTTTATTAAACAAGCATTACTTGCAAACGAAAAAAACATGCATGCGGCTAGTGATCCATTAAGAATTGAGAGTTTTCTTTTCATTATTGTTACCTGAATTTTAATTACATAGAAGCCTTCCTACTGCGAGGCATTATTGCTTTTAAATTATTCAGGTTTTTTTATTCGTCGAACCATTCACTTAAATGATAGTTGACAGAACATTCTTGAGGAGCACTAGGAGTGATAATAAATAGTTTGTTCATTTATGCCTCCTAAGTGATTATTGGTGTGTTTCAGCATTATTGCTGAATGTTCAATATTACAGTTAGGTGTTTAGTTTGCAACTATTTATTAACTTTTATTTCACTTTTGTTCCAGGCTTTTGTTTTTATTGATTTATAAACATGTTTCATCGTTTATAGACTCTATTTGCTGTTCTTGAGCCAGTAATGCTAATTTTTCACGTTCAGCTTTAGACACATAAGCAGGTTTATTACTTTTATGTAATTTTGCATTTGCGCGCTTATCTTTGTTATTAAACTTTGTAATGATCTTTTTTCTGCGATTCATGATTAACCCCGTAATTTTAAGGTGCGCATTATACAGGCATCTTTAGTAAAGCTGTTAGATAAATATAGTGGCGGTTTTACGCTCTGTCGCAAAGCGTTGTTTGTTATTAAACAAGGGCGTTATAATTATGGTTCTTAGTTGTTAATTAAATGGGATTTGTTTTGAAAAAGTTAGCTTTAGCTAGTATCGCTTTATTGGCCTTTAATACTCATGCACAATTAAATAAAATTAATGACAGCGTGGCTGATTACGCTGTAAATACCTACCAAAGTGCGCAAGTACATACACTAACAAATTTGGTGTCTTTTCCAACGGTCAATAAAAGTGATGTTTGCGCACCACAAAATCCCGACTTTATTGGCTTTAAAGCGTTACTAAAAATGAAAGCGGCTGAGCTTGGTTTTGATTATCAAGATTTAGGTTACACCGTACTTATTGGTATGGGGCAACAAACTGAAAAGGTAACCATAGTAACTCATGGCGATGTACAACCTGCTAATGCCAGCAAATGGAAGCAAAGCCCATTTATTATTGACACCTCAGAGGTGGGTAAGTTGGTTGGCCGTGGTACCGAAGACGACAAAGGCGCTATTGCGACTGCAATGTACGCCATGAAGGCGATAAAAGATAAAGGCATAGCGCTTGATAATCGTATTGAATTAATGATTTACCTAGCGGAGGAGTCTGACTGGGGGCCGTTAACTGAGTTTATGAAAACTTATCAGCAACCAAAGTATGCGGTAACCATTGATGCCTCATACCCTGTAGTGGTTGCTGAAAAAGGCTGGAGCTTAATTGCGCCAACATTTGATGCAACATCACCACAAACAGGTGTGTATGTCAGTGATGTAACCGGCGGCGCATTTGCCAGTCAAATCCCTGAAGATGCCAGCCTATTACTACATAACGCCAACGAAACATTAATTAATCAATTAAAAGCAAAAGCTAACACACTTAAGCAAGTTGAATTTAATTTTACAGAGCAAAATAACGCGCTGGCCATAAGTGTTAAAGGCATGTCGGCTCACTCATCTGAACCGGAATCAGGCGTTAACGCCATTGCTTATTTAGCTGAAATATTTAAAAACGTTGAGCTTGAAAACAATAGTGATGGCCAGCTCATTGATTTTGTTAATCAGCTTATTGGTTTAGATATTCACGGTAAACAGTTTGGCGAAATTGCTTATGAACATGACTTTATGGGGCCAATGACCGTAGCGCCTACGGTTATTGAACGTGAGGGTAATGCGCTTACTTTAGCGGTCAATGCTCGCCGTCCGGTTGGTAAAGATGAGACGTTACTTAAACAACAAATTGATACTGCGCTTGCTAATTGGCAAACGGTTAATCAGGTTACGTTAGCTAACATTAAAACCACCATTGGTACGCCCATGCTTTTAGATAGCGCACCCCATGCGCAAAAGCTACTTGATATTTTTAAGCATTATACGGGTGATAAAAACGCTGATTTTGTTTCAATAGGGGGCGGTACAAATGCCAAGCTATTTGATAATGCCGTGTCGTTTGGCCCATCTATGCCGGGCAAACGCTACACCGGGCACTCAGAACATGAGTTTATTACCCTTGAGCAATTAGCACTTAATTTACGTATGTACACCGCAATGATGATAGAGCTGGGGAATATGTAATTTTGGATATATAACCTATATCTAATACGAAAAAACCGCCGTAACGGCGGTTTTTTTTATAGCAACGGTGTGCTATTGAAAATCAACTTCTGGCAAGCATTCAAATCCAGGTTTTGCAAATAAATAACCTTGCATTAGCTCAATACCTGCGTGTTTTAACCACTGATATTCTTCAACGGTTTCAATGCCTTCAGCCAGAGCTGTAACATTTAGCGCGCTAAACATGTTTAAACAGTGAGTTACGATTGCCTGGCGATTTTTATCTTTGTCGATATCTCTGATCAGCGCCATATCAAGCTTGATAATATCAGTTTGAAAATCGGCTAATAGGTTTAATCCAGAATAGCCTGAACCAAAGTCATCGGTGGCTGTTTTAAAGCCTAATTCTTGGTAATAGCTCACAACACGTTTTACATGTGCGCTGTCTTCTATTTTTTCGACTTCTGTAAATTCAAACATAATATTTGTTGTAGGGAAGTTATACTTTTTAGCGGCTTCTAGGGTGGTACGAATACAACGCTCTGGCTTGTAGATAGCGTTTGGTAAAAAGTTAATACTAAGCATCGAATCTACACCTAGCTTTGATGCAAGTGCAATCGCTTTAATTCTGCATAACTGATCAAACGTATAGCGGTTAGTATCGTTAACACGAGAAATAATAGAGTAGGCCGATTCATTATTTAAACCACGGACAAGTGCTTCATATCCAAAAATAGTATTATTTTGACAATTTACAATAGGCTGAAATGCCATGGTAAAGTCAAAATCTAGTTCATTCGAATCAACGCAATTGCTACAAGATACTTTTTCGCAATTTAGTGATTTATCATTCATTCATCGTACCCTTTGTTTTAACCTACAAAATAAGGTGTGGTTAAGCCTGCCCTTAATCCTAACAAAGTATTGATATTTTACATAATCTATTTAACTGTTTTTGTTTAACCTTTTTGTAACTCACTGCGATTAAACAGTGCCTTTATTTCTATGATTAATGAAAAAGTAGCAATAAGGTTATGGCTTTTTTACATGCGCATAACCTTACTTTTCATGAGCTTTAAGCGCTTTGCGCCTAGCTTAATACACTAGGTATTTACTTAAGTGTGGCGTTAAGCGAAATCTCAGTATTTAATAATTTTGAGATAGGGCAGCCTTTTTTGGTTTGTTCGCACAATGCTTGAAATTGCTCATTTGAAATATCTGCAATGGTTGCATTTACTTCAAGGGCAATGTGCGTCACGGCAAAGCCATCATCCACTTCGTCTAAACTAACCACTGCTTCGGTGTTTATGTTCTCAGCGGTAAAGCCCGCTTCACCAAGTGCCAGCGATAAAGCCATACCAAAACAGGCACTATGTGCTGCACCCACTAATTCCTCAGGGTTTGAGCCTGGCTTATCTTCAAAGCGGGTATTAAACCCATACGGCTGGTTATCTAATGCGCCACTTTGCGTTGAGATATAACCTTTCCCTTTTTTAATATCACCAGACCATGTTGAACTTGCAGATTTTTTAATCGTCATTATGTTCTCCTTGTTGAGGGTGTAGGCTTTTTAGGTTAATTAGTCATACCGTGTAGTGTTTGCAATACGTTGTAAACACTACACGGTAAAACAGCTAAAAAGCGTTATTTACATAGATAGTTGCAAAATAGAAGCCAAATAATTGAATAAACAAGGTTCACGTTATGTTTGGGATTATTTATTATCCCGAATTTAGGTTATATCAGCTATTTGCAGGTGATAAGGCGGGGCGCTTTCACGGTTTTGAAACGCTAAAATAGCGTTGTTTTTAATTATTCCGTGTTCAATATTGATAGCGCGGCGAATGGTTTCGTCTTTTTGCCATTGCTCTGGACCGGCTAAAACAGTTGGCAAGTATACAATGAGCGCGGCAGAAATAGAGCGCGTTGCACTTTCCCATAAGTAGCTAGGGGTATGATCAACCGCGTAATAATCCGTGGTTTTATAGCTAAACATCGGGTGTTTAAATGTTGTTGGCTTTGCAAAAAAGAATCCCATTCCTTCATCACAACTTACATCTATTATAAGGCTATTGGGTTTTAAGCAATCGGCTTCAGATTCAATCACAAAATTGACGGGGTTTGCGGTTTCTTGGTAGGTGCCATTAACAATAATGTCAGCTTCGCTAATAAGCTCAGTAAGCGGGCGCTGCGACCCATCGTGCTCAACCACTATCATACGAGCTTCGCCTTCAATGCCTGGGCGTACTTTAACATAATGACAATCAAGTACTTCTTCACGCACTTGATGATCGGGGCGCTGTATACAAATTGTAATATCTCTAAAACCATGAGCTTTTAATGCATAAATAGCGCCTCGGCTAACAGCGCCAAAACTAAAAATAATGGTTTTACGTTGATTACCGTAATGGCCATCAATGCCTTTTAGTTGCAGAGCATGTAACACCGCACAATAACCAGCCATTTCATTGTTTTTATAAAAAGTATGACGGCCCACATTCCCCTGTGGTGACCATACAAACATGTCTTCAAAGGCAATAAGAGTAAGCTTTCTATCAAGGGCAGCTTGGGTAATTGCTTGTTGTTGTACGCAATGTACATAGCCCCAAATTGTGCCGCCTTCTTTAAGCTCTTGTAAATCAGCAAGCACTGGTTTGGCAATAATGACGGTGCCTAATTGGGTTAAAATATCACTGCGGGTGGCAATGCCGCCTGTCAGTGCTGCAATTTCTTCGTCGCTCATATTAAATGCCGCGCCATAACCTTGCTCAAAAATCATTTTTTTTCTGAGTTTTTCAGGTATACGCATTAAATGCGCAGGATGAATAGGGTAGCGTCTTTCATATGTTTTACGTGATGTTCCAATTACGCCAATAGTTAATTCACTCATGCTATATCCTTGATTAAAGTATGCTGAGTTTATAAACGAATAATGCTACATCGCTAACAAACAAAGAGGGGTTTTACAGGCAAGCTCACGCCATGGCTGTAAAATAAGGCTTGGTAAAGGGTGTTCTTTTAATTAGCTGTGCTAGGTATAATGAATGTTGAGCAGGCAGAGGGTAGAGTGTTAACTTGCATTGAATAACAAGTTGAAACGTTAACCACTATAACAGCTATGTAAGATATAAAGTGAGATTAAAGCGAATATGCGTGTATTGGTTTTTATAAGCGGCTATTTGCTGCGTTTGCACCGCTCTGAGCAATAAATAACGTTATCCCAATCTCGTTGCCACTTTTTACGCCACGCAAACGGCTTATTGCATACTGGGCAAATTTTTTGCGGTAAGTTAAGTTTTTTGTGCGCCATAATTAGGTGTTCTCTTTATTGCTGTTACTGCGAGTTTTGCGTTTTACACGGGTGATTTTTTGAGTCGGAGCTACGTGTTTTTTAAGAATTTTACCTATGGCGCGTTTTACATCGGGCCGCTCTCGGTATTGCCATAGCCGTTCGCGGGCTTCTTTTGAGGCGGTGGTTAAATCAAGCATCGGCTCAGGGTAGTCTTCACCTAGTTTAAAGTCGTTAAATAGCGCTTCCATGGGCGTTTGCTCCCAAGGTTGATGTAAATATTCAATGGGGAGCTTTTCAAGTTCAGGGCACCATTTTTTTATAAACGCACCGGTTGGGTCTTGATCCTCCGATTGCTTTATTGGGTTGTAATGACGAATAGTATTAATACCGGTGACAGAGGCTTGCATTTGAATTTGTGGGTAATGAATTCCCGGTTCAAAGTCTAAAAAGTAATTAGCCAGCGGAAAACTTGCTTGTTGCCAGCTGATGTTTAAATGATGCGTTACAAAGCTAACTAGCATAGCGCGCATTCTAAAATTAATATAACCGGTGGCTTTTAAACAGCGTATGCAGGCATCAATAATAGGAATACCAGTTTGCCCCTGTGCCCAGCGTTCAATATCGCTAGTAACCTGGGCGTCATCACGATACGGAAATGCATGGTAACCCGGATTTAGCGCTTTAAATTCCATGGTGCATTCGCTTTCAAACTTTTGCATAAAATGGCAATGCCAATGCAAGCGCGATACAAACGCGGCAAGTGGGCGCTTCCAGCCTTTTTTATCAGCAGAAGTGCTATGGTATGCGTCAATCGCCATTTGATACACTTGCCTCAGGCTGATATTTCCCCACGCTAAATAGGGCGATAACCTAGAGCAATGCGTACGGCTTAAGCTTGGGCTGGATATTCCTTTTTGATAACTCTTACCGCGTTCAGCAAAAAAGCTTTGCATTACTTCACGGGCAAGTCGAGGGCCCCCGTGCTGAAAATGTTCATTATCTTGCGTGTAGGCGCTCGGCAGTATAGGTGCTTGATAATCAGTAAGGGTAAGTGGTTTTATTTGCTTCCAATTAGGTATAGCAATAGGTGCTTGCATGGTTTGTTGCCAGCGCTCGTTCCAATTACTGCGATTTCTTTTGCCACGTATCACAGCCCCCGTTGGCGACTCTAACCAGTTAATGTGATGGTGTTGGCACCAGGCTTTAATTGCTATGTCACGCTCAAAGGTATTGTTTAGCCCTATTTCTTGGTGGCTAAAGAGGTTTGTGATTTCAAACTGCGAGTGAAGCGATTCAAGCAAGGTTTGCATATCTTCATTAAATATATATACGCGGCTGTTAAAGCGATCCAACTGAGTGTTTAAGTCGCAAATAGATTGATATACAAAGCGCCAATGCCGCTCGTTGTAATGCGCATCGTTAAGCAGTAAAGGTTCGAAATTATAAATTAAGAGGGTAGGCAGGCCGTTACTAAACGCATTTTTTAAAGGCTGATGATCGCTTAGGCGTAAGTCACGTTTAAACCAGACTATGTTTATTTTTATGCGCATGGATTCAATGTATTATTTAAAAATGCTATGAAGTAATTATTTAACTTGTACGCAGCGTAGCGATTTTCCGATTTAGTTTTTTAAGATTAAAAGTGAGAAACCATGTTTTTAGATTTAACCGATAATAGCAATCACTCTGTTTATAGCTACTTAGTGGGCGGTATAAGCCCAAGACCGATTGCGTGGGTAAGTACGTTAAGTGAGGAGGGGGTTGCTAATATTGCGCCTTATTCGTTTTTTACTGTTGCTAGTTGTAACCCGCCGGTTTTAAGCGTCACGCAGGTAAACCCTCGCGATAATGCAAATAAAGATACGTTAAATAATTTACTCGCTACCAAAGAGTGCGTAGTTAATATTGTTAGCCATTCGCTTGTTGATCAAATGAACCAAAGCTGCGCTAACTATCCACGTGACGTGAGTGAATTTGATGCTGCAAATATACAGCGTACCCCCAGCCAATTAGTCAGTGTGCCAAGTGCTGCTGCGTCAAAAGTGCGCTATGAATGTAAGTTGCGAGAGGTGATTACTATTTCAGATGAGCCAAGCGGTGGGCAAATGATGCTGTTAGATGTGGTGGGTATTTTCCTCGACGACACCGTTTTAGTGAACGGATATATTGATCCAACGCGTTTAGATGCGGTGGGTAAAATGGGCGGCGATTATTTTAGTACCACGAAAGACAAATTTGCACTAAAGCGCCCACAGTTATAAAGCAATGTTGGTAACCTATTATTCGGTTTGTGGTAAAAAGAATGCACTTATAGCACCTAAAAAACCAAGGGTGCTGTAAAGTAAAATTAGCTCAGCGGTTGATAAAAAAGCCTCGAGTAAACCTATACTACCCAGAAGTAGTAATAACACCCCAATTACCGTGTTACTTACCGATACATAATCGGTGCGTTTATTGCCCTCAGCCATATCAACAAGGTAAGTTTTTCGCCCTAAACGCACGCCTTGGTGTGCGACTGAGAGTAAAAAATACAATATAGGCATAACCCACCAATTTAGCAGTAGTGCGCTATACCAAGTGGCAATAACAAATACGGCTAAGCCATTAAATGTGACTAATATAGCGCTAAGCACTAAAACACGCTGGCTAGATAAATCACTGAGCCTGCCCCAAATAGGCGCCGAGACTAAACTAGCAAAGCCAGAAACGGCAATAAAAGTGGCAAGCAGAGAAAATTCAAAAGACTGTTTACTGGCTAAAACTATATAAAAAGGGGCACTTAGAGCTGAGCATAAAAGTAGCGCACGGGTAACAACAAAATGGGCAAATTGTTTATCTTTATAAAGCAGCTTAAGTTTAGAAAACGCATGAAGCAAGCCATTTTCACCGCCATCGGTTGCCCCTTTATATTCATTTATTTTGCTGTAAAAAAAAGCCGCGATCACCCACATTATTGCACCGAGTGCTAAGGCTATAATGACGGTGTTTTGATCTTTTTGTTGTGAAAAAAACCACATGAGCAAGCCAAACGTTAAGGTGGCAAAACCGGCAATACTGGCAGCTAAGCCACTAATATTACCGCGCTGTTGCTTAGGAATAACTTTTCCAAGCACATCTTTTGCGGCCACCGAGTTAAACCCTCTAGCTAAGCTAAATAAAATTAATAAACCAATAATGGCGTAACCCGCAAGCTTGCCCTCAAGTGTAAACGCGATACCAACCATAGCCAAAATACATAAAGACTGCACAATAGCGCCAATAACCCACACCCATTTACGAATAGGCAATTGGCGGATAAAGCCAGCAATGGCCAACTGCGGCAGTAGTGAACCCGACTCTCTAATAGGTACTAGCCAAGCAATAAAACTCGCTGGCACGTTTAAGCTTTGCATTAACCACGGCAGCGTTACTTTGGGGTTGAGTAGCGCATCAGCAAACTTACTAAACAGTTGGCTTAGCAGTAAAGTAATAAAATTACCGGGGACTTCTTGGCATGCGTTATCGTCAATGGCCTTACACGCGCGAGCATCTTCTTCGTTATTTAAGCGTTTATAAATTTGCTCTTTTGTTAGTTTTTTCACACTATTTTACCGCTGTATAAGTACAAATATTTATATATATTAAGATGATATGGTTAACATATCTACTTTACTCATTGTTTTTAAGCTCATATGGCAACCATTTTAGGAGTTTTTTAAATAATATGTCTTGCGCAATGGGCTTAGAAATATAGTCGTTCATTCCAACCTGTAAGCACTTAGCTTTATCGCCCACCATAGCGTTTGCTGTCATAGCAATAATAGTAATTGGAGGATTTTTACTTCCAGCTTCATTTACTCTTATATGGGTTGTGGCTTGGTAACCATCCATCACTGGCATTTGGCAATCCATTAAAATGAGTGAGTACGGGTTATGGGAAGTTGTTTGTTTTAAATATTCGAGCGCGTGCTGGCCATTTTCTGCAATATCAATGCTATTAATTCCTATCTTTTTAAGCGTGGTAGAGGCGACGATTTGATTAATGTTGTTATCTTCAACCAGTAAAATACGAATACTTTTGTCCCACACAATATCATCGCTCGACAAAGGCAGAGTGTCAGATAAATCCTCAGTAATGAGGCTGCTATTACTTTGCTGTTTATCGCTAAAGCAGGTCGATAGCATCTTAAAAAGATTTTGTGTGATTATGGGCTTTGTAACAATGGCTGAAAACCGAGGCGCTTGATATAAATCGCGCTGTTTATTTAGCTCACTCGTGGTCATTAAAACAACATGCGCAGCCATAAGATCTACTTCTTTATCAAGGGTTTTACTTAAGGTTAAAGCATCGCCGTCACTTAGCTGCATATCAATCATAATTAAATCAAAACAAAGGTTTTGTTTTTCGATATATTGCTGACATATTTGCACAGCCTGCTTTGCGGATGGGCTGATTACGGCTGTTGCTCTCCATTTAGTAAACTGCTTGTGTAAAATAGAAGATTGAGTTTGATTGCTGCACACAATTAAAATATTTAACGATGACATATCTACAGGAGGTAATACTTTTTGTGGGTTTTTACTGCGTTTTAGAACAACATTAAAGCTAAAGTTACTGCCCTTATTTTCTTTAGATTGTACCTGTATATCACCTTCCATTAGGTGGCATAACTTTTTAACAATCGCTAAGCCTAAGCCCGTGCCTCCATATTTTCGTGTTGTTGAAGAGTCAACTTGAGAGAATGATTTAAATAGCTTGGCTTGTTGGGCTGCAGAAATACCAATGCCAGAGTCTATTACTTGGCAGTTAAAACGCATTTGATTATTGTTAATCGGTGTGAGTTTAGCAATAACTTGCACTTCGCCTTTATGAGTAAATTTAAGCGCATTATTTACTAAGTTTGTTAAAATTTGTTTGAGGCGTCCGGCGTCACCAATGACAAAAGCGTATTCAAGATGCTCTATATCTAGCATTAACGGAATATTTTTACTGTGGGCATGAATTGCTATTGTTTCGATAAAATCGTCGAGCATGTTACAAAGGTTAAACTCTAACTCCTCAAGCTCAAGCTTACCGGCATCCACTTTTGAAAAGTCTAAAATATCGTTAATAATATTTAATAAGGAGTTTGCACTATTGAGTGCAATGCTTACCTGATGGTGTTGTTTTTCATTTAATGAGCTATCTAAAATCAAATTAAGCATGCCTAATACGCCATTCATAGGCGTGCGAATTTCATGACTCATTGCTGCTAAAAACTCGCTTTTGGCAATGTTAGCCTGTTCAGCCGAAGCTTTTGCTTCAATTAATAATTGATTCGCTGCTTTTTGCTCAGTGATATCTTGCTGAATTCCCACATAAGCTGTGAGTTGTTGCTGCTCGTTAAAAACAGGCGAGATTTGTAGGCTATTCCAAAATTCCGTGCCATCTTTTTTATAATTTAGTATTTCTATACGTTGAGTTTTTAATGTTTTTATTGCATTAGTAATAATATCTATTGCGTTCTTATCGGTGTTTGGCCCTTGAAGTAAGCTGCAATTTATTCCTAGCATTTCCTCTTTACTATAGCCTGTTATTTTTTCAAATTCAGAGTTTAAAAAGACTAAAGGAAAGCCTTGCACACTCGCATCGGCTATAGAAATACCCACATTACACGATTCGATTGCCTGCGCTAATAAATCATTTTGCTCTTTTGCTTGTTTTAATGCTTTTTGAGAACGTTTTTGCTCAGTAATGTCAGTTACAGAGCCTGCCATTCTAATTGCTTTATTATGCTCATTGCGCAGTGCCATCCCTTTTACTGTAAAATAACGATAAGCGCCTGATTTAGTCTTTAATCTATAATCGTAATTAAAGGGAATGTTGCTAATTAAGTGATTTGCTATTTGCTTTTTATGCTTGGTTATATCATCAGGGTGAAGTAACTTATAAAGTGCATCAGCACAGTGAGGCAAAGCGTTTTTATCGTTTTCGTCGTAGCCAAGCAATACGCTAATACGGGGAGAAAAATATACTTCATTTGTAACAATATCCCAATCCCAAATACCATCATTACTGCCCTTAACCGCCAGTTCGTAACGCGCTTCACTTTGCTTTATAGCTTCTCTTGAGGATTCTAAAAGCTTAAACGGGTTTAGTAGTAAGTGCCGACCAAATACAAACAGGAATAACGACGATAAAGCCATACTTACAATAATTGATATAGCAATATCGATTATGAAGCGAGTAGTTTTAGCAGCAATTAAATTGGCAGTAATGTAGTAGTTTAATGTTATATCTGTATTGCCAATGAGGTTTTGGTTAATACTGACATACTCGTCACCTTGATTTAAATTAGAATAATAAACCCATGGGCCTGCTAAAGTCAGTCCATGGCTTTCACGGTCAAAGTCGGTCGGTAGTAACTGGGTCATTGGCGTATTAAATTGCACCATAAGCACGCCCTCAGTAAAGTTATTATATTTTATAGGCACCGCAATGGTGAATAGGTCGGTATTGGTTGGCTTATTTAATATCACCGCCTTTTCTGTTTGCTCTTCAAGTAAGCTATTTATCCATGGTTGCTCAATTATACTCAGCTCGTTAAGCGAAGGGTCGTTACTAAAAACCACCTCTTTTAATACGTTTATAATCGTTATTTTTTCGGTGCTACCCATTATTTTATATTGAAAAAGGTAATCTTGGAGTAGCGCTTTTGAGGTGTCTGAACCCATTATGGCGTTAGATAAAATAGGTTGACGAGCAAGGTCATTAAGAATTTGTGTTCTTGTTTCTAAAAATAGTGTGAGGTAGCTGGTGGTGAGTTTAGATTCAATCTCAAGACTTTTACTTTGCAAATCATAGATAGCTGTATTTGCACGATGACCAACAAACAGTAAAGAAATAGTCACTGATAATATTAAGCTCAATGCTAAAAAAGTATAAAAAGCATTATTTGTTGAGAGCTTAAATTTTTTATTTATTAATGCTCGCATTACTCAATATTGCCTATTGGGTTTTCGATAATGTGTATTTTTCCATCTGGCTGATAATTTGCCATGCATAAATCGTCAAAACCAAGTGCTTCGTGGGCATCAATATTATTAGCTGACCACACAGCAAAAGGACGTTGGTATTGTTTTATTAAGCCATTAACTGGCATGGTTAAGTTCTCAAGCGCATTTTTAATTTTTGCTCTGTTGTGCTCTGTATTATCGGTTAAAGTTATTTGTGATATGCCCTGTAACAATAGTTTTGTTAAGTCGTAGGCATGAATAAATCCAGCCGGAGAAATTAACTCAGTGGGTGCTACAGGGGTAGGCTTGAGGGATAAGCTTTGTGCTATAACATTTTTAGTTAAAGCGGTTTGCGGCGTTTTTAAAAATGAAAAACAGCTTTGTATAAAATGTAAGCTCAAGTTTGATTTTATGGCTTGCTCAACGTTGGCAAAAATACCCCCACCCGTTATTCCCCAATGACTAACAATAGGAAGGCGTTCATTTTTGGCAAAACTTGCCATCGCATTTATAAATACAGCCCCCTCAATGGCATTTCCAACAAATAAAATACACTCTGCAGGTGTATTTTTTATTTGATGTAGCATTAATTTGGCGTTATTTATTTTTGTGTTCCAGTTAAACCATTTTACTTGTGGTTTTATATCACCAAAGGCCTTAAGCATGGTGTTGTTGTTTGATTTTCCCCATGGCGTGTCTTCTAAAAGTAAGAGCGGATTTTTGCAATTTAGAGTTTGCGTTGCAAATTGGGCCATTCTATAACCGGCTTTTGTATCATCTACCGAGAGCCTAAATACCCAGTTATCATCGCTAGGGTATCGGGTAATAGACCCTCCGGCAGCCCAAGGCAGTAGTAGTAATAGTTTGTTTTTATTGATGAACTCTCTATTTTTTATATAGGGCGGGGAGTGCAATCCACCAATAAAAACCAGTGCATTGGGGTCTTTTAGAAACTGCTGCATGTGCAATAAGCTGCGATTCGCATTACCTCGGTTGTCTTTTTCAATCAGTGTGAGCTGATAATCTTGCACGTTATTATTAATCTCTGCTAAAGCAGTCAGCACCCCCATCTTCATTGCATAGGCCGATTCGTAATGGTTTGAATAGTCTGAGTCATGGTAGAGCGTTAATGTTTTCAGATCTTCGCTGCGTGCACTTAAAGGAAATGCTGCAATATAAAGTACACTTAAGAGGAGTACACAAACCAAAGATCGCATAATAAACTTTATGTTAGTAATTTTTATTAAAGTTAGTCCATTTTGGCGTGTTTTCCTGTTTTAAAAGGAAATTATTTAATTTTTTATAAAATATGAAACTGAAATATGATTCAGTATTTTTTTAATAATGGACATAAAAAAGCCAGCTAAGCAGCTGGCTTATTGAACTGTTTTGACTTTTATTTAAAGTCTTGGGCCGTGTGGCGCTCTGCCATTTGCTCTTCTTCCGGGCCCCACGTACGATTAACGCGACGACCTCGTTTTACGCCTGGGCGTGCAGCCACTTGTTTAGCCCAACGAACCACATGGGTATAAGATGCAACATCTAAAAACTCTGCCGCGTCGTATAGGTCACCTAAAACCAGTGAGCCATACCACGGCCAAATAGCAATGTCGGCAATTGAATATTCACTGCCTGCCATGTATTCATTGTCACTTAAATGGCGGTTTAGTACATCAAGCTGGCGCTTAGTTTCCATGGTAAAGCGGTCAATCGGGTATTGCATTTTACTCGGTGCATAACTGTAAAAGTGGCCAAACCCACCGCCTAAGTAAGGTGCTGAGCCCATTTGCCAAAATAGCCAGTTACGACACTCTGTTTTGGCTTTGAGATCGTTAGGAATAAAGGCATCAAATTTTTCGCCTAAGTATTGTAAAATAGCACCTGACTCAAATATGCGTGTTGGCGGTATGGTTGAATGATCCATCAGCGCGGGTATTTTTGAGTTCGGGTTGATATCAACAAAGTCAGAGCCAAACTGATCGCCTTCACCAATATTAATTAAATACGCATCGTATTCGGCATCGGTTAAGCCAAGCTCTAAAAGCTCTTCAAACATAATACTAACTTTTTGGCCATTGGGTGTTGCCAGCGAATAAAGCTGAAATAGATGTTCGCCAATCGGTAATGTTTTGTCATGAGTAGCGCCTGCAATGGGGCGATTTATACTAGCAAATTTACCACCACTTTCATTGTCCCATGTCCATACTTTAGGCGGGATGTATTTGTTGTTTTCACTCATAAATAACCTCTATCTTTATTAAACGCGTGTTTTAGTTGTTGCTTGCTGATTTTTTAATTTATCTGCTTTTGCTAGTTTATAACCTAAAAACAATCCACTTAATGCACCAAAAAAATGGCTCTCAAACGAGATATGAAAACGCTGCGGTAATACGCCCCAGATAAAGCCACTGTATAAAAATGCTACGATAACAGCGATAAAAATCGATTTAAATGAACGTCTTACAATGCCATAGCATAAAATAAAGCCCCACAAACCATAGATGACACCGCTTAGACCCACATGAATATTACTGCGGGCAAACATCCAAACTAATAAGCCACCTACTAAAGCGGTGAATATAAATACACTATAAAAGCGCTGTACGCTGTACTGGCAAACTAACCAGCTTAATACAGCAAATGGCAACATATTACTGGCAAAATGCCACCAGCTACCGTGTAAAAAGGGAGCACAAAGAATACCAACCAACCCTTGAATACTTCTGGGATAAATACCTAAACCGTTTAAATTAATGCCAGGTAGGCTATTAATAAGCTGCAATACAAAACAAATAATAATAATGCTAAAAATAGCAAAACGGGTACTGGTAATAAGTGAAAGCGTGTTTGGTTTAGTGGCCATAGTGTGATCCTAATTTACCGAAAGTGTTGCCAGTATAGGAATTGTATAAGGTAATGAAAAGCAATTAAAAAAGCACAGCATAAAATGCTGTGCTGATTTGAGTTGTTGGCTGCTATTAACCTAGTTTAGTTAATAGCTTTTTAGCTGCAAGTTCTGAGCTTGCTGGGTTTTGACCGGTGATCAATAAACCATCTTCTAGAGCAAGTACGCCCCAGTCATCGGTTTTTTGGTAATCGCCACCTTTTTTGATAAGTTCGTCTTCAACTAAAAATGGAACTATGTCAGTAAGTTGTACAGCAGCTTCTTCGCTGTTAGTAAAGCCCGTTACTTTTTTACCGGCGACTAATGCATTGCCATCAGCGTCTTTAACATTTAAAAATACCGCACTTGCATGACACACGCCAGCGACTGGTTTTTGCTCTTTAATAAAGCTTTCAATGAGCGATACAGAATCGGTGTTATCGACTAAATCCCATAAAGGGCCGTGACCACCAGGGTAAAATACGGCGTCGTAATCAGAAGAGTTTACTTCGCTTAAAACCTTGGTATTTGCCATCAGTGTTTGTGCACCACTGTCTGCATCGTAACGTTTGGTTGCCTCAGTTTGAAAATCATCAAGTGTACTAGTTGGGTCAATCGGTGGCTGACCGCCGTTTGGAGAAGCCAATGTTACTTCAATACCTGCATCAACAAATGCGTAATAAGGGGCTGCAAATTCTTCTACCCAAAAACCAGTTTTTTCGCCTGTGTTACCAAGCTCTGCATGTGATGTAAGAACCATTAGTATTTTTTTAGCCATGTAAGGTATTCCTTATGATGATTTAAATTAATTAATCTTGCTTGGTAAATACTATATGCACTAAGAGAGCTTTAAACAACGATGATAAATTTAACTTAATTGATTCAATAATTGATACAATAAGAGGGTTGAAGTTAAAACCGCATTGGAGCACCTATGAAAGTCTCGTTTGAACAGTTAAAAAGCATGGTGGTATTTGCACAAATTGTAGAGCAGGGCAGCTTAACTGCAGCGGCAAAACAATTAGGGCTGACCCGTGCCGTAGCGAGTTATCACTTAAAAAAATTAGAAACACAGCTCGAAGTGACGCTACTTAACCGTTCTACCCGCACTATGGCGTTAACCGAAGCCGGAATGGCCTATTATGAGCGTTGCCGTGTTATTACAGAGCAAGCTAATGCCGCTAATCAGCAAATAGAAAATATAAAAAGTGAACCTCAAGGGCTATTAAAAATAAGTTGCCCAGTAAATGTAGGGATGCAGTTAATTGTACCGGCAATAAATACCTTTAAACGTCAGTACCCTAAAATTGATATAGATTTACAGCTAACTGATGATGTGGTGGATATTATTAAGCACGGGTTTGATTTTGCAATTAGAGGGGTTGCACTGCGCGATTCGAACTTACAAGCCACTAAGCTCACCACTATGAGTACCTGTATTTGTGGTGCGCCCGATTATTTTGCGCATTTTGGTAAACCCACTACACCCGATGAGTTGGCAAAGCATCAATGGGTGGTTTATCAATTAGGCAGTAAAACGCTGACCTTACAAAAAGAAGGAAAAAAGGTCGATATTACAATGCAAGGTAGTTTAAGCACCAATAACGCTGCTGCACGCACTGCGTTTGTAGAGGCGGGGCATGGTATTGGTCGTATTCCACTTTATGATGCATGGCCAAAAGTACAAGCGGGTTTGCTGCAAATTATACTCGATGATTATAAAAGCAAAGACATTGAGCTTTATGGGGTGTTCCCGCCTGGGGCGGCGGGCTCTAAAAAACTGCGTTTGTTTATTGATTATTTAAAAGCGTATTTTGTAAAGCAACATACCGCATTAGGTATGCTTAAATAATAGCGCTTAAAGCACTCGGTTAAACAAAGCAACGGCTTGCTGATACATGGTGATAGCAAGTGCTGCATCGTACCGCTCGCCTTCATCACGCATAAAGGCATGTTGCGCGTTCACTTCTTGCCATTGGTAATTAATACCCGTACTAACCGCTTGTTGATAAATTTTGTCGCGACCTTGTTGTGGCACATGAGGGTCTTGTTTTCCCCAAATAAAGTGGATTTCACCTTGTATATCGGCCATACGTTCAAATGAATTATTCCCTTTTTGTGCGGGAAGTGTATCGCTATGAATATCAGTGGCATATAAGCAAAAAGCAGCTTTTATTGCGGGGTTTAATGCGGCCCTATACGCTAAATGCCCACCAATACAAACACCCATTGCACCCACAGAGCCAGTACAGTAATCGTGTGTTTGCACAAAGTCGATTAACGCTTGGGTATCGCTGTCGTGAGATTCAAGCGGTTTTGCCCATTTATCGTTATTGCCTTTATCTTTACCCGCATCATCATAAGCAAGCACTGTCCCGATAGGGTTAAGCTCATGAAATACTTCTGGCACAAGTACCACAAAACCATGACTTGCTAAAATAGCGGCGCTGCGAGCAATAGGCGCGGTTTGCTGAAAAATCTCAGAGTAAAAAATAATGGCTGGGAATTGCCCGTGAGCGTGTGGGCGATAAACCGTAGTGCGCATTAACCCCGTTGGGGTAGGCAAGTCAGCATGGTGATGTTGGATGATCATAAAAGTGCTCAGTTAAATAATATATAAAATATATGGTAACTGAGCGCGATAAAATAAACACGCCTTAAAGTTTAAATACTTGCAGGCATGTTATTACAACTAGCATAGTAACTTACGGTTGCAGGCCAATCGGAAAAGATACCCATTACACCTACGTCTTGCGCTAACACATCAACCACAGTGAACATATCGCCATCGTTATCTATAACATCACTAATTGACTGATAATAATAACCGCCACCTTGATTTAGAGGGCCTGAGCGCTCAAGACTCCATGCAATGATATTAAGCCCCGCGGCTTTAGCGTCAATGGCATACTGTGAGGGGACAATATTACTGTTGTTATCTATGCTTAATAGCATCCATATGGGTGGCGCAATAATTTTAACGCCGTCGTTTACGAGCTCTGCCATAGATGGCTGCCATGTTGCAGCGTTGTTTGGATCAAACCCTGCATTGCTGTCGCGCCCATCTAAATAGACACTCTGCGCTGCAAATTCAGGATTAGTATTAATCCAATATTCTACGTCGGCTAAATTAAATGATTGCGGATACACTCGCGAGGCGGGTACATCCATTTGCGTGTATTCATCCAGCATTTTTTGTGCGTATTGCGTTTGGGTCATACCGTTAAAAGGCATACTTACTTGAGGGGATTTAAGCTCTGGGGTCATTTTTACTCCCAGCTCTTTAAAGAGTGCAATACTTTGTTTGTGGGTCATGAGTGTACCAGAGGTGGCGTATAAGTCAGTGCGCCAACTGGGTGTACCTTTCATGTAATCGCTAACATTGGTGGCACTGGTGTTTGCGCCATCCATCTTGCCCTCAAGAGTTAAAAATTCTGCCAAACTAATATCACTGGTACAACATTTAGCTGAAGCAGGCGTGCCACTGTTAGAGTTTGCTGGGGTAAATGGCTCACTACATTTAGCAGCCAATGTTGGAATGGCTAAAATATTGGTGGTGGTGTGCAAGTCGCACTGAGAATGACGACATACTAGCTCTTTATCATTGGTAAAGGTTACATCGCATTCGACAACACCTGCTCCCATGCGAGCGGCTGCAATATAAGATTCTTTAGTGTGTTCTGGGTATTGCATTGGAGCACCGCGGTGACCAATTGAAAAATCAGTACGATAAAAAGGACCATCCTTGCACGATTCTAATTTTGTTTTTAGTGCGCTGCTAGCCATATCGTCAACTAGGTAGTCTGGGCGAGTACCTAGTTGAATATTAGTGCCTTGTGCTACTTCAACAATAACCGGGGTAGGTACTTCAACAATTTCAACGTCAGTGTTGGTAACAACCACTTCTTTTTCGACTATTTTTACATCGTCATCACAGCCAGTAAGTGAGCTTAATAATAAAAAAGTTGTTAGAAAAGGTATGCGCTTCATTATTTGTCCTTAAAAATAAAAGTGGACGCTACCTTACTAATTATTAATGACAATTTCACTACAGAGTGATTAATTTGCTGATTTAGTCATTATTTGGTTTACCACTAAGGCAACCAGCATCACTCCCCCGCCAATGCTTAATCTAAGTAGGTCAGCGTCTCGATTCCAAATAAGCACATTAACAATTATACCGGCAGGAATAAGTAAGTTGTTCATCACCGCCAGCGCACCAACATTGACAAGCGTCGTGCCTTTATTCCACATAAAGTAGCCTAAACCAGAGGCCACAATACCTAAATAAATCAGTATACTCCATTGAGTTGAGGTACTTGGTAATTTGTTAAGATCACCAAATAAGGCGTAACAGGCGCTTGCAACAATTAGTGCGCCAATAAAAAACCAACCAAATACGGTTTTATCATCGAGTTGTTTATTAAGCATTAATCGTTTGTAGGTTACTTGGCCGATGGCAAAACTAATATTAGCGCCTTGAACCAGTAATAATCCGACTAAAAAGTTACTGTCTAAGTTTTCATAACGAATGGTAATAGCCCCTAACACGGCAATAAACGCGACGATAAAAAACTGCGGATTAAACTGTTTATTTAGCGCATCGTTTAAAAGCGTAATGTAAAGCGGGGTCATTACAGTAAATAATAGCACTTCAGGCACACTTAAAAACAAAAATGAGTGGTAATAAAAGCCATACATAACCCCCAGTTGCAGTGCGCCTATCAGCATGAGTTTACATGCAAGCGGGGTGGGGATTTTCTTTAAAAAAGGCAAAAATACTAACGCTGCTAAAGCCACACGAATTAGCACACTAAACCACGCATCAACTTGGCCTGCTAAATACACACCAATTAAACTAAACGAAAACGCCCAAAGAAGGGTAACTGCAAATAAATAGCCCATAACACTCATCTTGTCTTAAGTAAGGGTGTCAGTTTATCTGTTATATATTGTTCTATAAACAATAAAAGCCCGCAAGCGGGCTTTTATATCAGTTGATTAAAAATATTAATTAATCAACTAAACCACGGCGCTTAAGCAATGCATCAGTCGTTGGTTTTTGGCCTCTAAACTCAATGTAGCTTTGCATTAAGTCACGGCTATTACCTTTTGATAGGATCTCTTTACGGAACTTATCGCCATTTTCGCGCGTTAAGCCACCGTTGTTTTCCATGTGAGCAAACGCATCGGCTGCAAATACTTCAGTCCACAGGTAAGCGTAGTAACCTGCTGAGTAACCACCTGCAAAAGTATGGCTAAAGTAGTTTGATTTATAACGCGGCGGAACAGGGTAGTAATCAATACCATGTGCCTTTAATGCGTCACTTTCAAACTGCTGTACGTCAGTTATTTTCTTATCAGAACCAAATGAATGCCATTCCATATCCAGTAGTGCTGCTGCTAAATATTCAGTGGTACCAAAACCTTGGTTGAACTTTTGCGACTCAAGTACTTTATCAAGTAGTGCTTGAGGAATTGGCTCTCCAGTTTTGTAATGTTTAGCGTAGTTAGCAAGTACCGTTGGTTCAATCATCCAATCTTCGTGTGCTTGTGATGGAAATTCAACAAAGTCACGTGCTGTTGCAGTACCTGCTAGGCTTGGGTATTTAACGTCAGAGAATAAACCGTGTGCCGCATGACCAAACTCGTGGAACATAGTTGATACTTCGTCAAACGTCATGAGCGTTGGCTCGCCTTCAGCCGGCTTTGGAATGTTTTGTGCGTTGTAAATAACAGGTTTAGTGCCTTTTAAGCCGCTTTGGCTTACGTATGCACTCATCCATGCACCACCACGCTTACCTTCACGTGCATATGGGTCCATGTAAAATAAACCAATGGCGCTGCCATCGGCGTTAAATACTTCAAATGCCATTACATCGTCGTGGTAAACCGGCAGGTCTTTACGCTCTTTAAAGGTAATACCGTAAAGTTTTTCCATAGCGAAGAACAAGCCGTTATGGATAACCGACTGCATTTCAAAATAAGGCTTAACTAAGGCTGGATCTAGGTCGTATTTCTCAGCGCGTACTTTTTCTGCGTAGAAAGACCAATCCCATGGTTTAAGTTCAAAGTTTTCACCCGAATCATTAATTACTTTTTGAATTGCTTGTGCTTCTGCTTTCGCTTTTTCAACGGCTTTTGGCGCTAGGTCATCTAAAATACCGTACACGTTATCAGTAGTTTGCGCCATGCGTGAAGTCATTACATAAGAAGCCCAATCTTTAAAGCCTAACAGTTCTGCTTTTTGTGCGCGCAGGTTAGTTTCTTTAATAATGATAGGGCCATTTGTTTTAGCAGCACGATTGGTTGATGCTTTAAAAATTTGCTCACGTAGTTCGCGATTTTCAAGGCTTGCTAAAATAGGTTGTTGCGTGGTGTTAACTAAGGTGATCATGTAGCCATCTTTGCCTGCTTTTTTAGCAGCGGCTGCAAGACCGGCAATTTCA
Source organism: Pseudoalteromonas sp. APC 3250 (assembly GCF_030407915.1). Classification (NCBI taxonomy): domain Bacteria; kingdom Pseudomonadati; phylum Pseudomonadota; class Gammaproteobacteria; order Alteromonadales; family Pseudoalteromonadaceae; genus Pseudoalteromonas; species Pseudoalteromonas sp. APC 3250. Next base: position 145,296 of record NZ_JASDCM010000003.1, read on the forward strand.
CCTTCAGATAAACCCGCTAATTTGCTTTTATCTGTTACTAAAATGACATCTTCTTTAAACGATTTTAATACGTTTTGAGAAAACTCAGTTGATAGTTTTGCAAGCTCTGCGTTGATTTCACGCATTTTTGCTTTTTCAGCATCGTTTAATTTTGCACCGGCTTTTACAAACTGTTTGTAGTAAAAATCGACTAGGCGTTGATCTTCAGCGCTTAACTTATCCTTATTGTCGTATACCGTTTGTACACGTTTAAACAATGCACCATTTAAATAAATGTCATCAGAGTGAGCCGAGAACACAGGCGCCATTTTTTTATCAATGCGTTGGTACTCATCGTTAGAGATAAGACCTGATAAGTTGTAGAATGCAGCTGATGCGCGGTTTAATAACTCACCAGCAAGTTCCATTTCTACCAAGGTATTTTCAAAAGTAGCTGGTTCTGGATTATTGGCAATTGCCAAAATTTCTGCATTATGTTGTGCAATACCTGCATCAAATGCAGCTTCGTATTCAGTGGTACCAAACTTATCAAACTCAGGAGCCATGTATTGTAATGGGCTTGGTTTAAATAATACATTGCTTGCGTTGATATCTTGCACTTGTGCTGTGCTTTGTTGTTTTGTTTCTTGGGTGCTTTCAGAAGAACAGGCAGATAATAAAAGTGCACTAGCAATCGTAGTGGCAATCAGTGTTTTACGCATAATAACTCCATAAAAAATAGTAGCCGAAATAGGCTTTTCGAGTCGAAAACCCAGTTAACTTACCAAATTTTGACTTATATACAACAAAGTTTATCGATTTAAAGCGGGATTTAAACGCAAATTAGGTGATAAAAACTCGGTATGTAAATAAAAAAGTAGAAAAATACAGCAATTATGCAATTAGCTTTAAATTTGTTGCTGCGTATTTAAGCTAACCGCATGCTAAACTTGGGGTATTATTAGCGCATAAAAATAATCGTTTGTGTGCGACCTTACACATGGAAAATCAATGAACTTAGAACAAATTAATCACATTCTCGCCTTTGTATTGTTTAGCTACAACGACATTCACATTACCGTGGCAAAAGTAATTCAAGTGCCGCTAATTTTGTTTACTATGTGGGTTGTGGTGACTCAGATTGGCAAGTTAATTAAAAAGTCATTACTTGCACGAAAAATGAGCCCAGATGCAGTGCATTTATTCACGCGTTTTTATTTTATTTTAAGTATTGCGATTTTACTTTTTACCTCCCTTGAGGTGCTCAACATTCCACTAACCGCATTTGCCTTTGTATCGGGTGCTATTGCCATTGGTGTAGGGTTCGGTGCACAAAATATTATTAATAACTTTATTAGTGGCTGGATATTAATGTGGGAGCGGCCAATCCGTATTGGTGACTTTTTAGAGGTTGGCACTGCAAAAGGGGTGGTTGAAACCATTAATACTCGCTCTACTCGTATTCGCAGGAACGACGGTGTTCATATGCTAATACCCAATAGCCAGTTATTAGAAAACACTGTAACCAACTGGACGCTTATTGACGGTAATGCGCGCTCATCTGTGAGCGTAGGCGTAGCTTATGGCTCTGATGTATTACTGGTTAAAAAGTTAATTCAGCAAGTATTAGATGAACATGAGGCAATATTGGCAACGCCTCAATCAACCGTATTGTTTGATGACTTTGCCGACAGCTCGCTGGTCTTTAATGCTATTTTTTGGGTGTGCGCTGAATCTGAAACTCGCTTAAGACAAGTGCGCAGTGATATTCGCTTTAGTATTTATGAAGTGTTTGAACAACACGATGTGGTGATTGCATTCCCGCAGCGAGATATTCATATTGATGGTGAAATTGCACTGACGCGTTCTTTAGTGAAAAAGTAGTATCTAGAAAGTACCGCTTTATTTATCTATATTTTTTAACAATTCATTGTAAGGACATATGTCCGCTTTTGGCTGTTTAGTTGCTAAAAGTACACTAAAAGTCGGGATAGTGCGCTTAAGTGTTAAAAATAAGTTTATATTTTTAACGCTCAGTATGCGGTAAATTAATTACAGCATGGTATAATCTCGCGCATTCAGTCAGCCTTATTTATGCCGTTTTTGTACTCTCGGTAATAAGGTCCGCGCCGCATAGAGCAAGTCGCGAAAAATTGACTGAATCCGTAATTATGTAATTGCGCAACACATCAACCGTTGAACAAGAGTGCACTAAAAAGGTTAACCCCGACATGAAAGCAATGAAAAGATCTACGTTAGCAACCCTTATCAATGCAACGTTGTTCTCTGCCGTAGCAGGTACTTCAATTTCAGCCCTAGCTGCTGAGCAAGAAACTACTGCTAAGAAGAACCAACTAGAAGTTATTCAAGTAACTGCTCGTAAACGAGTAGAAAACGCTCAAGAAGTACCTGTTGCTGTTTCAGCCCTGCAAGGCGACAGTTTAGATGCTTACAGCTCAGCTGGTATGGATATTCGTTTTATGAATGCGAAAATCCCAAGTTTATCTATTGAATCTTCATTTGGTCGTTCATTCCCACGCTTTTATGTACGTGGTTTAGGTAACACTGATTTCGATTTGAATGCTTCACAGCCTGTGTCACTTGTGGTTGATGAAATTGTACAAGAAAATGCTATTTTAAAAGGTTTTCCTGTATTTGACGTAGCGCGTGTTGAAGTGCTTCGTGGCCCACAAGGTACGTTGTTCGGCCGTAATACGCCTGCTGGTCTAGTTAAATTTGATACCGTTAAACCAAGTCAAGAATTTGAAGGTTATGGCTCTGTATCATACGGTAGCCGTGGCGCAGTTGATTTTGAAGGTGCTGTTGGTGGTTCATTAACAGACCGTTTATCAACGCGTGTTTCAGTACTTTGGCAAGACAAAGACGATTATATTGATAATCGTGCACCGGGCTTTGAACAAAAAGATGCCTTAGGTGGTTACACTGAACAAGCTGCACGTATTCAATTTTTATATGAAGGTGACGATTTCACTGGATTATTTAACTACCATGTCCGTGATTTAGATGGCTCTCCAATTGCCTTTCGTGCCAATACTATCAAACCTGGCACTAACGACTTAGTTGATGATTTTGAAAATGATGTGGTTTACCACGATGCCGCATCGCGTGCGACGCAACAAGTGGAATCACAAGGTGCAAGCCTTAAACTTGAGTGGGACTTAGCTAACCACACAGTAACGTCAATCTCTGGTTGGGAAAGTGCAGAAATTTACTCTCGTGCTGACATTGATGGTGGTTACGGTGGATTCTCTATCAATGATGTTCCAGTAGCTATGGGTCCTGGTTTTATTCCTTTTTCTTCAGAAAGTGCTGATGGTATTCCAGACCAAGACCAATACACGCAAGAGTTACGTTTATCAAGCAACTTTGCTGGCGATGTAAATTACCAGGTGGGTGTTTTTTACTTCGACGAAGCATTAACGATTGAAAACTTTAGCTATGATACGGCTAATAATGGCGTATTAAATGGGTTTGTTAGCCAACAGCAAGACACTAAAGCATGGGCTGTGTTTGGCTCAGTTGATTACACCATTACTGATGATTTAAAAGTAACCGCGGGCCTTCGTTACTCTGACGATGAGAAAGAGTTCTCAGCAAATCGTACGCTTAGCCCTGTAGGTGGTGCTGCTACTTACATTGAAAAAAATGTAAGCGATGATCACGTAAGCTGGGATTTATCGGCTAACTACAAAGTCAATGATGACGTAAACTGGTATGGCCGCATTGCTAACAGTTTCCGTGCACCGAGTCTTCAAGGTCGCATCTTATTTGGTGATGAAGTAACCGTTGCTGATTCAGAGACTGTTACTTCGTTTGAAACAGGTATTAAATCTGATGTATTAGATGGCCAAGGCCGTGTTAACGCAACGGTATTTTATTACACCATGGACGACCAACAGCTAACGGCTGTAGGTGGTGGTGCTAACTTTAACCGCTTATTAAATGCTGATAAAACAACTGGCTACGGTTTCGAAATTGATTCTGAGTGGGTGTTAACGGATGAGCTAAATGCCACGTTTAACTTAAGCTACAACAAAACCGAGCTTAAAGACAAAGATTTAGCCGTTGCTGTGTGTGCACAATGTACTGTTACTGATCCTACGTTCCAAGTACCAGGTGCATTTGGTCCTGAAGACCGTGCTATTTTAGATGGTAACAGCTTACCGCATGCTCCAGAGTGGATCTCTAACATCACACTTCGTTACACTAAAGAACTCGCTGAAGGTGAATTCTTCACTTACGCTGATGTGTCGTACCGTAGTGAAATTGACTTTTTCTTATATGAATCAGTTGAGTTTGAAGGTAAGCCACTAACAGAAGTAGGCCTACGTGCTGGTTATGCATGGGCGCAAGGCGACTACGAATATGAAGTATCGGCATTCGTGCGTAACCTATTTGACGAGCAACAAGCAATTGGTGGTGTTGACTTCAACAACAACACAGCAATGGTTAACGAAGAGCGTTACATTGGTGCTGAATTTAAAGTTAACTTTTTCTAATCGAAAAATTTAACGTTAAATTGTAATTTTTGATAAAAGCCTGCCTAGTGCAGGCTTTTTTATTTTTGTAGAGCTGCTAAAGTAGCGCTCATATGTTTATTAAAGAGAAAAAGTAATGGCTGGATTTTGGAATTATCGTGTAATTTTTTGTGAAGCAACCAAAGATGAAGCGGCGCAATATCAAATACATGAAGTGGAATACAACCTAAATGGTAAAGTAACTAACTGGTCAGAAACGGGGGCAGCGCCGTTTGGTACCACGTTAGATGAGCTAAAAGATGATGCTGAGCGCTTAAAAACCGCATTTGAAAAACCCGTACTTAAAGTGATGCGCAAAGCCCGTGGTTACGAGTTAGTTGATGTAGACACAGGTGAAGACGCTTATGCTGAGCCACCAGCAGGCTTGACCGAGTAACATAAATTAATTAAAGGTGCTTAGGCACCTTTTTTATTATTCAGAGCATAGGCTGATTAGCTAAACAGCTAAACAGCTAAACAACAAGGAGAAAGTATGTCTATTGAAGCGGTATTATTTGATATGGATGGCACGTTAGTTGATTCTGAAAGTGTGCATTATATCTGCTGGAGCCAATTACTTGCGCCTTTTGGTGTGCGTTATGACGAAGATGATTTTTGCCAGCGCTTTTCAGGGCGCCCCACGATTGACGCCGCAAAGGAAATAAAACAAACCCATAACTTGTCTGTGAGTAGTCGCTATTTAGCGGATGAAAAATACCGTTTGTTTAGCAAATTCGTTAAAACCAATTTACCGCCTTTAATGCCTTATGCTGCAGATATTTTATTCGCGGTTAAAGAGCAAGGCTTAAAAATGGCGTTAGTAACAGGCAGCGCACGCCATGAAGCTGAGCCAATACTAAAAGGATTAGGGTTTTATGATTTATTTGATACGGTGGTTACAAAAGACGATGTAACCAATCCAAAGCCTGCCGGTGATCCCTATTTATTAGCACTTAAAAATATGCAGGTCGCTGCAAAAAATGCGATTGCTGTTGAAGATACCTTCACTGGCGTAACAGCAGCAAATAATGCAGCCTTAGCCGTTGTAGCGATTGCTAATAAGCACACCGAGCAGCACGACTTCAGTAAAGCAACACAGCAAATGCATAACCTTGAAGAATTTTGGCAATGGCTTCAATCTCAACTATAGTTTAAGCCATATTTAAATTTGCAAGGATGCAGTAATGGTGATGATTAAAACAACGCTATTTATTTTTTTAACGCTTTTTAGTGCGAGTTTATTAGCGCAATTGCCGCAGGTGCAACTCGCTGATGTTTATGATGAAACTAAGCATAACGATATTCGCCAATATTTGGTGAGTGAAAAGTTTGACGGCGTTAGAGCAATATGGACGGGGAAACAATTTGTTACCCGCCAAGGTAATCCAATTAATCCTCCTAAGTGGTTTACCGCCCCTTTGCCTGATGTTTGGTTAGACGGTGAGTTATGGACCCAGCGGGGTCAATTTTCTGTTCTCAGTGGTATTGTTAGAACAAAAATACCCAACGACTTACTCTGGCAAACAGTGACTTATCAAGTATTTGATATGCCAGATACAAGCACGCCTTTTCATCGTCGCTATCAAAATTACCTGTCACTCATTACTAAGTTAAATAGCTCACATATTAAGGCGGTTAAGCAATATCAATTTAGCGACAATCAGCAACTAAGTGATTACTTTAATGAGATCACCAAACAAGGTGGCGAGGGCGTTATGCTTCATTTAGCAGAGGCTAAGCATACGAGTGGTCGCTCTAGTGCATTGTTAAAACTCAAACCTTATTTGGATGCTGAAGCGCTAGTTATTGAATATTTACCAGGTAAAGGTAAATACACAGGTATGCTCGGGGCATTGCGAGTGCAAACCAAGCAAGGCGTAACCTTTTCTATTGGCACGGGCTTTAGTGATGAAGAACGCAAGCGTCCGCCAGCCATTGGTTCAACAATCACTTATCGATACCACGGATACACTAAAAATGGTTTACCGCGTTTTGCTAGCTTTTTGCGAGAAAGACCCGAAAAATAAAGAGTTTAGGCCAATTCAGTATATATTTTTTAGCAATTATGCTAAATTGCGCGGCCTTTTTGGTAATGTTTGGTGATCTATGTTTGTTGGTTTTGATTATGGTAGTTCTAATTGTGCTATGGGTGTTTTAAACGAAGAGCGTGTTCAGCTTATCCCTTTAGAGCAAGGCAAACATTATCTTCCATCAACTTTATACACTCATCATAGCGCCTTAGTCGTTGATTTTGTTGCGCAGCATTTGCAGGGCTCAGAGCATGAGCATGCCTATAAAACCGCGCGCCAACCCTTGCTTAATACGCTCCCGCGAATTAAATCAGACCTAGACTTACAAGCCGGCGACGACACTCTATTTATTGGCCGTGAGGCAATTAGTGAATATGTACAATTTCCTGAAGAGGGTTATTTTGTAAAATCCCCTAAATCATTTTTTGGCGCAACGGGCTTAAAGCAAGGGCAAATCAATTTTTTTGAAGATATTGCCACAGCAATGATTTTAAAAATAAAACAACGTGCTGAATTATCGTTAGGGTATACGCTGAGCCAAACTGTTATTGGGCGCCCAGTGAATTTTCAAGCGGTCGGTGGTGAGCAGTCAAACCAACAAGCCGTGGGTATTTTAACACGCGCAGCAAACCGAGCAGGCTTTAAAGATGTTGAGTTTTTATATGAGCCACTCGCGGCTGGGATTGATTATGAAAGTGATTTAAAGCAAGACCAAAAAGTATTGGTGATTGATATTGGCGGTGGTACCAGTGACTGCTCATTTGTACAAATGGGGCCAAGCTTTAGAGGAAATAGCCAGCGAGATGCAGACTTTTTAGCACATAGTGGTAAACGTGTTGGCGGAAACGATTTAGATATTGCTTTGAGCTACCATGGTTTAATGCCGTTACTCGGGCTTGGCAGTACGTTTAAATCAGGTTTACCGCTACCTAATCAACCATTTTGGCAAGCTTGTAAAATTAACGATGTGAATTTACAGAGCCAGTTTTATAGTGCTCAGCATTATCGTGAACTCAGTGCGCAGTTACGCGATGTCAGCGCCCCTGAACTTTACAAACGACTTATTCACTTACAGCAAAATAAGCAAGGTCACCAATTAGTTCAACAAGCTGAAGCGGCTAAAATTGCATTAACATCCGCAAATAGTTTTAATTGTGATTTAGCCTTTTTAGATAACTCATTAAGCAAAGATATTTCAGTCGCTGATTTAGCGCTTGCTGTTGACGATAGCATTAGTCAGATTGTTACCTTGGCTAAACAGGCAATTACTGATGCCAATACCACTCCCGATGTGATTTACTTAACGGGAGGAAGTGCACAGTCTCCATTAATTAAAGCAGCGTTGAGTGAGCATTTAGGCAACATAAAAATGGTGAACGGTGATCACTTTGGTAGTGTAACTGCTGGCCTTACTAAATGGGCCAGCATACTTTATAAGTAAGCTACTATAGAGATATTTGTCGGGTTGCGAGGTATTTTTCGTAATCTGGCAATGTTCGCTCAAGCTCTATATCCATTAATGGTGAGCTAAGTAGCATATCGGCACTCACTTCATTACACGCCACAGGAATATTCCACACAGCAGCTAAACGTAGCAGAGCTTTAACATCGGGATCATGAGGTTGCGAGGCTAAAGGGTCCCAAAAAAAGACTAATACATGTATTTCATGCTCCGCTATTTTCGCCCCGAGTTGTTGATCGCCGCCCATAGGGCCACTTAATAATTGAATAACATCAAGCCCTGTTGTTTTCTCTATTAAATGCCCAGTAGTCCCTGTGCCATATAAAGTGTGTTTACTTAGAATGGCCTTATGTTTTTCGCACCATAACTTAAGCGCGGCTTTTTTTCCGTCATGTGCTACTAAGGCTATATTTTTTTGCGCAGGTAGAGATTGTATTTTTTGATCCATGCTGATTCTTATTAGTTAGAGTAATAAATTGATAGCCAAGGCAATAAATACAATGCCTGTGAACCTATCAATCCAAAGCTGGCTATTTGGGTGATTTCTAAAAAATTGAGCTATTTTATCGCCGAAATAAATATACGTGCAGTCAATCGGAAAAGCAAAGATTGGATAAAGTAGCCCAAAAAATGCCAGCTGAAAGGTTGCAGATGACAAGCTAGGGTCAACAAATTGTGGGATAAAAGCAATAAAAAACAAAGCCACCTTAGGATTAAGCACTTCTGTCATCATGGCTTGAAACATGACATTTTTGTTTTTATTGGTTGTAACATGCGGTTTATCGCTTTGCTCACAAGATGGTGGCATAAACGTGCCTTTAAGCATCATAAAACCTAAGTAACATAAATAGGCTGCACCTGCATATTGTACGCTGGCATAGGCTGTTTCAGAGGCTTTTAAAATAGCACTTAAACCGACAACCGCAAAAAATGTATGTACTACGCCACCTAAGGCAAAGCCAAAAGCACTTTGCATACCTGCTTTTCGCCCGTTAGCAAATGTTTGTGCCATTAAAAACGCGTTTGATGGCCCAGGCGCAACGGCCATGAGAAAACTGGCGAGTAAAAATGAGAGCAAAAAGTCAGGGTTGATCATTAAACAGTACGAGAAAGAAGTGATGAGTGATTTTATCAAGCAAATACAAAAATAAAAAGCGGGCATATTGCCCGCTAAGTTGAGGATACTAAGTTGTTATAAAACTAGCCGTTATGCTTTTAAACATAACGAAGTGCTAAATTTATTAAAAACTAACGGTGATATTATTTGAGCACACCGTAGTGCTCAGCGCTTCACATACTTGATATGTATAGATGCCACCCCCTTTAGTATTAATGCTGTCGGTGTAGGCATTATTATTTGCAGTGGTAATGACTTTGCTACCATTGCGGTAGATATCAACTTGGCTTGTTGCTGCGCCATTCCAACTTAAATCAACAAATTTAGTGCCTTTTGATTTGTAACTTGAAGCGCTAAGAGAGATATCATCTACGCCTGGCTCTGGATCAACACCACCAGTATCGCCACCCGCACAGCCGTTTGCTGTAAGGTAAGCATCAGCGTCTGCCGCTTATACAATACCATAGCCAAAGTAATCATCACGACCAGCAGCCCTTTGATCTTGCGCTGTTGCTTTTAACGCATCGCGAATTTCTGTGCCTGTACAGCCGCTATGGTTAGACCATACTAGCGCAGCAATACCTGAAACCGCAGGCGTTGCCATTGACGTTCCACTCATAAAACCATAATCAGTTGCGCCAATATTAATTGTCACGTTTGTACTAGCAACTAATGCGCTACGATCTTCAAATGCAGCGCCTACAGCAGGAATTGAAGTATTGTTGGTATCACCTAGTGTTCGTATAACATGCCGGCTTCATTGTTAATAATAACCGCACCTAAACCGCCTGAGTTTTCACAGTTAGCAACTTTGTCGTAAAATGAAACAACGCCGCGGTCAATCATACATACTTTACCAGCCGCTGCTGGATCAACTGTTTCGCCGGTCCCCATAAAGTAGACACTCGCCGTGACTTGACCTGCATTTTCCATTGCTGATGAATTTTATGCTGTGCCATCGGCTGACATACTCGCTGCTGTAGCCATACCTGCAGGGTAGGTTGATAGCGTATCAACACCACCGGCTGTTACTTCTACACAAATGGTTTCATCGTTTGTTGCACGTTTACCACGACCTGATGAACAACTTGGGAATTGTGAAAAATCAGCAATTTGATTATTGGCATCATTAGCACCAACCATCATTACCCGCGGCAGCAACAACAAGGCCGCCTGCATTAGTAAAGTTAGCAAACGCATTTGATTCTGTACTGTTTGAGTCGCCGCCCCCTAAGCTCATACTAATAATGTTCGCACCTGCTTGAGAACATAAATCTGCTGCTTGAGCCAAGTCAGATGAGTAACCCCAGCCTGATTCGTTAAATACTTTAATAATGTGCATTGCCACACCCGGTGCCATACCTACCACACCAAGGACGTTGTCTGCAGCACCAATTGTACCGGCTACGTGAGTACCATGTGGGCCGCCATTATCAAACCAATTACCGGTGCCACTGTCGTTATCACCGGTGATGTTGCCCCAAATAAAGTCAGGGTTTGATCTATCTAAGCCGGAATCGATAACACAGACTTTCATGCCTGCATTGGCATCAAAAGTTACTTGATCAACCTGTGATTGATAAACGGCATAAGGCGTAATTTGCTGCTGCATTGCATCGCCTACATCATCGTTAAATAATGACATAGGTACACGCTTATGATCTTCTTCAATGAGTTTAATATGTGGGTTGTTGAGTAGGCCTTTTAAGCTACTTAAATCTTGACCAGTAAATTTTGCGGCAATAAATCAATTACCATCTACTTTAATCTCACCACCTAGTTTTTTAGTAAGCGCTTTAACAACACCTTTTTTATTATTATCAACTTGAATGATGAAGCGATCGTTTGCAGCATGGGCAGTTCCGGCTGCACAAATACCAGTAAGAACTAATGCTAAGGCGAGTTTATTCTTTTTCATATTATAATATCCTAGAATTAATTGGTTAACTTTATGTTAACTTAAGCCGGCATTAAAATAATAAAAAGCAAAAAACAAGGTATTTTATCTACAAAAACGAAATTGTTTAACTAAAAATTAATTATTTTCAAACAAAAAATATATACTTTGTTTGGATTAGGGGCGGCTAATCAAGTAGCACCTGAATTAGCCAAAATGAGAGAAGTATTGAAAATGCGTTAGTGGCTAAGCATATTTAGCATAACGAAACAGTAAATAACAAAAAGGAATTAATAATAGAAAGTGCGTACCAATAAGCTCTGGGGTTGATAAGTTTAAGTATTGAGTAATAAAAACCAATAAGCTTGCTCCACTCATTTGCATTGCTCCCAAAAGAGCAGAGGCGGTGCCTGCTTGTTTAGGAAATAAACTCAAAGCACGCCCAGCGGCAGAGCCAAGTGTCAAGGCAAAACCAAATGCTGCAATGAACATAGGGATCATTAATGCCAATGGCGTTTTATATTGGCTTAATAACAACATAAGTAAGCCGGCACTCACTAGCACTAAAAGGCCTATTTTTAAGGCTCTTTTAGGTTGACGTTTAATGTAAATAGGCATAATAAAACTAGCAAGAATACTAAGCACTGCATTGAGCGAGAACCAAAAGGTAAAGTCGGCTACGCTGCCACCTAATTCAGTAATGAGCCAACCGGGAGCCAGTGTTACAAACACCAATATGGCTGACATAGTGACCATACATAACAAGCTATTAAATAAAAATAATGGAGTTGAAATGATGGGGAAAAAGCGTCTTAAATCTAAAATATGCCCCTGGTAATGACTGTCTGCTGGTCGTGTTTCCCTAAACAAGAATAAGGTGACAATAAACCCCAGTAATGCAAAACCGGTTAAAAATAGAAAGTTCATTTGCCAACCAAACTGTACGGTTAGCCAAGCACCTAAAATGGGCGCTAATGCTGGAATAAAGCAAACGATACCGTTTAGATAGGTAATTATTTGGCCACTGCGTTCACTACCAAACTTATCTCTTACTATTGCAAAAGCGACAACAAAGGTAGCGCACGCGCCTAACCCTTGAATAGCACGAGCAAACATCAGTACTAAAAAGCTAGGAGCATAATATGCACCCAATGCCGCCAGTCCATACAAAGCGACCCCAGTTAAGGCAACGGGCTTTCTGCCAAAACGATCAGCGAGTGGACCTGCAATTAATTGCCCTAAACCAACAGTAAGCATAAAAATAGCCACCGTTTGCTGTACTTGCTTTTCGCTCACTGAGAATTGCTCTGCGATAGTGGGAAAGGCAGGCAGGTAAATATCAATGCCCATCGGACAAAAAATGACGAGTAACGCTAAGATAAGTAATAAAGTAAAATTGGGTTTAGCGGGCTGTGTATGCATCAGGTCTCCTTTTGTCGGTATTTTAAGTGGCGACTGATGAAAAAGAAAGGGCTTATGGCCGATGTATCAGCCAAGTTACCTACTTTTAACCTTATTATGATTATTTTTGTTTAAGTATCACACTTCTTTAAACTGATCCGATGTGTTAATTTGCTTTTTAAGCAAAGACAATGGAAAAATAATAATGAGTAATGAGTCTGCATTAATTAAAACATGGCATAAATTTAAAAAGTGGCCATGCGGTAACTGGCTTTTCAGTAAAGCCGTGTGTTTCAAGGCACCTTATTTTGGCTCTATGAAACCCACTATTTTAGATTTAAAAGCAGGGCACTGTAGTGCTGTGGTTAAAAACACACGCCGTGTACATAATCATATTGGAACAATTCATGCGATTGCTCAATGTAATTTGGCTGAGCTGTGTGCGGGAGTGATGGTGGATGCGACGGTACCGTATAAAACACACCGTTGGATACCTAAAGGTATGACAGTACAATATTTAGCTAAAGTAGACACAGACGTTACCGCGATTGCTGAAATTGAGTTACCTCATCAATGGATTGATAAAGAAGATTTAGTGGTGCCGGTAAAGCTTTACAATACCCGAAATGAGTTGGTGTTTACTGCAGATATAACCATGTACATCACAAAGAAGAAGTAATTGCTAAATTATATTTTTTATATAAAGCATTAAAAACAATGGTTTAGTTTATTGACTAAACCATTTTTTGTTCAGGTTTAACTTTTTGCAGTAGACGACTTGTTTACAAACGAAAGGCCACTGTCTTCATTATCAACAATGGCTTTTACATCGTTAACCGGTTTTGGTTTATCTTTAGCATGCTCAATGACTTCTTTTTCAAAGCGCTGCTTTAAACTACCTTCAATAATCGCACCGGCTTCTATGCTTAGTGTGTCATGAAAAATATCGCCAAGTACATGGGCATTATTTTCGATCTTCACTTCGCTTGCATTTAAAGAGCCTATGATTTTACCTTTAACAACAACGCTGCTCGCCTCAACAACGCCTTCAACAACACCGGAGGAGCCGATAACTAAATGCTCAGCTTTAATATCACCGTCAATACGTCCATCGAGTTGCACTTCACCTTGGCTAACTAAAGAGCCTGTAATACGCACATCGTTAGAAATAATTGAGGGAGTATGACTCACTCGCTTGATTGATGAGTCCGTTTTTGCTTGTTTATTTTTACCAAACACGAGAAAGCGCCTTTGTTATTTTTAGTGGATTGACATGCTTGTCGTCTATTAATACTTCATAGTGTAAATGAGTACTTGTACTTCTTCCGGTACTGCCCATTAAACCAATGACATCATGCTTTGCAACAACTTGGCCTTTTTTAACATTAACTTTGTTTAAGTGACCAAAGCGCGTTACAACGCCATTTTTATGTTCTAATTCAATAAAGTTACCATAACCACCATTGCGCCCAGCTCGGCGTACCGTTGCATCGGCAGGGGCAAAAATTTCTGTTTTATGCCAGCCAGCTAAATCAACGCCTTTATGAAATGCGCGTCTTTTATTCATGGGATCTTTTCGAAGCCCAAAGTTGCTCGAAATATAATATTTTGCGGCAGGTAAGGGTAATGTGTTCGGCAAGTCGGTTAAAAAGTTTTCTAGCTGATTTAAAACAAGCAACTTATCGGCAATAGCTAAAAATGTATTGGGTATTTTACTTTCATCAAGTATGTCCAGCGGGCCACCTTGCGCCGTTGTTTGTGCCGCTAATGCGAGGTGCTGTGCAAGTGCATTTTCGAGACCTGTGTCTTGCAATATCTCTAAAATAGCGTCGTGCCGTTGATTAATTTGCGCAGCTAATAAGGTAAAATTAGTATCGTATTGCTGATTTAGTAAAGTATAGCGCTGCTCAAAACTGGTGGCGCTATTATGGGCATGTTTGTTTTGTGACTTGTCATCTTCGAGCGGCTCATGGAATTCGCTCTCACTCTCATTTATAGGGGAGGAGTCAAGCTCACCCTCTAATTTAATGGCGTCTTTGCTAATAGAAGCAGGCAATGATTCAATCATACCTTGTAATAAAGCTTGTTTTTGTTCTAGTTCAGCTAACTGTTCTTGTTGTAATGCATAGCGTTGCTGCTGCTGCTTTACTTTTTGTTGCCACTGCGCTTGCTTATCAAGTTGAGTTTGTTCGATATGAGATATTTGGTGTGTTTGCATATACACACGAATACTAGAGACACTCATCCACACAATAGCGGTGATAATAATAGCGAGTACAGAAACTTGTAACCATGGTGCCAAAACCACATGCTTTACTTCGCCATTTTGGCGAATAAGCAGCTGGCGAGCTGGGAAGTTTTTATGAAAAAAAGATTTTATGAATACAAACATGTCACATATTTACTGGCTATTAACGGATTCAAGATAGCAATTTCAACTAAAAAAGCCAGAAAAAAATTGTAACTATGGCTTAATTAATAAAAAAGGGCGGCTTATTCGGCCACCCTTTTTTACTAGTTTATTGATTTTACAATTATTTTGCTGGCAATACCGTACTCTCTACGCAGCCGAAGCCAATACGTGCAAAACCTTCTTTTTCACACCAGCCACGCATTATCACGTTGTCGCCGTCTTCCAAGAAGCTACGCTGTTCGCCGTTGCTTAAGGTGATTTTTTCTTTACCACCACGAGAAAGCTCAAGTAATGAACCGGCTTCTTCATGAGTTGGGCCTGATTGCGTTCCAGAGCCCAGCATGTCGCCTGGCATAAAGTTACAACCGTTTACCGTATGGTGAGTCACCATTTGTGCCACAGTCCAGTAAGAATGCTTAAAGCTAGATTTAGACACTTGTGTTGGGTTGTAGCCTTCATCACGCATTTTTTGCGTTTGAATTTTAACATCCATTTGAATATCAAATGCGCCTTGATCACGGTTAGCCGTTGATTCTAAATATTCCAATGGTTGCGGATCATTTTCATCACGCGTCCAGCTTGTTCTAAATGGTGCAAGTGCTTCGGTAGTTACAATCCATGGTGACACGGTTGATGCAAAGTTTTTTGCTAAAAATGGACCAAGCGGTTGGTATTCCCATGCTTGTAAATCACGTGCTGACCAATCGTTGAAAACACAAAAGCCAAACACATGTTTTTCAGCATTTTCAATGGCAATAGCATCACCCAGCTCATTACCCTTACCCAAGTAAATACCCAGTTCAAGCTCGTAATCAAGACGCTTACACGGACCAAATGAAGGTACTTCTGCGTCTGGCGCTTTAGTTTGTCCTTTAGGGCGATGGAACTGCTGACCAGATACGCCAATAGATGACGAACGACCGTGATAACCAATCGGTACCCACTTGTAATTCGGTAGCAGTGGGTTATCAGGGCGGAATAAACTACCTACGGCCGTAGCATGATAAATCGAGGTGTAAAAGTCGGTGTAATCGCCAATGCGACATGGCAGAGCAAATTCAATCTCGCTTTGCGCAATAAGTGCGTGTGTAAGTTGTTCTTGATGCTCAGAACCTTCACGTAATGCTTTCGATAATGCTAAACGTAGGGCTGACCAATATTGCTCACCCAGACCCATAAACTCATTTAGTGTAGGATTACTTGCTGCAGCAATGGCGACTTGAGCATCGCCACTAAAAATAGCGAGTTCATTTACTTTTGCTAAATCAATAACCTGATCGCCAATGGCAACCGCGCCACGGAAAGCTTCGTTGCTATTTTTGCGACGTACTTCGGCAAAAGGTAGATTTTGGATAGGGAAGTCACATTGTGCATCATTTGCTGATGCAACCCAGCTAGTTAAATTTATATCATGGGTTTCGTTAATTAAACTCATTACATTTCCTTTGGTTTAGTTGGTCGCGCATATCAATTTATTAAATAAGAACATCGCACCAGCAAGTTTTAAATATCTACTAGTTATATGGTGATGAAAAGCGCGATTTAAACACGCAAAGAGAGATAAGCTCTCTTAGCTACGATTAAACGACAAAAAGCAGCGAAATACGCTGCTTTTTAGAGTCATAATTTTAATTATAAAACGCCGCGGCGTTCTTGATCTCGCTCGATTGATTCGAACAGCGCTTGGAAGTTACCTTCACCAAAGCCACCATCGTCAACACGTTGAATCATCTCAATGAAGATTGGGCCAAATAAGTTTTTAGAGAAAATTTGCAATAAGTAGCAATCTTCGCTTTGGCTATCAACCAGGATTTGATGCTCACGAATCTTTTCTTTGTCTTCTTTAACCCATGGTACACGGTCAAAAATAGTATCGTAGTACTCAGGGATAATATCTAAAGTGGCGATAGTTGATTTATCTAACTTATCAAGTGAGCTCACTAAGTCATCAGTTAAAAAGGCTAAATGCTGTACACCTGGGCCATTGTATTCGCCTAGGTATTCATCAATTTGGTTATTGTCGTTACCTTTACCTTCATTGATTGGAATAGAGAAAGTGCCACAAGGTGATTTTAACGCATAAGAGAGTAAGGCTGTTTTTTGGCCTTTAATATCAAAGTAGCGCACTTCGGTAAAACCAAACACGTCTTTATAAAAGTTAGCCCATGTTTCCATTGTGCCTTTATAAACGTTGTTAGTTAAGTGGTCTATACGTAAGAACCCTTTATCATTGACGACGTTTTGCTCAGCTAAATCTTCAAAGTCGTTTGCGTAGATAGAGCCTTTATCGCCAAACTGTTCAATAAAGTATATTAAGCTGTCGCCAATGCCGTAAATGGCAGGGTACGGTAAGTCTTTATTTGCTGCATCAGTAGCAGGCTTAGCGCCACGCTCAACCGCTGCTTCAAAAGCCGCTTGAGCGTTCTCTACGCGCCAACCCATAGAACAAATTGCTGGGCCATGATTTTTAGCAAATTCAGCTGAAAAACCATCGCGTTCATTATTTAGTAAAAAATGAATATCGTTTTGGTTGTAATAAACAATGTCTTTACCTTTGAATTTTTTTAACTTTGAAAAACCAAAATCGGTAAACACTTTATCCATGTAATCGGCATCGGGTGTTGCGTACTCGGTAAATTCAATACCAACCAAACCTAAAGGGTTATTTACTTCACTCATTATAATTACTCCCGCAATTAAGCACTGCGATTATTAGTTATCGTATTGCCTGCATGATTAACCAGATTGGTGTTTTGGGGAAGAGGGTGTTGTTATTTAGTAAATAGCGCGTGTGTAAATTTTACGAGACGGTTATCAAAGTATGTTGTTTATTTACATACGAGCAGGTGAAAGTAAAAATTAGGTAGCGAGATAAAAGTGTAGGTTTTCTTGTTAAATTATTGATTGTTAATAGTTTAATTTAATTTATTTATATGTGTTTTTAGTTTTTTTGCGCTTAAAAAAGTGCAGTTTTTGTATTTTATTATTTACACTTTTAATGAGTTTGGTTAGCTGCGATATATATAAAAACAAAGAGTATTGATGGTTTGCTGCTATAAACTCGTTTATGCACAGTGATGAGGTATAAATAATAAACGGCTGAATGTAAAAATTGTGGGGTTTAATCAAGCGGCCATAAAAATACCCCCTGCAGTTAACTACAGGAGGTATTTGATATCATTTATCAAAGCTCATAATTATGCGTGTGATAAATCTAAATTATTGTGTTGGTGCGGTTTGTTCTAAACCTTGTTTTTCCCATATTTTAGCTTTAAAACTCATCAGTACTAAGATGATACCTACACCGATACTAAATAAGGCAATTTGTAGGTAAAGGTTCGGGATTTCTTCAACATTGTTAGGATCAAAGTTACCAGCAAGTAATCCTGAAATAACGTTACCGATAGAGTATGTAAGTACGAATACCCCCATCATTTGACCAGTAAAGCGGCGAGGCGATAACTTACTTACAGCGCTCAATGCAACTGGGCTTAAACAAAGCTCACCCACTGTGTGTAAGAAATACGTAGTAACAAGCCAATAAGGTGCTACTTTTAAGCCTTCAGCGGCATAGTGTGCTGCCATAAACATTACTAAAAAGCCTGAAGCCATAATAACGAGGCCCAACGCACATTTTACGCTGTAAGTAGGCGAGACCATTTTTTTAGATAAATTAATCCAAAAAGCGGCAAAGAATGGTGATAGCGCAATAATGAACAATGAATTTAGAGATTGGAACCAGGTCGTTGGAATTTCAAATGTGCCAACCAGACGGTCTGTGTAGTCACGAGCAAACAGATTTAATGAAGAACCGGCTTGTTCAAAGCCAGACCAAAAACAGGCTGAAGCGACACAGACTAAAAATAGCGCCCACATTCTTTGTTTTTCAGCATCGGTTAGTTTGCCTTTGAAGTATATAAGGCCAAAGTAAACGAAAAAGATAACAGTAAATATAACTGCGGTGTACCCTGCAACAATCGATGGGTTAATGACAATAGCACCTGTCATCGCAGCAGCGGTAACACCGGCGGTCGCGATAACAAATGCAGCAATACCACCCCATGCGCGCGAAGTACCTTTAGGACTTAATGGGTTAGCAGGTAAGGCGCTGTGATCTGGTAAGTTTTTAAGTGTACGCTTGTATTGAATTAAACCAATACCCATACCAACAGCCGCGGCACCAAATGCCCAGTGCCAACCTACGTTTTCCATAAAGTAACCACACACGTAGTAACCAATTAAAGAACCTAAGTTAATACCCATGTAGTAAATAGCGAAACCACCATCACGGCGCTCATCTTCGTCAGTATAAAGCTGACCAACCATGGCACTTATATTAGGTTTAAGTAAACCAGTACCTGTTGCAACAAAGATCAAACCAATGAAAAATGAATATTCATGTGGCACGGCTAAAATAATATGGCCACACATGATAATAATACCGCCATACCATACTGCTTTTTGGCCACCAAACAATCTATCTGCTAACCAACCACCAGGTAAACCTAAAAAGTATACTGAACCTGTGTATAAGCCATAAATTGCAGCAGCAGAAGCAACGGTAAATCCTAGGCCTTCTTGTTGTAAACTTGCTGTCATAAATAATACGAGCATCGCTCGCATACCGTAGTAACTCATTCGTTCCCACATTTCTGTGAAAAACAGGGTTGAAAGTCCTTTAGGGTGACCAAACCAGCCACTGTCAGAATTTGAACTCATATTTACTTCCTAATTCATTATTGTTTTGATGACCTTGTGGTTTTTTATTTAGCTAAATTTTTACTCATAAAAAGTATAATAAATGCTCGATCATCAGTGTTTTTATGCAGCTAAGGTAATGGTTTGCTAAACGCAGCTATACGTTTAGGTAAGAGTCACACCCTTATCCTAGTTACAATTGCGCCTAAGTATACATAGACCTTTGTGCGAGGGGAAGCGTTGAGCGCGCTATCATACATCGGTTATGTAATTGTTAAATACCAGTGTGTGAACCCCTATTTGCTGCAGTAAACACCTAAACTTATCAAAAAATATCTTTAACATCATAGGTAACATTGTCATACCAACGTTATCTTTAACACTGTTTAAATACAGCTTGAAAAATAAATAAAAGCTTTGTTTTACGGGTAGTTACAGCTACTAAATTTTTAATAATAGTTAACCTTTACTACTTTAATTTAATAATCACCACTTAGATTAAACATGAGCGAATATTGGCGTATGGACAGTAATGATTCGCTCATTGCAGCATATAATTTATACAAGGCCAGCTTGACTAAATTGAGTTGCAATAACCCCGACTTTTAGTGAACAGCCAAGCTTGAATGCGTTAAGTGCTTGAAAAAGCCCTCTAGTTAGTAAAAAAACATTTTTTCGTCCAAATTTCTTTACAATAAACTATGCTCGTAAACAGAGTTAGCGTATTATTCACGCCAACTAGTTTTTCCTTACCTGAGGGTGTATGCGTTTAGATATTCACTGTGCAGACCGAGTTGGTATTGCTCAAGAGATTCTTAATATTTTAGTTAGCTACAATGTTGACTTAAAGGGGATTGAAGTCGACTCAGTAAATTGTCGTATGTATGTGAGTTTTCCTGAGATTGAATTTGAACAATTTCAAAAAATCATGCCGTCTATTCGCTTAATCGATGGTGTACATGATGTACGCACAACCGCGTTTTTACCGTCTGAACGTGAGCACAACGAACTTAACACCTTATTAAGAGCACTTCCTGATGGCGTTATATCTATTGATGCTAAAGGGTGGGTGCGCCTGTGTAACGACGCAGCCTGCAAAGATTTACAACTCACAGAAAAAGAAGTCACCGGTGCTAATATTAATAATTTGCTCAAAGGCTTTAACTTTACGCGTTGGTTAGAGGGCAAAGAAGTACTGGGGCAAACCACGCGTGTTGAAGTAGCAGGTGAAGATTTTATTGCTGATATTCTGCCTATTGCGGTCCCTCAAGGCAGCGAAGGCGATGTGTTAGCGGGCGCGGTAATTAATATAAAATCGCAAAGCCGTTTAGGTCAGCAAGTGAGTGCTTTTAGGCGTTATGGCCAAGAAAGCTTCGCGACTATTCATAACTTTAGCACGGCGATGCGCCGTGTGGTTCGCGAAGCGCGAAAAATGGCGCAACTTGAAGCTCCCATTCTTATTACGGGTGAAACGGGGACGGGTAAAGAGTTGCTAGCACGAGCTTGTCACTATGCATCTAACCGCTCAGTAAAACCATTTATTGCTTTATCGTGTGCCTCGTTACCAGATGATGTTGCTGAGTCCGAACTATTCGGTTATGCCGGGTATGAAGAAAACGCAGCGCCTAAACGTGGTGTACTCGAACAAGCGGATGGTGGAACGGTATTTTTAGATGAAGTAGGTGAAATGTCGACGCAGCTACAAACTAAATTGCTACGTTTTTTACAAGACGGTACATTTAGAAAAGTTGGCGACGAAAACGAAGTTAAAGTGAACGTGCGTATTATTGCTGCCACGCAAAAAGATTTACCAGCAATGGTTCAAGAGGGCGTATTTAGAGAAGATTTATACTACCGAATTAATGTATTAACACTGGAAATTGCGCCGCTTAGAGATCGTAAAGCGGATGTTGGGCCACTTGCTGAACACTTTATTCAAAAATATGCGCAGCAAAATGGCCATACAGTCCCCGAGTTATCTGAAGAATGTTTAACGTTTTTACAAGATTACCCATGGCCTGGCAATGTACGCCAATTAGAAAACGCGATTTACCGTGCGGTATCGTTGTTAGAAGACAGTGAACTGCGCGTTGAACATTTACAGTTACCTACGTTTACCCATGATTTAGGCTATTTAGAGTCTGATTTTGAGGGCTCGCTTGATCAAGCGGTTAAGCGTTTTGAAGCCACCTTACTGCGTAAGCTTTATCCTGCCTATCCTAGCTCTCGTCAGTTAGCTAAACGCTTGGGACTGAGTCATACTGCTGTGGCTAATAAATTGCGTGATTACGGCATTAACCGCAAAACGGTTAAAGTTTAAAAATAGATACCCAAATATCCTCATTTAGTGATTGATTCCTTGGTTTAAAAACAACCAAAGGAGTCAATCGCTATGATACACTGATAAAAACTCAACTGGTAAGACCTCTACTGTGAACTTATATTTTAGACTACTGCTGTTATTTTTTAAAATTAAACGTAATCGTGACTATCAATCGTTGTTAGATACGGTTGATATAGACTACAAAGCATTACCAAGTGACTGCGATATTAATTTGCATTTAACCAATTCACGCTATTTGGCGATGATGGATTTATCGCGTACCTGGATGACTGAACGGGTTGGTTTGCTTAAGCAAATAATGAAACGTCGTTGGTTTCCTATTGTTAATGCGACAGCTATTACCTACATCCGCGATATTAAGCCAATGCAACGTTTTACTATTAGTACGCGTTTGGTTGGCTGGGATCATAAATACTTTTACATTGAACAAAAGTTTCATTCAGAACGTGGCTTACATGCCATTGCTTATGTGCGCGGCGTGTTTAAAAGTAAGAAAGGGGTGGTCAGTGTTGAGCATATGCTCGAGGTTGCAGGCTTTGACGGGGTTGCCCCCATTTTACCGGCTGAAATAATTCACTGGAAAGAAATGCTTGAGCAAAAAAAAGTAAATAACTTACCTCGCTAAACACAGGCAAAAAAAAAGGCCTAACGGCCTTTTTAACACACACATAAACGTTATTAAAACGAGTATTTAAGACCAAACATGGCAACAACAGGGTCAAGTGACACGGTTGATGTTAATGCTTTTGCGCCATTAGCATAAACAGTCGCATCAGTATCAATATCCATGATAGATACCATAGCGTGTAGGCCCCATTTTTCATCAATCTTGTAGTTAGCACCTACTTGAGCAACAAAACCAAATGAATCATCTAGTTTTACTTCTACATCGTTAGTTCCTAACGTTGCTTTAAGTGCTGCAGAAGGCTGTTCGTCAAAGAACGTCGTATAGTTAATTCCCACACCTACAAACGGACGAAGTGCATAGCTGCTATCTAAAAAGTGGTATTGTGCAACCAGTGATGGTGGTAAATGTTTAATATCAGCAATTTTATTACCAGCTAAACCACCAGTACCTTCTACATCATGAGAAAACGGCGTTGCTGCAATAAGCTCTAATACCCATTGGTCGTTAAATGCGTAATCTACAGTAATACCTAACTGAGTATCTGAGTCGCCTTTTAAGCCTAGAGTAGGTGCTTCGTTAATTTTTGAACCATCGTTATCTGGATTAACATTAATTGCGCCAACATTAACACTAAAGTTAGCGTGTGCTGCAGGAGAAAGAGCCAGTAAAGAAGTAAGTATTGCAATGCTTAGTTTAGTTTTCATGTTGTTCTCCGTGAACTACTGTGTGACTATTTGTTGATTGAGGCTATTATTGCTCGAGGTTAAAAATAAAAACCTGTTCTAGATCAAAGTTTCAAAAGCGGATGAGTAAAGAGCCTCTATTTATTGATTTAGATTAAACTTTTACTTAATTAGTGCTTAAAAATTATTGACTGATCACTTAAATACAAGCCGCAAACGAAGTATTCATAATATAATCAGCTAGTTTTGTTAAACTAAGGCTATGTTCACGGTTTAATAAAAGAAAGCGACCTCATGACTCCCTCTGGTCAACTATTTCTTCAAGGCTCCATTGCTAAAGCGCTGTTGAAATTAGGTATTCCTATTATCCTCATTAATATATTGCAGTCGGCTTATCAGCTTACGGATGCATTTTGGGTTGGGCGATTAGGAGCAACCCAAGTCGCTGCAGTGTCTATTAGTACCCCGATCACTTTTTTAGTCATTGCTATAGGCTCTGGGCTTGCAATGGCCGGTGCTATTTTATCGGCGCAATACATGGGCGCAGGTCAGCAAGATAAAGTGAACCATGTTGCAGCGCAAACGGTGTTAATGGTTGCATTTACCGCCTTAGTGTTAGGGCTACTTGGTTATGTACTTTCCCCATACTTTTTAAAACTGCTAGGCGTTGAGCAGGCGGTTTACAGTGATGCGCTTAAGTTTATGCATGTGTCCTTTATTGGCGTTATTTTTGTGTTTATTTACGCCATGTTCCAATCACTAATGCGGGGCATTGGGCAAACTAAAGTACCTTTAATCATAGTTAGCACCACCGTGTTACTTAATTTTATTCTCGATCCGCTATTTATTTTTGGTTATGGCCGTTTTGAAGGGCTTGGCGTTATGGGCGCTGCGCTGGCGACTTTGGTTACACAAAGTTTAGCGGCGCTGGCGGGAATTATTATATTTTTACGCGGTCGCCATGGCATTCAATTACAGCTAAAAAGCTTCTATCCCGATTGGCAATATATGAAACGGGCTTTTTTCTTAGGAGCGCCTGGTTCTATTGAATTATCAACACGTGCTTTTGGCTTGATCATCATGTCATTTTTAGTGGCAAGCTTTGGAACCGTTACCATTGCGGCTTATGGCGTGGGCTCTAATATTTTGCAAATGGTGATGATCCCTGCCATGGGTTTATCAATGGCGGTATCAACCTTGGTGGGGCAAAATATGGGCGCCGGCAATATTAAACGGGCTGAGCAAATAACGAAGCTTGCCAGTATGTGGGGATTAATAGGCCTTTCTTTTGTTGGGGGCATTGCTTACTTGTATGCTGATACGCTGGTAGCATTTTTTATTCCCGAAGATAACAGTGTAATAAATAAAGGCGCGCAGTTTGTTCAAGTGATGTGTTTAAGCTGGGGGGGAATTGGTGTTCAGCTTTGTATTGTTGCTGCTTTTCGTGCCTCTGGGAATATGCTTAATGCCATGATTATCGCGTTATTATCCCAATGCGTGGTGCAGTTTCCTGCCGCTTATATTCTTTCTAATCACACTTTGCTTGGCGATCAGGGAATATGGTATTCGTTTGCAATTACGAACATAACCATCGCACTGATAGCGTTCGCTTGGTTTATGCGTGGCGCATGGAAAAAAACCAGATTAACCAAAGAAGATAAACACATTGTGCAGGTGACACGAGAAACATTAATAGAAGAGGGCACACGTTAGCCTGTACTTTCATAATGCGGTCATAAAAAGTCGTTGTAATAAATACACTGCTAAAACGAGGTGTGTTTATTATGACAAAAGCTATCAACAAAAAAGTACCCGCGCCGTACTTAACTATTCCACAGTTAAAAACGCTCAGTCACTTACAAACGCTGATCCGATTTAAGTCAATTACGCCTAATTCGGCAGGTGGTATTGAGTGGCTGGCACATCAGCTAACTGATTTAGGTTTTAGCATTGAGCAGTTTAGTGCCCATAATGTCACTAATTTAATTGCTAAAATATCTTTTGGAGCAGGCCCTGTGGTGGCATTTTCTGGTCATATTGATGTGGTCCCTGCTGCGCAAGGTGGCTGGTTAGCTGATCCGTTTGATGGAAAAATAATTAATGATGCGATTTATGGGCGTGGTGCAGCTGATATGAAAGGAGGCATTGCAGCCATGCTCAGTGCAACGCAGTCGCTAATACATAGTGCGCAGCAAAAGCAGGGCTCCTTGTATTGGTTAATCACCTCTGATGAAGAAGGTGAAGCAGAGCATGGCTCAGTGTTGATTGCGAAACGCCTAGCGCAACAAGGTGTTGTACTTGATGGCTGTATTGTTGGTGAGCCTACAAGTCATTTGCAAGTGGGCGACACCATAAAAAATGGCCGACGTGGCGCGCTGTCAGCGCGTTTAACTATTCAAGGAAAAGCAGGACACGTGGCCTATCCTGAAAATACCATCAATGCTGCGCATATCAGCGCTGAAGTAGTGAATAGATTAACCCAAATTGATTGGCTTTTAGATGAGCCAAGCTCAAAAACAAGCTTGCAAGTTACCGGTATTAATATTGATAACGTGCTTGATAATTTAGTGCCTGCTCAATGTGATATTACGTTTAATATTCGCTACAGCCATGGGTATAAAAGTACAGATGTGAAACAGCTGGTACTTACTGCACTGAATGATTTAAACGAATATTTAACGGTGCAATGGGAGCGTCCATGTGAGCCTTATTATACAAGCCATAGGGCAGAGCGCTGCTTACTCGCCCAGCTAGAGCAGGCAATATTTAACGTGACCGGAAGCTATCCAGTACTTAGTACCAGCGGCGGGACTTCAGATGGGCGGTTTTTTGCAAGTAAAAACACGCAAGTGATAGAGTGCGGGGTTTTAAACCAGACTATTCATCAAGTAAATGAACATGTGCCCATTAGCGACTTGTTACAAATAGAGAAAATATACACCCAACTATTAGTACATATATTTAGCCAATCTAATAATGAGGAGATTAGATAAATATTAAATTGCCTAAGTTTAAGTATTTAAGTTTAAGCGCCCAAGCTTAGGCGCTTAAGTTAATATTTTAACGGCAAAGCTTAGTTTATTGAGGCGGTGTCTTGCGCTCCCAAATAGCGTTTTGCTTTACTCGGTTTTACTTTCTCAAGGTCGACCAATACCAATCCATCAATACAATTATTAAATTGCGGATCAATACTAAAACTTAAAAACGTTACCCCATTTGGCTCACATAGCTCGGTGTATTGTTTAAATAGTGTGGGTACATGGGTGCCCATATTAGCCAGTATGTGTTTAAGTTCTACAAAGTCTTCTTTGATGTTGTTACCCATAAACAAATTAGTGCATTGAATCTGTTGCTCACGGGTGTGACGAAATGCATTGTTAGGCGTTGCGAGTGACTTTTCAGAGCCATAATAGTGCTGATAATAATGCACCAGTAAGGATTTTGCTTGCTCTGGCAGTGCGTTTGACACACTCACTGCACCAAATAAGTAACGATACTGAGGGTAGCGATTAATAAAAGCACCAATGCCATACCATAAATAGTCGAGGCTTTTTCTGCCCCAGTATTTGGGTTGTACAAAACTACGGCCTAATTCTATGCCTTGCTTGAAGTATGGCGTCATCTCTTGGGTATAATTAAATAAGCTATCGGTATAAAGCCCACGTTGAGAGTGCTGTTCAATTACATCCTGCGCGCAGGCTAATCTGTAAGCGCCAACTAGTTCGAGTGATTGTGCATCCCATAAGACTAAGTGTTGATAATGCATGTCGTATTTGTCTATATCACGGCGATTGCCACTGCCTTCACCTACTGCACGAAAGGCAATTTCCCGTAAGCGACCCAGTTCACGAAATAACGGTGAGCTGCCTTGGTATTGGTATAAATAAATAACCATGCCATCACTGGTTTTACCTAAATGTTCACAGCTTTCGATGGCTTTTTTTAATTCTTTTTTACACTCTGGTGAGGCAATAGGGGCATGAGTTTTTAGTGGCAGTGTTTTTTTAGTGGTTAAACGGTACAGCTGTTTTCGTATAAGCTCGACCACTTCCTTGTCTTTTAAATCGGGTATTAAATAAGATTCAGGAGCAATGGAGGCGCCTATTTCAAATTCGAGCGATTTTTGGCGCTGTTTAAACATTTCTTTGACTAGTAATAAACTGGCAAGCGGTTTATATAGCATAGAGGCACCGTAAAAAAGCGGGCTGTTTCTGGCTTTTATATGTATGGGTAAAATTGGGCTATTGGCTTTTTTAGCGATACGTAAAAACCCGCTGTTCCATTTACAGTCTTTGATCCCTGTTGGTCGAAGTCGAGAAACTTCACCCGCAGGGAAAATAAGTAATGCTCCTTCATTTTTTAAATGCTGGTGGATATTACTAAGCTCTTGTTTTTTACTTTGCCCCGACAAATTATCAACGGGTAGTAATAATGAATGCATTGCATCAACGGTCATTAGCATTCGGTTAGCCACGACTTTTAAATCGGCACGCACCGTCGATAACACATTAATTAATGCAAGCGCATCTAAGGATCCAATTGGATGATTAGCAATAATGACAATTTTCCCTTCACTGGGAATATTTTCTATTTGTTTTGCTTTGTATCGAGTGTCAAAATCAAGTTCATCAAGTACTTGCTCGACAAATTCTATTCCTTGAAGATGGGGATAAGTTGTTGCAAAGTTTGTAAACTCTTGTTCATGTAATAAGTAGCTAAGGCTCTTTTTTACCAGTTTTTTTATTTTAAATGAGTTAGTTAACTGTGGTAAGTTAGTCGCAATTACTTTATCTACACTGATCATACGCACCTCTTTTTTATACTAGGCTAAAGCCAATATGTTTAGCTTAGAGTGCGGATATGACAATACGCGGTCAGTTGTGTGACTTTTTAAAACCGTTTACATACTATTGAATTGAACCATATCAGTACTATTATTCAGGGTTACTTTTTAAGGAATCATCATGTCAGTTTTGGTGGCTATAACAGGCCGGGACAACACAAAATTAATAGCAAAAATGCAATCACGATTGCCTAGTATTCGAATTGAAGAACTTGATGATTGCCAAAATTTAGAGAGTGTAGAGTTCGTTTTAGCGTGGAATGCGCCTGCATCACTGTGGCCCACGTTACCAAACCTAAAGGCTGTGTCATCATTTGGCGCTGGCGTTGATAGCATTGATTTAAGTTTATTACCTGCGGATGTAGAGGTCGTGCGTATTGTTGATAAACAGTTAGCCAACGATATGGCTGAATACGTACTTACCCATGTATTAGCACAAAAATTGCGATTAAAAGAATATGCAATAAAGCAACAGCAAAGTATATGGAAACCTAAAAGAGCGCATAAACATAATCAAGTAAGCATTTTAGGGTTTGGCGAACTAGGTCAAGCATGTGCACATAGGCTGGTTAATAACGGTTTTAACGTAAATGCTTGGAGCCGAAGCCCTAAAACATCAAACATTGCGACACTCTATCATGGTGATGACGGCTTAACACAGATGCTTGCGCAA
Organism: Pseudoalteromonas sp. APC 3250; assembly: GCF_030407915.1. Lineage (NCBI taxonomy): Bacteria > Pseudomonadati > Pseudomonadota > Gammaproteobacteria > Alteromonadales > Pseudoalteromonadaceae > Pseudoalteromonas > Pseudoalteromonas sp. APC 3250. The sequence goes on from NZ_JASDCM010000003.1 coordinate 174,002, forward strand.
ACCGATTATTTAGTATGTTTATTACCGCTTACCAGCAGTACCCAAGGCATTATTAATAAACAGTTACTTGAGCAACTGCCTGAACATGCTGTGGTGATTAATGTGGCCAGAGGTGGGCATATAGTAGAAGCTGATTTACTTGATGCACTTAACAATACACGTATACGCGCAGCAACGCTTGATGTGTTTGCCAGTGAACCACTGCCAAGCGAACACCCTTATTGGTTGCATCCAGGTATTACTTTAACACCGCACTGTGCTGCGTTGTCAGATCTGGATAGTGTTATTGAACAAATAGCAGAAAACATTTTGCGTTTAAAAGCGAAACAGCCATTAATAAATTGCATTGATAAGCAGCAAGGTTATTAATTGGCAGTTGTTGGCCTTCAAGGATTAAAATTTGTTTAATTTTTAACAGAAACAGCTTGTTAACATTTGTAATTTTTATTATTGTTAAAAACAGTTCTAACAATAATAAAAAAATAGGATGAATTATGAAACCCAATCAAGGGGGCGCAAAAATTAGCATCGTGGTTGTATCTATCATTATATTAGGAATATCTGCCTGGTTTAATCAAGCCAATGCGGCAGCGCTGCTGATCTGACCCTTATTTTCACAGCAAGATTTAGCTACGCTTGCTGTGTATTTCTCTGTTTTGATGCTTTTTATCATCACTTTTCTTCAATAAAACATACGTCGCACCACTTCCTCCATGCTGCCTAAGTGCAGTATGAAACGCTAAAACGCATGGAATTGTTTGTAACCACTGATTTACGTAACTTTTTAATATCCCTGGCTTGGTTTTATTTTTAATACCTATGCCATGGCGAACGAGTACCATTCTTATATTTCGCTGATGGCAGTCTTGAACAAAGGCTAATAATGATGCGTGTGCATTTTTTAAAAGTTGCCCATGTAAATCAAGCGTCGCATCAAGCTGATATTTCGCTAATCTTACATTTTTAAAAACCGCGCTTTGTACGCCCTCTTTTTTAAAGCTTAATATGGCAAGTGGATCGAGTAATTCAAGTGGTTCATCCAACGGATTGAACTGTTCAGAGACTAAATCTGATTGTGCTGCTTTATTTTTTTCTTGCTGGGCGATGACCGCTTTATGGTTTTTAGGTGGTAAGGTCACAGTGTCATGCGTTATGGGGGTAACATCTTCCATAGAAGTTAAGAATAAATCGAAATCTGACAATGGCATGGGCTTATCTCAAATTAGGCAAGGGTCTGTTGACCTTTGCGGATTAAAATTTGTTCAAGCTAGGGGCGGTTTAATCGCGGCGCGAGGTTTGTAACCTAGTGGGCTAAGTAAAAACCGAGCAACAAAGAGTAAATCGCCCCTAGGTAGAACCCAAAGGGCAGCGCCTGTTTGGCATTGATGCTGCGTTATCACCTATCTATGGGGAATAACCACACCACATAGGCTCTGCCTTGCCTAAATACCAAACAGACTGCTGCAAATTTAACCTTGAAAGGTCAACAGACCCTATTACGAGATAAATTTTAACTTAGTTCAAACTAAGACCCAAGATCTTTAAAGCTGCAGCAAAAAAAAGCCCAGAAAAACTGGGCTATAAAATATTCTAAGGGGAAGTAATTAATGCTGAGATACGCTAAATTGCCCAAACGTATAAACTTTGAACAAGTAAAATGTGTTGATCAACACTAAACTCATATTTGAAATAATACTCGACGACATAAGATCTAAGCTAAATGATAGGAATAACAAACCACACGCACTAATCGCAGCAACGCGAAGCAGTGTCAGTTGGTTGATAAAGAATGCACCTAAACCTAGTGCAAGTAGTAATGTATTTAAAAGCCAATCTAGCTCGTTTAGCATGGTCGTTTCAATAGTTCAGTTGTTGAAAAAAGGAGCGCCATTATGTTGATCTTTTGCACAGCTTTCAACCAAGTAATTTTAAATTTTCAGATTAGTTTTTTTAATGCTAAAGGTGGGTCATTAATACCGAAAATAATCCCTCTTCAGCAATAACATGATATTTTTGGCAGCTTTGTGGTTGCTGAAGATCTACACAGAGGTATAGTGTTCTGCGATGCTTATCTAGTCTAGGGTGCAGCGTTGAATCCAGTAGCTTTGGTTTATTGGCAAATAGCCCTGGCCAATAAATACTTTTGCTAACCATGGCTGATTTTTTATAGGTGAGTAAACTAGGCTTTGGCGCTAAAACAAATATAAGTAATAATATCGTGAAAATAAAAAATGCGGTTAGTTTGGCGCCACGTTTTACACTTACTGCGCGCGGGTTTAATTGTAAGCCAAGGTTTGCAGGCTTGTTACTAGGTATTGGTTTAACATAGGCCGCTTTATTTTTTTTGCGACGACTCTTTTTTGTGTTTTTCGACATAAAGCAAATCTGGCCTTTTTGGCTTAGCTCTCTATAATAAAGTAAATATTTGTATTTTAAGCAAATCACCAATTTCGCAGACACGGCTTTTAGCCTATAAGGATTATATATGAATACGCAGCTATCTATTTTAATAGTTGATGATGTTAGCACGGTGCGTAGCTTTCTAAGTCAAACATTGATGCATTTAGGGATAGAGAATGTAAAAGAAGCGTCTACGGCCGCGCAGTGCATAAGTGAATGCCGTGCAGCAAACTTTAACATTATATTTTTAGATATAGAGCTACCTGACGGTGATGGTAAAGAGCTTATTGCGCAGATAAATGAGTTATCACCAGAGACAAACGTGGTGATGGTGTCGGCGCATTCAGGCGTTGAAAATGTGAAGGATGCAATAGATAGAGGGGCAAAAGGATTTGTGGTTAAGCCATTTTCTCCGAAGAAAATTGCGGCGATGCTGAAAAAGTTTTATCCAGAGCTCGATAACGTTTAAAAAGCGTATTTATTTTGGGCAAAAAAAAACCGGCAAAAGCCGGTTTTTTTAATCTTGCAAAAACAAATTATAGCGCTTTAATTTTAGCAGCTAAACGGCTCTTATGACGAGCAGCTTTGTTTTTGTGGATTAGACCCTTAGTTGCGTAACGGTCTAGGATAGGTGTAGCAACAGAAAAAGCTTGCTGTGCAGCTTCTTTATCGCCAGCTTCAATAGCTACGATTACTTTTTTGAAGTAAGTACGCATCATTGAACGACGGCTTGCGTTGTGCTGACGGTTTTTTTCGCTTGTGATAGCGCGTTTTTTTGCAGACTTGATGTTAGCCAAGGTTTGCTCCTAACAATCTTAAATAAAGCTTAAATTAAAGGCCGTGGAATATGCCTGTTTTTATCATGAATGTCAATTTAATTTTAACAATCCAAGAAAAACTGCTCCTTATAACGAACATCAATTTGCCGCTTTAGCAGTTAATGGCGCTATTGTAACAAAGCAAGGGGTTCGAGCCTAGTGCTTTAAAGCGATTTATAAAAAAGACTATGGCATAATTAACTTAATTGCTGATTTTTAATATGGATTTATAGTGTCAAAAGGTTTGTTTCGTTCCGGGATGATTGTAAGTGCAATGACAATGATCTCGCGTATTTTAGGGCTAGTGCGTGATGCTGTTGTTGCTAACTTGTTGGGGGCAGGGGCTGCTGCCGATGTGTTTTTATTTGCAAACCGTATTCCTAATTTTTTACGCCGTTTATTTGCTGAAGGGGCTTTTGCACAGGCGTTTGTACCTGTATTAAGTGAAATCAAAGAACAACAAGGCGATGATAAAGTCAGAATATTTGTTGCGCAGGCGGCAGGTACACTCGGCACAATTTTACTACTCGTTACGCTTTTTGGTGTTGTGGCATCCCCCGTTATCGCCGCTTTATTTGGTACTGGTTGGTTTATTGATTGGTGGCAAGGTGGCCCTGACGCAGAAAAGTTTGAGCTTGCCAGTTCACTATTAAAGCTGACCTTTCCTTATTTATTTTTTGTAAGCTTAGTGGCGCTTAGTGGCGCAGTAATGAATGTGTACAACCGTTTTGCAGTTGCCGCATTTACTCCCGTATTACTTAATGTTTCTATTATTGGTTGTGCCATTTTATTGCATGACCAATTTTCTGTTGGTGCATATGCATTAGCAATAGGCGTATTTTTAGGGGGCGTGGTACAGCTATTATTTCAACTGCCGTTTTTATATAAAGCAAAAATGTTGGCGCGCCCGCGATGGGGTTGGCAAGACGAAAATGTTAAAAAAGTGCGTAAATTAATGCTCCCAGCGTTATTTGGTGTATCAATTAGTCAAATTAACTTATTACTCGATACGGTAATAGCTTCATTATTGATGACAGGCTCTATCGCTTGGCTGTATTACTCAGATAGACTGATTGAATTCCCACTTGGTTTATTTGGTATTGGTATTGCGACGGTTATTTTACCTGCGCTATCAAAATTACACAGCAGTAAAAAAAGTAGCGACTTTCAACATACCCTAGATTGGGGAGTGCGATTTGTGATTTTTTTAGGGCTCCCGGCCATGATAGGGTTGATGATTATTAGCCCGTTGATTATTACCGTGCTGTTTGATCACGGCGCGTTTAAAGAGGCTGGCATTGATCACGTTAAGGCAGTGAGCTTAGGGGTGGTTGCCTACTCGGTGGGATTAGTCAGTTTTATGTTAATTAAAGTGTTGGCGCCTGGGTTTTATTCTCGCCAAGATACGAAAACACCGGTGCGCATTGGTATTGTCACTTTAGTGCTTAACATGGTGTTTAATATTATGCTGGCGCCCTTTATTGGCTATTTAGGCTTAGCCCTGGCAACCTCTATGTCGGCTAGTTGTAATGCCTACTTACTGTACCGACAGCTTAAAAAAGAGAATGTTTACCAGTTCTCCAGCATGAGTGGCTACTTCACTTTGAAGTGTTTGCTGGCGAGTGTGACGATGGGCGCACTAGTGTGGTTTACCAGTAGACATTATGATTGGGCTAGCTGGCACTTTAGTGAACAAGTTATGTTGTTGGTTGTGTTATTAATTATTGCGGTTGTTAGTTACTTTTTTATGTTGTTTTTGATGGGCGTTAGACTAAATACGATAAAAAGTGTAGCAATTACTGAATCAAATTAAAAAAAAGATTATAATCGGACACTCTGCGACCCAAGGTCGCATTTTATCGCTCGCTGAAAAAGGCATTAGGTGGCATGGAGTTAATTAGAGGTATACACAATATACGCCCACAACACTTTGGTTGTGTGCTAACCATTGGTAATTTTGATGGTGTTCATTTGGGTCATGCTGCCGTATTAAAAGGGCTGTTAGCGGATGCCAAAGAAAATAATTTACCCAGCACTGTAATGTTATTTGAGCCTCAGCCACAAGAGTTTTTTGCAAAAAACAATGCCCCGGCTAGGCTTACTCGACTGCGTGATAAACTTCGTCTATTGAGTAACTTGGGGATTGAGCGCGTTATTTGTATTAGCTTTAATCAAGCGTTTGCAAATATGCATGCAGAGCAGTTTGTGAGCGATATTTTAATTAAAAAGCTGGGCGTTAAAGCATTAACGGTTGGCGATGATTTTAGATTTGGTAAACAGCGCCAAGGAAATTTTAGCCTATTGGCTAATATGGGTACTCAAGCGGGAATGAGTGTTAAAAGCACTGCCAGCTTTAGGCAATTAAATGCTAGAGTAAGCAGTACCTTAATACGAGAAGCGCTTGCTGAGGGTGACTTGGTTAGTGCAAAAGTCATGCTTGGGCATAATTATGCGATATCTGGGCGAGTTATTCACGGCTGGAAAAAAGGCCGAGAACTAGGTTTTAGAACGGCAAATATTGCGCTAAAGCGTCAAGTTTGTCCGGTTAATGGCGTATTTGCGGTTCAAGTAATGATCGCAGGGAAACACGTTTTTGGGGTAGCTAACATTGGAAACAAACCCACATTTAATGGAACTCGTGCCTTATTAGAAGTACACCTTTTTGATTTTGCACAAGATATTTATGGACAATTTATGCATGTGGAGTTGATTGAAAAACTCCGCAACGAGAAAAAATTCGAGACATTAACACAACTGACGGCACAAATAGCAACCGATGTTGCCGCCGCTAAGCAGTGTTTTGGTTTAAATTAGGTAGCCGATAGAGACGGAAAGTAGGATTAATGAGCGACTACAAACATACTTTGAATTTACCGGAAACAATGTTTCCAATGCGTGGCAATTTGGCACAACGTGAACCAAAAATGCTTAAAGCATGGTATGAAGACGACCTGTATGGTCAAATTCGCAGCGCAAAGAAAGGTAAAAAAACTTTCATTTTGCATGACGGCCCTCCGTATGCAAACGGCGATATCCATTTAGGCCATTCAGTAAATAAAATATTAAAAGATATTATTGTTAAGTCTAAAACCTTATCAGACTTCGATGCGCCATACGTACCGGGTTGGGACTGTCATGGTTTACCAATCGAGTTAATGGTTGAGAAAAAAGTCGGTAAACCCGGTGTTAAGGTAACTGCTGCAGAATTTCGCGAAAAATGTCGTGCCTATGCTAAAAAGCAAGTGGAAGGTCAAAAAGTAGACTTTAAACGTTTAGGCGTTTTTGGTGATTGGGATAAGCCTTACCTAACCATGAACTTTGACTTTGAAGCCAATGCAATTCGTGTACTAGGTCGCATTATAAAAAATGGCCATCTACATAAAGGCGCAAAACCTGTGCATTGGTGTACAGATTGTGGCTCTGCATTAGCAGAAGCAGAAGTTGAATACCAAGATAAACAATCGCCAGCTATCGATGTACGTTTTACTTTTGCTGATCAAGACGCAGTAGTAAATGCGTTTAACTTAGCTGATGGCCATCAAGGCACTGGCAGTGTAGGGACTGTTATTTGGACTACGACACCGTGGACTTTGCCAGCTAACCGTGCGGTTGCTGTGCATGCTGATTTAGAATACGCGCTAGTACAAGTAGACGATGAAGGTGCTCAGCAGCGTCTGATTTTAGGTTCTGAGCTTGTTAAAGATGCGATGGATCGTTTTGGCTTTAACCACTTCCATATCCTTGGCTATGTTAAAGGTGCAGCACTTGAAAACTTAATCGTTGCACACCCATTTTATGACTTTAACGTACCGGTTATTGTAGCTGAACACGTAACCACAGATTCTGGTACGGGTGTTGTACATACTGCACCTGGTCATGGTCAAGAAGATTTCGTGGCAGGCCTTGAGTATAATCTTGAAGTAGCTAACCCAGTTGGCGCAAACGGAGTGTACTTACCTGACACTGAATTATTTGCCGGTCAACATGTGTTTAAAGCCAATGCGAGTGTAATTGAGGTATTAAAAGAAAATAATGCCTTAATGCATCATCATGCATTAACTCATAGCTACCCACATTGTTGGCGCCATAAAACGCCTATTATCTTCCGTGCCACACCACAATGGTTTGTTAGCATGGATCAGGCTAACTTACGCAAAGATTCACTGGCTGAAATTAAAAATACTCAATGGTTACCTGAATGGGGCGAAAGCCGTATTGCCAACATGGTTGAAGGCCGCCCTGATTGGTGTATTTCGCGTCAACGTACGTGGGGTGTACCTATTGCATTGTTTGTTGATAAAGACACGGGTGCATTACACCCAAATACTCAAGAGCTGATTGAACAAGCTGCAGTACTTGTGGAAAAATCAGGTATTCAAGCATGGTATGACCTAGAGCCTGCTACTTTGCTAGGTGAAGAAGACGCTAAACAGTACATGAAAGTACAAGACACGCTAGATGTGTGGTTTGACTCAGGTGTGACTCATGCTTGTGTAGTTGATGCGCGTGAAGATTTAGTTGGTCCTGCAGATTTATACCTTGAAGGTTCTGATCAACACCGTGGTTGGTTTATGTCATCAATGATGACTTCAGTGGCAATTAATGGTCATGCACCATACAAGCAAGTGCTTACGCATGGCTTTACGGTTGATGAAAACGGCCGCAAAATGTCTAAGTCATTAGGCAATGTTATTTCGCCACAAAATGTGATGAATAAACTGGGCGCTGATATTTTACGTTTATGGGTAGCATCAACTGATTACACGGCAGAAATGACTGTATCCGATGAAATATTCAAACGTTCGGCAGATCGTTACCGTCGTATTCGTAACACCAGCCGTTACTTACTTGCTAACCTAAGTGGTTTTGATCCAAAAACGGATCAAGTTGCTGTTGATGATATGGTTGAGCTTGATAAGTGGATTGTAGGGCGCGCAGCACAGTTACAAGATGATATTTTAGCGGCTTACGATAGCTACCAAATGCTATTAGTAACGCAAAAGCTAATGAACTTCTGTACCGGTGAGCTTGGTTCGTTCTACTTAGACGTTATAAAAGACCGTCAGTACACGGCAAAAAGCGACAGCCATGCACGTCGTTCTTGTCAAACAGCGCTTTATCATATTGCTGAAGCAATGACGCGTTGGATGGCACCAATCATGAGCTTTACAGCGCAAGAAATTTGGGAAGCACTTCCAGGTGAGCGCAGTGACTACGTGTTTACTTCAACATGGTATGAGGGATTACAAGCACCAACAACGACCAAGTTTAGTAATGAAGACTGGCAAGCTATTTTAAATGTGCGTGACGAAGTGAACCGTCTGTTAGAAGCTGCACGTAAAGAAGAAGTGATTGGCGCAACATTACAAGCAACCGTAAACCTGTTTGCCAACAAAGAGCTTGCAGCAAAACTTGCGGCGTTAGGCGATGAGCTACGTTTTGTGTTGTTAACCTCTGCGGTTAACGTTACCGAGGTAGATAGTCAACCTGCAGATTCACAAACTACTGAAATTGATGGTTTATACATTAGCGTATCAGCAACAGATGCTAAAAAGTGTGAGCGTTGTTGGCATTACAGTGAAGATGTAGGTGTTGAGCCTGCTCATCCCGAAATTTGTGGTCGTTGTGTAAGTAACGTTGACGGTGAAGGTGAAAAGCGTCAATTCGCTTAGGAGTTGTTTTTAGTGAGCAAACTAACCCAAAAAAGTGGTTTAGTGTGGCTTTGGTTGAGTCTATTACTGCTTGTAATAGACTTTGCCAGTAAAACACTGGTTGTAAACACCATGGCGTATGGTGAGTCAATTAATTTACTGCCTGTTTTTAGCATCACTTATGTACATAACTACGGTGCAGCCTATAGCTTTTTAAGCGAAGCGGGTGGCTGGCAGCGTTGGTTTTTAAGTGCAATAGCAATCGCGATTAGTTGTTTGTTGGTGTGGTGGTTAAAACGTCTTCCAGCGTCTAATAAAGTATTATGTGGTGCTTACTCGTTAGTTTTAGCCGGTGCTATTGGTAACTTGTACGACCGCATTGCTTATGGTTACGTTATTGATTTTTTACATGTGTTTTACGAAGACTCACATTTTCCCGTATTTAATATTGCAGACTGCGCTATTTGTATTGGTGCTGCATTATTACTATTTGACGCCTTTACCGGCGAAAATCCAAAGGAGCATAAAGCATGAGCCAAGCTGTAATTGGTGAAAACTCAGACGTTATTTTTCATTTTTCTATTAAACTAGAAGATGGCTCTGCCGCTGACTCAACGAAAGTGCATAACAAGCCTGCTAAGCTCACTATGGGTGATGGCAGCTTAACCGCTAATTTTGAAAAATGTTTACTTGGCCTAACGGCCGGTGAGAGCAAAACATTTGAACTTGAGCCGGAAGATGCCTTTGGTCAACCAAACCCAGATAATATTTATTATGTAGATCGTAGTAAGTTTGGTGTAGAAACGCCGGCTAAAGTAGGTGCTATTATTGCGTTTACTCAACCTGATGGCACCGAGCTTCCGGGTTTGGTGCGTGAAGTGCAAGGCGAGTCAGTTACTATCGATTTTAATCACCCATTAGCGGGCCAGCGTTTAACGTTTGAAGTTGATATTATTGAGGTGCAAGGTTAATGGAAATATTATTAGCTAATCCACGAGGCTTTTGCGCCGGTGTTGACCGCGCAATTAGCATTGTTGAGCGCGCTTTAGATATTTTTGAAAAACCAATCTATGTGCGCCATGAAGTGGTACACAATCGTTATGTGGTTGATGGCTTAAAAAATCGCGGCGCTGTGTTTGTTGAAGAGCTTGATCAGGTACCGGATGACAGTATTGTTATATTCAGTGCACATGGTGTATCACAGGCTGTACGCAGTGAAGCAAAACGCCGTGAGCTTAAAGTATTTGATGCAACCTGCCCGTTAGTGACTAAAGTGCATATGGAAGTTACCCGTGCCAGCAGAAAAGGCATTGAATGCATTTTAATTGGTCACCATGGACACCCCGAGGTTGAGGGCACTATGGGTCAATACGACAATCAACAAGGTGGCATTTACCTAGTTGAAACCGTTGATGACGTGCTAAAGCTTGATGTTAAGAATGCAGATAACCTTTTTTATTGCAGCCAAACAACCTTATCGGTAGATGATACTGCGGATGTGATTGATGCCTTACGCAGCAAGTTTCCTGCTATTGATGGTCCGCGTAAAGATGATATTTGTTATGCAACTCAAAACCGTCAAGATGCAGTACGTGACTTAGCAGACAAAGTCGATGTGCTATTGGTTGTAGGCGCTAAAAATAGCTCTAACTCCAATCGTTTACGAGAACTAGCTGATAAAATGGGCACGCGTGCGTACTTAATTGACGATGCCAGCAATGTTGAAGCGTCATGGTTTGATGGTATCAATAGTGTGGGGGTTACCGCAGGCGCGTCAGCACCTGAAGTGCTAGTGCAGCAAGTGATTACCCGCTTAAAAGAGCTCGGTGGTAACCAAGTAACAGAAAACCCTGGTGAAGAAGAAAACATTGTTTTTGCTGTACCAGTAGAGCTGCGTTAATTTAGAGATAAATCATAAAAGGAGGGTCGAATGGGTAAGCAACTGTCACCAGATGCGTTACTTTTTTCGGCCCTTTTTAATGAGCGTGGTGTGCTTGCATCCCTCGTAGTAACACAGGTTGTGGCTATTATATTAGCTTTTGCTCCTAATGCTGGCGATGACATATGGCTGCATTTGGGGGCGATCAGTTTGTTTCTCCATGTAACTGTGCTGGTCAGTACCTCTTTTTTATATCTTTGTCGTCGATTACTCGCAAAACAGACTCAGTTTATTCAGATCAGTTTTTTTATTGCTTCATATAGTCTCAGTACTGCTGTATTTAGTCTGGTGTTTTCTCATATTGCTTTTGATATTGAAAACGAAAAACAACTGACGTTTTTTGTGCTGCGTAATTGCATTATTGTATTTTTGCTTACCTTACTGTTTGTACAATTTTTGCTTATTCATTTTGAAAAAGAGCAGCAAACCAAAGCACTTTCTCGTGCAGAACTTGATGCTTTGCAGGCACGGATCCGACCCCACTTTTTATATAATAGCTTGAATACGGCGGCAGAATTAACGCATCATGACGTTGAGGCTGCAGAGCATGCAATTTTAGCACTAGCAGCGCTGTCTCAAGCTGCAATGCGTTCAGGTCAAAGTGTATTACTCAGTGATGAAATAACATTAACTAAACAGTATATTGCGCTTGAATCATGGCGCTTTGCAGAGCGCTTAAAGGTTGAGTGGTTATTACCAGAACATCTCCCTGCGCTATATATTCCATATCTAACATTACAACCTTTGGTAGAGAACGCAGTATGTCATGGCATTGAGCCAAGCCAAAGTGGTGCTACTATAAGTATTGAACTGCATGTGACAACACATTATTTAACCTTAATTGTAACTAATCCTGTACCTACTGAAACTGAAAATACTAGAGAGCATAACGGTATGGCTCTTGATAATATTCGTTCTCGTTTAAGTATTTATTATAAAGGTCGGGCGCAACTGACAATAACCAACAAAGATAATCAATTTAGAGTCAAAGTAGTCATCCCAAAACAAGCAGAGAATACGTTATGAATGTATTGATTGTAGATGATGAACCCTTAGCAAGGGCACGATTGAAGCGTTTACTCGCTGAGAACCATACATCCATTCATGTGCAAGGAGAGGCTAGTAATGGCAATGACGCTTTAACACAAATGAAAAAGCAGCAGCCTGATTTAGTGTTTTTAGATATTGATATGCCAGGCTTAAATGGCATCGAAGTGGCCAATCAACTCAATGATCTAGCGGTACCTCCGGCGATTATTTTTATAACCGCTCATCCTGAGCATGCACTTGATGCGATGCAGTTAAATGCAGCCGGATATTTGGTAAAACCTATATCAGAAAAAAGTTTGCAACATGCATTACAACAGCTAGGACGTTTAAACAGAGTACACCTGCAACAACAACAAACAGAAAAAATAACCTATCAATTAGCAGGCACCGTAAGAAGTATAAAAATAGAAAATGTTTTTTATTTTTATGCACAGGAAAAGTATACCAAAGTTGTGTTCGATGGTGGGGAGGCTCTAATTGAAGACAGTTTAAAGCAACTTGAAATGCAATATCCTCGTCACTTATTGCGAATTCATCGAAATACCTTAGTGAATAAAAATAAAATTTTGGCACTCCATACACTTAAAAACCATCAACATGTTATTGAACTCAAAGGGTGTTCACCTTTTTTAGCTGTTAGTCGTCGAGCGCTCAAAAGCGTAAAAAGCGTACTTTAGCACACCGACCTATTAACCGCTTATCAACATAATTAACCGTTGGTCGTGGTCCTAGTTGAATCTATTTTTTTATTGCATACACTTAGTATCAGATAATTATTATTTGGTTTTACTATGTCTTTGAGCACGTTTAAATTGCAAAAAGGTTTTACCCTTATTGAGGTCCTGATTGCGTTTATTATTCTTAGCTTTGGTTTATTGGGGGCTGTAGCCCTGCAAGCAAAAGCAAAGCAAGCAAGCTTTGATTCAATGCAACGTGCTGCTGCTGTTGCGCTTGGTAATGATATTATCCAACGTATTCGGGCTAACGATACATCGCAACTAGCTACATTATACGACCTTGAGTTTACCAGCGAGACAAGTATTAATTCCTCTACAACCTGTTTTACAAGTTCATGCAGTAATGCACAAATTGCGAGTTTAGATATAGAGCAGTGGAAGCGTGCTATTCGTGCCCGCGAAAATACGGGATCACTTGATGGTGCCACCGTATGTATTAATCCAGAGTCGGTAGCAGGCTCTGGCGGTAAGGCGTTTAATATTGAGGTCATTGTTTCTTGGCAGGGTCGTCAAGAATTTAAGGCGAGTGAGGCAACAGGCAAAATTAGCTGTGGTGTAGCAGATAAAAGGCGCCGTTTAGTTGTACTTACTAGCTATATTTACGTTAGGAGCTAAGATGAAGCAAGCCGGTTTTACACTCATTGAAATGATGATCTCTTTATTTATAGGGGGATTAATTTTGGGTGGCGTAATGTTTACCTATATTGGTATGAAAGTGACGACCCGCGATACGATGACAATAGGTGAGCTGCAAGAGTCTGGTCGATTAGCCATTAATATCATGCAACGCGATATAGAACAAGTAGGCTTTTGGGGAACATTTTATGATGATTCGTTTACTGCAATAAATACATCATCATTAACAAATCCTACGGGTGATTGCTTTGAAGGTCTCAACAATGGCAGCTTTCCTGATTTAACCAGCAGCAGTAATTTTAAAACCCTTTATGCAAAAACAGCGGCAAGTTCAAGTGAACTTAATTGTGTTAATAACCCTTTAGCGGGTACTGATATTTTACAGGTTAAGTTTTTACAAGGTCACCAACTAGAAGTTGATGCCGCAGGTGTTAATGAAACGCAAAGTGATGAGAATTACTTTATTGCTGAGCAAGAAAATGCACGCTTTGTTCGAGGTGTTATCGACCCTGATAGTTTAAATGTTAATGCCAGTGTTTGGCCTTACAGCCATCATAGTTATTATATTGCTGAGCAAACTTATACAGTCAATAATAAAAGTATTACTGTACCCGCACTCATGCGAAAACGTTTAGTAGCTGGTTCTATGAATACAGAAACTATAATGGAAGGCGTGGAGAATATGCGTTTTGTGTTTGGTTTAGATACCACCACCGACAGTCGCGTGGATACCTATAAAAGCATTAATAACATGACAGCCACAGACTGGGAAAACCGCAAAGGTATTTTAACGGTACAAGTTTTTTTATTGATTAGAGCACTGCAACCGGACCCAGGTATTACACTCAAAAACCAAACCTATGTATTAGGGGAAGATGCTAATAAACGCACCCTTACTTTTTCAGATAACTTTAGACGTACTGTATTCACAACAACTATCCGTTTAAATAACGTGGGAGCAAATTTATGGCGTATTTAATCCCGATGAAAAATAAACAGCAAGGTGTGGTGCTTATCACTGCACTAATAATGGTCATAGCCGTTACAGGTATTGCAGTGACGTTAATGAGTAGCAGTAGTATAGATATTAAAATTACTAATTCAGCACAAGAGCGAGAAGTTGCCGAAAATGAACTTATCGGCGAAGTGCAGCGCATGATTGCCGATGAAGCGAGCAATGGTGCAACAAATCAATTTTTCTTAACGCCAGAGGAAGTAACTACCATGGCGTCTGGCAATGAAAAAGGCATGGTTATAGCCGAACATAATGATATGCAAAGTAGAATGATTAACTTAAATAAAGGCGTGCTTGATTTAGAATGTCCTCGTCGTTTTAGTTTTACAGCTGGGATCTCATGCAACATGGTACAAGTTTCAACAACTATTGAGTATGGCTCTAAAAGTAAGCACCAACTAACAATTGTGACAGGCGTAGCCCAAGAGATGGCTAGCCTAAGCAAGGGGATTTAAAATGAAACTGATACTAAATAAAGCACTCATTTCTTTAATAGGAATAATGCTTAGCATGTCAGCAGGCGCTGAAGATATAGAGCTGTATGTTAATCATAATGTACAAACCAATGAAAAGCCTCGCGTAATCATGATTTTTGATACATCGGGAAGTATGGCATGGGATGTAAATGATGGTGATGCCTGTTATAAAAGAAGCGGTAATAGTTATTACGAGGTTGATTGCTTTGAAAGTAAAGACAGTTATAAACGAAATGAGCAATGTTATAAAAGAACTAGTTACTACAATTATGAACCCACATGTAGTGATAGCCGCTTAAGAGTTGCGCAAAATGCTATCACCCAATTAGTGAACGATAACGATGATATTGAATTTGGTTTAATGCGCTTTAATGGTAGTAATGGTGGGTATGTTTTAGCCAGAGTAGGGGCTGAAAAGTCATTTTTACTAAATAAAGTAGAAGAGTTACCTGCAAGTGGTTCAACTCCATTAACAGAAACACTCTGGGAAGCCTACCTGTATATCACGGGACAAAACGTATATTACGGGGGAAATACTAATGAACGAGATTTTACAGCAGAGTCATCAGGGATATATAAATCACCCTTTGCGCCTGTTACTGGCGAGCCACTTAGGTGTGATAACAGTATTAATATTATTTTAATGACAGACGGCGATCCAACCAACGATTCAAATAGAAATAATGATATATACAACCTTCATAATAGTTATTTCTCTGGTAATCCGCCTGCTGTTAGTAACAGCTATTTGGCGGCGCTAGCAAAAATTATTCACGGTACAGATGATGTAAAAGTTGACTTGTATAGTAAAACTAAGAACGTACTTGATATAGGACGTGTATTTCCTATCGGTTTTGGTACGGGTATGAGTGACTCAGGTAAAAACTTACTTACTGAGACTGCAGATTACGGTGGTGGGCAATACTTACATGCGAATACAGCTGCGCAACTATCTGATGCACTTAAAAATACGATTTCTCGTATTCGTGAAGTAAATGACAGTTTTTCATCGCCGTCAGTGGCGAGTAACAATGTAGATCAAACTCGAAGTCGTGATGCTATTTATTTTGCTATGTTTTATCCAGAAACCGGGGCGCGCTGGCGTGGTAACCTGAAAAAGTTAAAGGTATCGGGCAGCCAAATAGTCGATGCAACCAACAAACAAGCCCTTAATAGTGACGGTTTAATTTCAAAAGAGGCAAAAACATTTTGGTTACCTGCGGGCCAACCCGCTGATGGTAACGCGGTTGCGCAGGGGGGGGTAAACCATTATTTAAGCACCATAGATCCACTTGCTCGTAATTTATTTACGGAGAATCAAGGCTCGATTGTTAGTTTTGATACTTCGGCTGTTAGTGACATTCTCAGTGGCATTGTTAATAACCCGCTGACCTTATCCACTCAAGATGTTAATTGGGCAAGAGGAGTAGATGTTGATGATGAGGACAAAGATGGCTCATCACAAGACCAACGCGCTGATATATTTGGTGATCCGTTGCATTCAAAACCAATTGCAATTGATTATGGTAATGATGATATTCGCATCCTCATAGGGACAAATGCTGGCTTCTTACATATGTTTAAAGATGCCGGTGAGACTGTAAGTGAAAGTTGGGCATTTATACCTTCAGCACTGTTTGACATTATTAAACCACTTAGAAATAAACAAGCAGATAGTAAAGTATATGGTATGGATGGCCCTATCAGTGTCTACTTTAGTAATAAAAGCTTAAATAGTGAAGGTTTGAATGACGGTATTATAGATGCTAGCAAAGGAGACGAGGTATGGGCTTTTGCAGGAATGCGCCGTGGTGGTAAAAACTACTATGGTTTAGATATTACAAATCCTAATCAGCCAAAACGTCTTTGGAGCAAACCAATTGAAGGGGGTAAAGGCGACTTTACTGAATTGGCACAAACGTGGTCAAAGCCACAAATAGCTTATATTAAAGCTTTTGGTAATAAGCCTTTGCTTGTGTTTGGCGCGGGTTACGATACAAATAAAGATGCGGCAATAAGAGCAGAGGACTCAAAAGGGCGTGGTATTTATATTGTTGAGGCAAAAACAGGCAGCTTAGTTTGGGCGTTAACCCCAGACAGTAATGGCTTTAAAGGTAAACACAGTATTGCTGCTGATTTAACTACGCTTGATTCAGATTATGATGGCTACATTGATAGAATTTATGCCTCAGATACCGGTGGTAATATTTGGCGAATTGATATGCCTGGAGAAGATAGCAGTGAGTTTAGCCATTTCAAACTTGCAGAGCTAGGTAGTAATCAAGATACTCAAGATAGACGCTTCTTTTATAAGCCATTGGTTGCGCGTACTTTGTTTAGTAAAGTAACAGAGACCACGGTTAATGGTAATAAAGTGATTACTCGTTTAGATACTCCTTATGATGCAGTTGTTATTGGCAGCGGTAACCGTTCAAAACCGACGAATACAAACGAGCAAGATCAATTGTTTATGATCCGTGATGAGAATACTCTGACGCGTTCATTTAAAACTAATGCTCCTGCGCCAATTGTGCCTGCAGATTTAATGGTGATGAATAGTGACCCCTTTGGTAATACTTTAGATGACTTAGATGGTTTCACCCTTGTTGAAGCTGAACTGGCGAAAAAGAAAGGGTGGCGTTATGAGCTAGCGAAAGGTGAAAAGTCATTAGCTGCAGCTACCGTTGTTGGTGGGGTTGCTTATTTTACCTCTTTCACGCCAGCATCTGATGAAGTTGTAGAGAATCAATGTTCTTTAAGTGGCGGTGGCGGCGCACTTTATGCTTTTCATTTGCATTACGGTACTAAAGTGTATGAACAACTAAAATTTGCAACCAGTTATGATGTGCCAGATACACCACAGCTTTATTTTGGTGCGACTAATTCCTGTGCTGATTCTAACAATGATGGAAAATGTGATGATAATCCAGAGGAAGATGTTATCGAAGAGAGCCAGTTTTTTCTAATTGGTCCTGGGATCAAAGGGGAACAAGCTGAAAATCCACTTAAGCCAATAGAAATTACAGGACCTGGCTTAAAAGTGGTAGATGGTAAAATTAAGCTAGTGAATGATAAACAACCCATTGGCTTTGGTTTTAAAACGCAGCAAACATATATTTATAAGCGTGAAGAAAACGATGAGATCAACAATTAAGGGCTGTATATGAATAAGACACAACAAGGATTTACATTAATTGAGTTAATGATCACCGTTGCGATTGTTGGCATCATTGCCGCCATTGCAGTGCCTAATTACAGTGAATATATAAAAAGGGCATCACGCGCAGAAGCCGCTTCTGCGCTTTTAGATGCGGCAAACAAGCAAGAGCAATACTTTGTGGATAACCGAGCATATTCAACTTCGTTTAGCGACTTAGGTATTCAAAGTAAAACTGAAAACGGTCATTTTGAGCTAACAATTAATGTGGTTAATAGCAATGAATTTACAATCACTGCTAAACCCATTGCTGGTGCTGTGAAAGGGGATGCTGATTGCACGTCATTAACCATTAATGACGTTGGCTTAAAAGGAGCAACGGGTAGTAAAGGCAATACCGACATCAACTATTGCTGGGGTAGATAACATTAGTTATTTTTGGCATTTGTTAGTAGATTTTATTCGTATTCGCCCAGTTTGACTTATTGACAGAGCAAGCCCCTCAAGGCTTGCTTTTTCGTTATTTGGGCAATAGATAAAAGTACCGTTTTGAAAGCCGTTTAAAGAGCCATCGGGTCTAAAAGTGATGGCATCCCGAGGATACTCTAAGCTATCAGAGGGATGGATATGTTCAAAGGTACTAATAAGGCGCTCGTCATCATCTAAAGAGGTTGACTTGTCGTTATCAATAAAAAGTGACACCTGATTGTCCCAATCATCTTCTAAACACTCATTATTTTTCAAGGCACATAGAGTGACGTAGCTATTATTTTCTATTGCATAAAGACGTGCATAATTAATGTTTCTGTGTAATAGATTAATCTGGTTATCTGCGCGATTGAGCGCCAAGAAATCAGGAAAAAACCATAATGAGAGTTGGCTTAGTATCGCTATAACTGAAATGGTTACTAGTAATTCTAATAATGTAACGCCACCATTTTTGTGAGCACTTATAATTAACTTCATCCCTGAAGCCTTTCATTGAACAGTCCATTATATTAGTTTAGTAAACAATCAAAAAAACGACAAAGTATGAAATGGCTTTTAACCACAGCTCTCTGTGGTATCCCCTAAATAAAAAGCGGTGCCTGATTGCGTTAATGTTAACGCTTTTTGGTTTTTGTTGTCGCCGTTAGGACAAAATATGAAGTTCCCAGGATTTGTAGTTATACGTCCGCTGGTATTAAATCGTATACGGGTATCTGTAAATGAAACGCGATCATTAGGACTAATTTCCTCCATGACTCTGATCAAGCTATCTGTTTCATTATTATATTGGCCATTATTATTAGCATCTATAAAGGTAATAATTATTTGATCAACATCCCATTTACTTGAGCAAGTTAGGGTTTTATCATCACTTTTTACTTTTGTACCTGGAGCAGCGCACACAATTACGATCTCATCGGTACTAGCCGCTTGTGAGCGTGCAAAGCTAATATTACGTTTAAGTTCTAATAAAAAATTTTCACCTCGGTTTTCTTCCAGCATATCGCTACTGTTCCACAACGCAATAGTGGCTATAATGCCAACAATGGCCACGGTGACCATTAACTCTAATAGGGTAAATCCACGGTGCTTAGTTTTCATATAAATCTCATTAACTCGGTGATGTTTTAGTATAGTTATTTTTATTAAAATAATCATACCATGATTATTTTTCACCGGTGCTATTCAATCTCTTTGTTTGCTATGAACCTCATGATTGTCTAAAATCGAGGCAACTGAAGCTTTCAAAAGTAATTACTATGAAAAAAATAGAAGCAATCATTAAACCGTTTAAGCTCGATGATGTGCGTGAAGCATTATCTGATGTAGGCATTACGGGTATGACAGTAAGTGAAGTAAAAGGGTTTGGGCGTCAAAAAGGCCACACAGAGCTATACCGTGGTGCTGAGTACATGGTTGACTTTTTACCTAAAGTAAAACTAGATATTGTGCTCGGTGATGAAGACGTAGAACGTGCTATTGATGTTATTGTTAAAACAGCACAAACTGGCAAAATCGGTGATGGTAAAATATTTGTCACTGACGTAGAACGTGTGGTTCGAATTCGTACTGCAGAAGAGGATGAAGAGGCTATATAGTCGAGTAAACCTCGTAAAAAAGGCGCTAATTTTATAACTAGCGCCTTTTTCGTGTTATTTATTTCTGCTATTAAATTTACGCGTTTGCTCTGCATGCTGACTTAGTTCAGTCAAGCCAAGCTTCTCGTAACTTTTTTCCATCATGGCGAGTGCCGCATCAAGATAACTACTTTGTGAGTAGTGCTCTACCACATATTTACCGCGATTTGCGGCTGCTAAATAGGCTTCACGTTCGTAATAGTAAGTTGCCACTTTTAACTCATAACGTGCCATGCGGTTTAATAACCAAACTAAACGACGTTTTGCTTCTGGCGCATAATCACTTTCTGGAAAACGTTTAACCAAAGTTGATAAGTCGGTATAAGCAACACGGGTGCGTTTAGCATCTCTGTCAGCTCTGTCTACACCAAAGTATTCTTGGAAAGCATTTTTATCCGCCTTAATATTAACCAAGCCACGCATGTAGTACATGTAATCTAAATCTTTGTGGTTTGGGTTTAAGCGAATAAAACGGTCGATTGTAGCAAGCGCTTGCTCTGTATTACCTGATTGGTAATGTGCATACACTAAATCCATTTGGACTTGTTTTGAAAACGGACCAAACGGGTAGCGAGAATCAATTGCCGTTAATAATTCAATTGCACGAGCGTATAAACCAGAATCAAGCGTTTGTTTTGCATCTTCGTATAGTGCTTGTGCCGATCTGTTGGGTACGCGTTGAATATCTTCTTGGTCAGGTGCAGACGAGCAGGCCCCTAAACTAAGCACTGAAACTGAAAAAACAATGGCGAATGCACGTTTCCCTATTTTATTTATCATTTTATTTGTTACCTTCGATGTCTTCGGCTAGGCCAAGTGGGTAAAACCGAGTAAACTATGCGTATTATGTTATGCTTTTATTAAAAGCGATTCTAACCCAGTCAAGCAAAGCTTGCACTGGTAAATTGGGTAAAGTTACTAATGTCAGAGCAAATATCTCTCCAAGCCGAGGTCCCAACAGACTTAGGTGGTAAACGTCTAGACCAAGTATTAGCACAATTGTTCCCTGATTATTCACGATCACGGATAAAAACGTGGATTTTAGATGATAAAATCACCGTTGATGGTGAAATTTTCAACACCCCGCGTGAAAAACTACTCGGTGGTGAAGTTGTAGCTGTTGAAACAACAATAGAAGCACCTCGTGAATACGAAGCACAAGATATCAAATTAAACATCGTTTATGAAGACGATGATATTTTAGTGATCAACAAACCAATGGGATTAGTGGTTCATCCTGGCGCAGGTAACCCTGACGGTACGGTGTTAAATGCTTTATTACACTACTACCCAGAAATTATTAATGTGCCACGAGCAGGTATTGTGCATCGTTTAGACAAAGATACAACAGGTTTAATGGTTGTTGCTAAAACGATTCAGGCACAAACACATTTAGTTAAAGCACTGCAAAAGCGCGAAAACTTCACACGTGAATATGAAGCGTTATGTAATGGCACTATGACAGCCGGTGGTATGGTTGAAAAACCAATTGGTCGTCATGCAACGCAGCGTACGCATATGGCAGTACATGAAATGGGTAAACCAGCTATTACGCATTACCGTGTTGCCGAAAAATTCCGCGCCCATACACGTTTGCGTTTACGTCTTGAAACAGGGCGTACACACCAAATTCGTGTGCATATGGCGTACTTAAACCACCCATTAATTGGCGATCAATCTTATGGCGGTCGTCCTCGTCCACCAAAAGGGGCAACGCCTGAGTTATTTGAGTTACTGCGTAGCTTTAAACGCCAAGCGCTTCATGCCGTTAAATTAAGTATTGCGCATCCAATCACCGGTGAAATGATGACCTGGCAAGCGCCTATCCCTGATGATATGGTGGCGATGACTCAAGCACTGCGTGAAGACACAAAAGCAAACCCTGATATAGCGAGTTAACAATGTTTGGCTTATCAGCTACATGGCAATCTCTTCATGGTGTAGATACATTGAGTACTACACGTGAAGGGGGGGTATCTCAGCCTCCATTCGATAGTTTGAATTTAGGGTTGCATGTAGGTGATAACAGCCAAGATGTATTAAATAACAGAGCACGTGTAAATGCTCATTTGCCTAAACCGGCAATTTGGTTAAATCAGGTTCATAGCGCTGATGTAATTACAGTGGATGAGCGATTTGACCCCAACCAAACACTCACAGCCGATGCGCTATATACGCAATTACGCAATCAACCTTTAGCCATAATGACTGCTGATTGTTTACCTATTTTACTCTCATCGAGTGACGGGCAAGAAGTGGCCGCAATTCATGCTGGTTGGCGAGGGTTAGAGCAAGGGGTGATAAACAATACGCTGGCATGTTTTAAAAATGCCTCGGCGAATATACATGCTTGGTTAGGTCCTGCAATAGGGGCGAATCAATTTCAAGTCGGCCAAGAGGTAGTCGAGTTATTTACAGCAAATAACCCACTAATGCACAGCGCGTTCAAAGCTCAAAATAATGAAAAGTATTTAGCTGATATCTATCTAATAGCAACTATTTTACTTAATCAACAGGGCGTTATAAACATTAGCGGGGGTGAGCATTGCACGGTTTCTCAAGCTAACTTGTTTTTTTCTTATCGGCGCGATGGCCAAACCGGTCGTATGGCAAGTTTGATCTGGCGCAAGTAAATAATCATTAGGTGATTATTTTTCCCACAATACCTTGAACAAACCCGCTAACATACCCATCTATTAAGTAATTCGTTTTTTTATAGGTAAACCCCCATGCGTTTAGATAGATTTACAAGTAAATTTCAGTCTGCGCTTTCAGATGCGCAATCATTAGCGCTAGGTCGCGATCATCAATTTATTGAACCTGTGCATCTAATGTACGCTTTGTTAAAACAAAGTGGCTCAAGTGTGCGTGCACTATTTGCACAAATGAGCATCAGCGTTGATGAACTCAACACTAAATTATCACAAGAGATAGAAAAGTTATTTAAAGTGGAAGGCGTTGGTGGCGATGTACAGTTGTCAAATAACATGGTTTCACTGATAAACCTATGTGATAAATACGCCCAAAAGCGTAAAGATAAATACATTTCAAGTGAGTTGTTTGTATTAGTTGCGTGTGAAGATAAAGGCCCGCTTGGCAGTGTTTTTAAAGCACTTAACATTACGGCGAGTAAGGTTGAAACGGCAATTGAAGCGATTCGTGGTGGCCAAAAAGTTGACGATCCTAATGCGGAAGAAACACGTCAAGCACTTGAAAAGTACACCATCGATTTAACTGAGCGTGCAGAGCAAGGTAAGCTTGACCCTGTAATCGGTCGTGATGATGAAATTCGCCGCACTATTCAAGTATTACAACGCCGTACCAAAAATAACCCTGTGTTAATTGGTGAGCCAGGGGTGGGTAAAACAGCCATAGCTGAAGGGCTTGCACAGCGTATTATTAATGGTGAAGTGCCTGAGGGCTTAAAAAACAAGCGCGTATTATCACTTGATTTAGGCGCATTAGTTGCTGGTGCAAAATACCGAGGTGAATTTGAAGAGCGTTTAAAATCAGTACTTAATGAGTTGGCTAAAGAAGAAGGCCAAGTTATTTTATTTATTGATGAAATTCATACCATTGTTGGAGCGGGTAAAAGTGATGGCGCTATGGATGCGGGTAACATGTTAAAACCTGCCTTAGCACGCGGTGAACTCCATTGCGTAGGTGCAACCACTTTAGATGAATACCGTAAATACATTGAAAAAGATGCTGCGCTTGAACGCCGTTTCCAAAAGGTATTAATAGAAGAGCCTTCAGTAGAAGACACCATTGCTATTCTGCGTGGCTTGAAAGAGCGTTACGAATTACACCATTCAGTGGAGATCACCGACCCTGCAATCGTTGCCGCAGCGCAGTTATCGCATCGTTATATTAGTGATCGCCAATTACCCGATAAAGCAATCGATTTAATTGATGAAGCGGGCTCTTCTATTCGCTTGCAAATTGATTCAAAGCCAGAAGCTTTAGATAAATTAGAGCGTCGCATTATCCAATTAAAAATTGAAGATAACGCATTGGCCAAAGAGAAAGATGAAGCAAGTCAAAAGCGCCGTACAGAAATGGTCGAGCTGATCACTGAGCTTGAAGGGCAATACCGTGAACTAGATGAAGTATGGAATGCAGAAAAAGCGTCTTTACAAGGCACACAGGTTATTAAAGCTGAGCTAGAGCAGGCACGACTTGATTTAGAAGTGGCTCGCAGAGCAAGTGACTTGCAGCGTATGTCTGAACTGCAATATGGACGTATACCTGAGCTTGAGCGCAAACTCGATTTAGCATCACAAGCAGAAATGCAAGAAATGAGCTTGCTTAAAAATCAGGTGGGCGAAGATGAAATTGCAGAAATTTTATCACGTTGGACCGGGATCCCAGTGGCGCGTATGCTTCAAGGTGAACGTGAAAAACTATTACAAATGGAAGAGCAGTTACATAACAAAGTCATTGGTCAAGATGAGGCCGTCGTGGCGGTGGCTAATGCCATTCGTCGTTCGCGTGCAGGGCTTGCTGATCCCAATCGTCCAATTGGCTCGTTCTTATTTTTAGGGCCTACAGGGGTTGGTAAAACAGAACTTACCAAGGCACTAGCGGGCTATATGTTTGATACCGAAAGTGCCATGGTGCGTATAGATATGTCTGAGTTTATGGAAAAACACTCAGTCGCACGTCTAGTCGGTGCGCCTCCAGGGTACGTAGGTTACGAAGAAGGTGGTTATTTAACCGAAGCTGTTCGTCGTAAACCTTATTCGGTTATTTTGCTTGATGAAATAGAAAAAGCGCATCCAGATGTGTTTAATATTTTATTACAAGTCCTTGATGACGGGCGTTTAACGGATGGCCAAGGGCGTACGGTTGATTTTAAAAATACGGTTATCATTATGACCTCCAACTTGGGCTCAGATATCATTCAAGAGCAAGCGGGAAGTAATGACTATGACGAGCTTAAAGCAAAAGTCATGGGTGTTTTACATAATGAATTTAGACCCGAGTTCATTAACCGTATTGATGAAACTGTGGTATTTCACTCACTTTCACATAGTCATATTAAAGAAATTGCAGATATTCAGTTAAGCAAATTACGTCAACGATTGACAGAGATGGGGTATTTACTTGAGTTGACAGATGCTGCTCTTGAGCGAATTGCTGCCAGTGGCTTTGATCCTGTCTATGGCGCTCGTCCACTTAAACGGGCAATACAGCAAACCATTGAAAATCCATTAGCACAAAAACTGCTTAATAATGAATTTCAACCAGGTTGTATCATTGTCATTGATGCTAACGAAGACGGCTTAGTGTTTACGAGTCGATAATCTGAGCACAGCAAAAAGCCGCTGTTTACAGCGGCTTTTTTGTTTCTATTTTAGGGCGTTTGTTAAACTTTAAAAGTCAGTAATAAGTCATTCACTTTTCTTGAGCCTTCAACTAGTTCAGCCGCACCGTGCGCTACGCTAAAACTCAATTGTAAATTGTCATCCCCTAAGCCTTTAATCTTTTCAACATTACTACCAATGTCTTTACTTACAACCTGCTGCTGTTCTGCTGCGGCTGAAATATCCGTGGCGAGCTGTGAAATTTCACTAATTTGAATAAAAATACTATCAAGCTCTTGTTGTGTTTGTCCTGTTGTATTAACACAGTCATCGGCTTGTTGTTTTGTGCTCTGCATGATTTTAGACCAGCTAAACAAGGTATCTTGAATTTCTTTAATTGAGCTATGAATTTGTGCTGTGGCGTTTTGAGTTCGTGACGACAGCGCTCTTACTTCATCGGCAACGACTGCAAAACCACGCCCATGCTCACCGGCGCGTGCCGCTTCAATAGCCGCATTGAGTGCCAATAAGTTAGTTTGTTCAGCAATCCCTTCTATTTCACTCATGACTTGGCCAATTTTATCCGCTTCAGAGGCAAGCCCCGTTGCTGTGGCGGCCGCTTGCTCAACTTGTACAGCTAAGTCAGACACCATTTTACTGTTATCTGCAATATGATTCTTGATATCAGAGCAGCTTTGATAAGTAATGCCCACTTTATCAGCCGTGTTATTGGTATTGTTAGAGATTTCACCAATCGTGGTACTCATTTGTGACATGGCTGAAGCAATTTGTTCTAGCTGAGTGCCTTGAGAAGAAATACCTTGCTCGGTCAACGTCGATTGTTGATCTAACCCTTGGGCAATCGTATTAAAACTCAAGGTTGAATCTTTTACCCGCCCTAGTACCGTTCTTAATTTAGCACTGAGCATCTGCTCTCTATACTCACTAATGCTGTGTGGGTGCGAGCCACTAAACACATAACGAGATACAGAGTCTGCTTGGTTTTTTTGTTGTTTGAGGGTTGCAGGTGTGATTACCAGCTCATCATAATTTAAAACTAAAATAACAATACATACTAATAAGTTAATCGCGGCAAGCGAAAGAGAGCCCCACATTGCGACACTGGCTAACCAAATTAAAATACCCGCAATGCTCAAACCTTGTCTTAATGATGTGCGTTCGCGCCAGCTAAATAATGATTTATTAGCGTTAATTTTGGCATAGAGCTTTTGCGCTCTGCGTTTTGCGCGTTGCTCTAGTTTTATTCGTACAGACTGATAACCAATAAGTTGGCCATGCTCAAAAATAGGCGTTACAAATGCATCAACCCAATAATAGCGGCCGTCCTTACATAAGTTTTTTACCGCGCCACGCCACGAATGGCCTTGTTTTAAAGTGTCCCACATTTCTTTAAATGCAGCTTTTGGCATATCAGGGTGGCGAACGATATTGTGATTTTTATTTATCAGTTCATCCATCTCGTAGCCTGCGATACTACAAAACTCATGATTGGCATAAGTAATAACACCGCGTAAGTCAGTGGTTGAAACCAACTCTTGTTGTTCTTCGAAGTTAACTTCTTCATCTATTAAGCTTTGATTACGACGCATAGTGACTCTTTATCATTCTTTATTATGGCGGCTATTGTAATTACTAAAACTAATGTATGTTAGTGATATGTGTAAAATAGCAGGAATAAGACATTTTTTTGATATTTATATGATCTTTATCAATATTAAGCGTAATTGAATTTTTCAGTTATGACAAACTTTTAGGGTTTAACTCTATCTTATCAAAGCGTTTTAAAACGCCATGTTGTCAGCGGGGGGTTATGGCAAATAATATGTAAAAGAAATTGTATATTCGTAGTGGCAATGGCAAGATTAT
Source organism: Pseudoalteromonas sp. APC 3250 (assembly GCF_030407915.1). Taxonomy (NCBI): domain Bacteria; kingdom Pseudomonadati; phylum Pseudomonadota; class Gammaproteobacteria; order Alteromonadales; family Pseudoalteromonadaceae; genus Pseudoalteromonas; species Pseudoalteromonas sp. APC 3250. The sequence goes on from NZ_JASDCM010000003.1 coordinate 201,200, forward strand.
CTTTTATAGCGTGAAACAAAGCGTGTTTAAAATCCAGTAAAAACTATATCTAATAAATTCATATAGTTTTTTCATCGTTTAATCTTGAGTAAAGGTAAAAAGACCCCATAACCTTATGATTAAGCCACTTGGCTCGAGGAAACTTTTTTTTGACAACTTATAATTTAAAGAACACGCTCAACGCGCTATCTAATGCAGATAATCAACAGGCTATTAAAGGCATTATGCGCGGTATTGAGAGAGAATCATTAAGAATTAACCACGATGGTTCTATTTCTAAACAGGCTCATCCTCAAGGTGTGGGCTGTGCGCTCACCAATGGGCATATTACCACTGATTTTTCTGAGTCTTTACTTGAGTTCATTACACCGGTTAGCGAGTCATCAAAGCAAACTTTGCAGCAGCTAAAAGATTTACAAAAGTTCACCCTAGAACATATGGGCGATGAATTATTGTGGCCAATTAGTATGCCGTGCTTTATAAATCATCAAGACGATATTGTATTGGCACAATTTGGCGACTCTAATGTCGGTAAAATGAAAACCCTATATCGCGAAGGCTTGAAGAATCGTTACGGCAGTATGATGCAAGCGATTGCTGGCGTGCATTTCAATATTTCTTTTCCACAAACGCTATGGCAGTCACTGCACTCATTAAAGCAAAGTAATGCGAAACTTGAAGATTTTATATCGGATAGTTACTTGGCGTTAATTCGTAACTTTAAACGCGAACTGTGGTTAATTAGCTACATGTTTGGCGCATCACCGGCATTATGTAGTTCTTTTTTACAAGGGCGTAAAAGCGACTTACCGTTTAAAAAACTCGGTAAAGGCACTTTATATTTGGAAGTGGGTACCGCATTGCGTTTAGGTAACTTAGGCTATACCAATAGCGCACAATCGTCGTTACGGGTAATGTATAACTCATTAGATGAATATGTTGCAGGACTTAAAAAAGCCATAAATACACCTTCAGATATTTACGGCAGTATTGACGATTACACCAGTGCTACGCCAAAGCAATTAAATAAAAACATTTTGCAAATAGAGAACGAGTTTTACTCGCCAATTCGTCCTAAACGTAATGCAAAAAATGGTGAAACGCCCACCGATGCATTGCTAAGAGCGGGTATAGAGTATATTGAAATTCGTGCATTGGATGTTAACCCGTTTAGTGAAGTTGGCATTGACTTAGAGCAAATACACTTTTTAGATGTGTTTTTAACTTATTGTTTATTAAAAGATTCAGCACCTATGGATTGGCAAGAGCAAACTCGTAGCACTGAAAATCTTGATACGGTGGTTAACCAAGGTAGAGAACAAGGCTTGATGCTTAATTTTAATAATGAGCAGCGCAGCCTAGAATCTTGGGGTGATGAAATATTTAGTCAGCTGAGTGATGTTGCTCAGTGGATGGATACTGCTTACGATGTTGACTACTACTCAAACACCATTAAGCGCATGGCGACTTGGATTCATGATCCGGCATTAACGTATTCTGGTCGTTATGTTGAGCAGTTAAAAGCATCAGGGTTAGATAATGGCCACTTTGCACTGTCACTTGCTCAGAAGTACAAACAAAGCCATGAAACAGCAAGTTATACTGAATTTTCAAAATCGTGGCTAGAGCAACAAGCTGCAGAGTCGTACCAAGCCCAAAAGGCAATTGAACACGCTGATAAACAATCATTTACCGCATTTTTAGATACGTATTTCAGGGTCTGTTGACCTTTGCGGATTACAATTTGTTCAAACTAGGAGCGGTTTAATCGCGGCGCGAGGTTTGTAACCTAGTGGGCTCGATAACTGCTCCTGCGTTATTCTACTGGCTTACATCCATGTAAGAATAAGTAAAAACCGAGCAACAAAGAGTAAATCGCTCCTAGGCAAAACCCGAAGGGCAGCACCTGTTTGGCATTGATGCTGCGTTATCGCCTATTTATGGGGAATAACCACACCACATAGGCTTTGCCTTGCCTAAATACCAAACAAACTGCTGCAAATGCAACCTTGAAAGGTCAACAGACCCAAGTAAGTAGCAGGCAAAAAAAAACGCAGCTCATAGTAGCTGCGTAAATATTCTTTAGGGATGAAACAATGCTGTACTGCTGCATTCATAGATTCAGACCCACACTTTTTTAAAAAGTTCAGTGAGATCTTAAAAAATGAAAAAAAATATTATTACCTTATCTTTGCTGCTCACTATAGCTGGGTGTGCAACAGCTCCCCCAAAGCAACCAGAAGATATTTGTAAAATTTTCGAAGAGAAATCTGACTGGTATTTTGATGCCAAAGACGCGCAGGAAAAGTGGGGCTCCCCAAAACATGTGTTAATGAGCATGATGTATCAAGAAAGTTCTTTTCGCCACGATGCAGCACCGCCTATGGAATACTTCTTATGGATAATCCCTACTGGTCGTGCAAGCGATGCCTATGGCTATTCTCAAGCTAAAACGCCTACTTGGTCTGATTATATTCGTGAAACAGGTAACAGTGGCGCCGACAGAGACGAATTTGAAGATGCGATTGATTTTATGGCGTGGTTTGTTTATAAAACCCATAAAGTTAATGGTGTGTCTAAGTGGGACGCCTACGCACAGTATTTAAATTATCATGAGGGATGGGGCGGTTATAAACGAGGCACCTATCGTAAGAAAAAATGGCTAATGAGCGTTGCCAATAAAGTAAAACATCGGGCAAGCCGTTATGGCGCACAGCTAAGACGCTGCGAAGATGATTTAGATAAAGGTTGGTTAGAGCGATTGTTCTTTTAGATTAGATTAAAAAGGAGCCAGCAGGCTCCTTTTTTATTGGTTTATTTTTTACGTTTGTTTGGTTGAATTTTAACTTGTTTAATCATGTTTTCTTTTACCTCAAGTACTTCAACCGGATAGCCTGCAATACGAATACTTAAATTAGCATCGGGGATATCTTCTAAGTACTCAACAATCAAGCCACTCAATGTTTTAGGGCCGTCTAATGGGAATTCCCAGCCCATTTCTTTATTTAAGTCGCGAACGTTAGCACCGCCGTCGACAATGTAAGAGCCATCGTTTTGTGTGGTTACTTCTTCACTCGGTGTCCGAGTTTGAGTGGTAGTAAAATCACCCACAACTTCTTCAAGAATATCTTCAAGAGTGACTAAGCCCTGAATGTCGCCATATTCATCAACAACAATACCAATACGTTCTTTTGATAACTGAAATTTTAGTAGCTGAGTGTTCAGCGAGGTGCCCTCAGGGATAAAGTAAATTTCACGTACCGCACGCAATAGCGAAGGCTTATCAAACTGCTCTTTAGTTAAAAGGCGAAGCGCATCACGAGAGTGAATAAAGCCAACAGCATCATCAATATTGTCGCGGTATAAAAGCACCCGAGTATGTTGAGCGTGAGTAAGTTGTTTACTGATTATTTTCCAATCGTCATTAATATCAATCGCCACAATTTCATTGCGAGGGATCATAATATCTTCAACGGTAACTTGCTCTAAATCTAAAATAGAGGTCAACATACTTTGGTGACGAGCGGGGATCAGCGCCCCCGATTCATTTAGCACGGTTTTTAATTCTTCTTTACTCATGCTGTGCTCATCTATTTGTGCAGCGCTAATACCAAATAAGCGCAATATACCATTGGTCATCCAGTTAACAACGACAACAAATGGGAAGAGAATTTTTAGTAACCCTTTGAGTATCACCGAACTTGGAAAAGCGACTCGCTCAGGATAGAGGGCGGCCAGTGTTTTTGGCGTTACTTCAGCGAAAATCAGCACCACAAGTGTTAATGCACCTGTTGCTATAGCAATACCTAAATCACCATACAAACGAATACCAATAATGGTGGCAACTTGGGCAGCCGCAATATTGACAAGGTTATTACCAATAAGGATAAGACCTATCAACCTGTCAGGTCGACTGAGTAATTTACTAACGCGTTTCGCAGCACGATGATTCTCTTTAGCGAGGTGTCGTAAACGAATACGGTTGATTGACATGATTCCGGTTTCTGACCCGGAGAAGTAAGCAGAAAAAAGTACCAATAAACCTAAAATGATAAACAGCGTACTTGTCGATATGTCGTCCAACGATGGATCCTTTTTTTATAAACCAATGCGTATTAAGCTAGAGTGAGCTTTCAGAGTCAAGTTAAAACTTATTTAGAACCACTTCTTGTATAAAACGGCTGCCAAAATAAGCGAGTGTGAGTGTAAATGCGGCAATCATAATACTCACTACCACCATTTTCCCTCGCCAACCTCGTTTTACATGGCCAACGGCAATCGTAGCAAAAATAGCCCAAGCAACTAAAGATAAGATTGTTTTATGAATAAACTCTTTGGCAAACATGCCATCAAGAAATACAAACCCTGTAATCAGCGCCACGCTTAATAATACTGTGCCTAAATTTAATAGTTGATAAAGTTGACGCTCTACCACCATTAGTGGCGGTAAATGGCTATGTACTATTGCTAAATCTTTACGTTTCAGACGTTTATCAATAAAGTAAAATTGTACGCCGTAAAGGGTGGCAATAATTAAGATACAGTAGGCTAATAACGACAGTGAAATATGCGCAACTAACGCAAGCTCTACATTAATGCTATGAAGTAAAACGTGATGAGGAATAAACAGGCTAGCAATAGTTAACAGGGCAGCAAAGCCGTATACAACAGGTAATAGCAGTGTCGCAGGGAACTTCAAAGAGACGGTGGTGACACAAAGCACTATTACCCAACAAGTCAGTAATGCAACATTAACAATACTTAAATCTTGGCCATCGGCTCTAAACACCGAGTTTACTAAAAGCAGCATATGCGCCAAAATAGCGACAGTGCTCAGTATTATAGTAATTTTTTGGCTTGGTCCCTGACGATGAAACAATCGCGAAAGCACGTGAGACGTTGCTAACACATAAAATAAACTGGCAATAATAGTTAAACTAATAATCAGCATTTTGCTTTGGCCACTTAATTGAAGTCAAATAATTCGTGTTCGTTATCTGGTCATTGTATTTTATAGCAACGCAAATGCATAGACCCTGTAAAAAGAAACTCAATAAGCAGCACTTCAGCACTGTATTGTATGCCACCATTTACGGTATACTATTTTCAATTGAATTTTAATAGCATCGACCTTATTAATAGAGTTGATATAAACGTCTTTTCGGAACCGTTACATGTTTGAGAACCTCCAAGAACGATTAGGTAAAACCCTAAAAAATATTAGTGGCCGTGGTCGCTTAACTGAAGACAACATTAAAGATACACTTCGTGAAGTGCGAATGGCATTTTTAGAAGCCGATGTGGCGTTGCCTGTTGTTCGCGAGTTTGTAAAGCAAGTTAAAGAGCGTGCGGTTGGTGTTGAAGTCACCAAAAGCTTGAGCCCTGGCCAAGTATTTATAAAAATTGTTCGTGAAGAACTTGAAAAAGCCATGGGTGAAGCCAACGAAGAGCTAAGCCTTAACGCACAGCCACCGGCGGTAGTGATGATGGCTGGTCTTCAAGGTGCGGGTAAAACCACCAGTGTGGGTAAGCTGGCTAAGTTTTTAAAAGAGCGCAAGAAGAAGTCTGTGCTAGTGGTAAGTGCCGATGTGTATCGTCCAGCAGCAATTAAGCAATTAGAAACCTTAGCAACAGAAGTTGATGTAGAATTTTTCCCAAGTGATATTTCGCAAAAACCAGTTGATATTGCAACTGCCGCCATTTCTCATGCGAAAAAGAAATTTATTGATGTTGTATTAGTCGATACTGCGGGTCGTTTGCATGTTGATAGCGACATGATGGATGAAATTAAAGCCTTGCATCATGCAATTAATCCAATCGAAACGCTATTCGTTGTTGATGCAATGACAGGTCAAGATGCGGCAAATACAGCAAAAGCATTTGACGAAGCTTTACCGCTGACCGGTGTGATACTGACTAAAACAGATGGTGATGCCCGAGGTGGTGCTGCTTTATCTATTCGTCATATTACTGGTAAGCCAATTAAGTTTATGGGTGTGGGTGAGCGCACTGATGCCCTTGAGCCTTTCCACCCAGACCGAATTGCTTCACGTATTTTAGGCATGGGTGATGTACTTTCATTAATCGAAGAAGTCGAGATGAAAGTAGACAAAGAACAAGCGGCAAAAGTAGCACAAAAAGTATTTAAAGGTGATGGCTTTACGCTGGATGACTTTGCTGATCAACTAAAGCAAATGAAAAACATGGGTGGCATGATGTCGATGCTCGATAAACTGCCTGGCATGCAAAACATCCCAGATGCGGTTAAAGGGCAAATGGGTGATAAAACCTTTATTCAAATGGAAGCGATTATTAGCTCTATGACCAAAAAAGAGCGTGCACGCCCAGAAATCATCAAAGGTTCGCGTAAAAAGCGTATTGCTGCGGGCTCTGGTACTCAAGTACAAGAGATCAATAAACTGCTTAAGCAATTTACGCAAATGCAAAAAATGATGAAGAAGATGAAAGGTAAAGGTGGCATGCAAAAAATGATGCGTGGCATGAAAGGGATGTTACCACCTGGCATGATGGGTGGCGGTGGTCCAAAATTTTAATAATTTAACCTTTAATACCTCCAATACGAGATAAAAAGTAATCAATAAAGAGGCAAAATGCCTCTTTATTGTTGAATAAACTATGCACAGAATAGCTTATTCATATACTTTTTCATCTTGGATCACGGTTTAATCTACTAAACTGGCTTTTTGCATCACTTCTTACTTGCATTGTTGCTAAAAACTCGTACAATTCACCGGCTCCCCATACTGGGGAGTAAATCTTATTAATGAAAACAGTCAATCTATTTAGAGGACGGTATGGTAACTATTCGTTTGCAACGTGGTGGCGCTAAAAAACGCCCTTTCTATCAAATTGTGGTTGCGGATAGCCGTTTCTCGCGTGACGGTCGCTTCATCGAGAAAGTAGGTTTCTTTAACCCAATTGCTTCAGGTCAAGAAGAAAAACTTCGTTTAGATTTACCACGTGTTGAACACTGGTTAGGTCAAGGCGCAGGTCTTTCAGATCGTGTAGCTAAATTAGTTAAAGACGCTCGTAAAGCGGCTTAATAGGCGTAAGTGTAACCATGAGTCAAGAGAACACCTCATCAATAATTGTCGTAGGAAAGCTCGGCGCCCCATATGGTATAAAGGGCTGGCTTAAGGTGCATTCATTTACTGATGATCCCCAAGGGATCTTCGATTTCAGCCCGTGGTTGATAGGGCAGCAAGGTAAATGGCAATCCTTAGAAGTGGTCGACTGGCGTCGCCACAACAAAGGCTTTATCGCTAAGTTTGCGCAAGTAAATGACAGAGACCAAGCAATGGCTTATACCAATGTAGAAATTTCTGTTGATTCAGCGCAGCTACCAGAATTACCGCAAGGTGAATTCTATTGGCGAGATCTCATCGGCATGTCGGTTGTAACTGATAAAGGTTATAACTTAGGCATTGTTGATGACCTTATGGAGACAGGCTCAAATGATGTACTGGTTGTGAAAGCAAACAGTAAAGATGCATTTGGCCAAGCAGAACGTTTAATTCCTTTTTTAACTGATTCAGTTATTCAAGAAGTTAAATATGATGCGAAAGAAATTACTGTAGATTGGGATCCAAGCTTTTAATGAGTCAAACAAGTTCGTTGTGGGTAGGGGTTATCAGCCTTTTCCCGGATATGTTTGATGCAATTACAACGCAAGGTGTAACCGGTCGTGCTGTTAAAAATGGCTTAATCGATTTTAACTGCTGGAATCCACGTGACTATGCAACTGATAAGCATAGAACCGTAGATGATCGTCCTTACGGGGGCGGGCCAGGCATGTTAATGATGGTTGAACCATTAAAACAAGCCATTCTTGAAGCCAAACAGGCTGCAGGTGATGGTGCAAAAGTAATTTATATGTCGCCACAAGGGCGCAAATTAGATCAGCAAGGGGCTAGCGAACTCGCAAACTCTGAAAAACTGATTTTAATTGCCGGTCGCTATGAAGGTATAGACGAGAGAATAATAGAGTCGTACGTTGACGAAGAATGGTCAATTGGTGATTTTATTTTGAGTGGGGGTGAACTACCTGCCATGGCATTAATTGACGCAGTTGCGCGATTAGTGCCAGGGGTGTTAGGACACAACCAGTCAGCAGAGCAAGATTCATTTTCGGATGGCTTGCTAGATTGTCCTCACTATACACGGCCAGAAACATTGGACGACAAACAGGTGCCTGCTGTATTACTCAGCGGAAACCACCAAGAGATAGCAAAATGGCGGCTTATGCAGTCATTAGGTAGAACTTGGCTTCGCCGTCCTGACTTGTTGCATAACCTAGCTCTGACTGAGGAGCAAGCGGTATTACTCGCGAAATTTCAGCAAGAGTACCAAAAAGCTTGTGGCTAGAAGACAGTTACACCTAGGAAAGTGAGAAACATAATGGCAAAAGTAAACCAAAATATTATTAAAGCGCTTGAAGATGAGCAGCTTAAAACAGACGTACCTGCATTCGGCGCTGGTGATACAGTAGTTGTACAGGTAAAAGTAAAAGAAGGTGCTAAAGAGCGTCTACAGGCCTTTGAAGGTGTTGTAATCGCTAAGCGTAATCGTGGTCTTCACTCAGCATTCACAGTTCGTAAAATCTCGAACGGTGAAGGTGTTGAGCGTGTATTCCAAACGCACAGCCCTCTTATTGATAGCGTAACAGTTAAGCGTCGCGGTGCGGTTCGTCGTGCTAAGCTTTACTATCTACGTGAGCGTTCTGGTAAATCTGCACGTATTAGAGAAAAACTTAACTAATACGCGCTGTTTATCAACGCAAAAAAACGGGTTGCAACCTTTGGGTTGCAACCCGTTTTGGTTTTAATGCTATTGCAATTTTTATATCGCTACATTTAAAAACCAATACACACCTTAACTAGCATGCGTTAAAGTGTGGTTCACTTCAAAGCACAATATCTTCTCACTTCTTGCAAAAAATGATGTACAAAAATGAATGATAAAACGATAGTTACGCACAACGGCAATTTTCATGCAGATGATGTTTTTAGTATCGCTGCGCTTAAAATTATTTTCCCTTCTTTTACCCTTATCCGCACACGCGATAATGCGATTATTAATGACGCTGATGTGGTTATTGATGTTGGCGGCCAATATGACCCAGAAACTGACCGGTTTGATCATCATCAGCGCGGCGGTGCCGGTGCTCGCGAAAATGGGATTCCTTTTTCGTCATTTGGCTTGGTGTGGAAAAAATATGGCTTAGCAATATGTGATGATAATCAAGATGTGGCGAATGCAGTTGATGCAGGGCTTGTATCAACTATTGATGCCATTGATTGTGGTCATGTTGAAGGTGTTGCCACAGGAATTAGTTTAAGCCAAACAATTTCTATGTTTAACCCAACATGGGAAGAAGAAAGTAATTTTGATGCTGCTTTTGATCAAGCGGTTGAATTTGCACACACTTTGCTGCTTCGTTTTGTTGCCTCAGCGCAGGGTGGTTTAAATGCTAAAAAGATTGTTGCTCAAGCAATTAAACAGGCAGACGATCCACGATTAATCGTACTAGAGCGTTATACGCCGTGGAAAAAAACCGTACATAGCTTATCAGAAGAGGCGCTATATGTAGTGTATCCATCGCATTCTGGTAAGTGGATAGTGCAAACGGTACCTGCAGAGCTAGGCTCGTTTGAAGACCGAAAGCCATTACCTGCACCGTGGGCTGGATTATCTGATAGTGAATTTCAAGCAGTGACCGGTATAGATGATGCTATGTTTTGCCATAATGGCCTATTTATCGCCGGTGCAGAATCATTTGAAAGTGTTATGTCGCTTGCGACTATGGCATTGGAATATTAGATAAAAAGTGCTAATTAAAGTGGCTATTAAGCCACTTTAATTTTCATTGTTTAAACTCGGCATAGACTTACATTTTTATATGCTTTTTAATTCACTTTACGCAAGCTGTGCTCTATTCATTTAATTATCCTACCTTGGTCGCAGTTGAGTGACTCATACTGATCTTTTCACTAATTAGCCTTTTAACCCCTAACGTATCCTGTTAGTATTTATCGTATTGATTAGTTTACTTTTTTGTAATTATTAATTTACGATTTTGCTTTTTTGGATGGAATGAGAACGTGGCAGAGATAAGTGATTTAGCGCAGCTAAGAAAAGGTATAGATGAATGCGATGCGCAACTGGTTGCCTTACTTGCAAAGCGCAATGGTATTACTCAACAAATTGGCGCAATAAAACAACAAACTGGCGCGCCACTACATGCACCCGATAGAGAAGCTGATTTATTAGCTGCACGACGCCAAGAGGCAATTAATCAAGGTGTAAACCCTGATTTAGTCGAAGACATTCTCAGGCGCATGATGCGTGAAGCTTATCAAAATCAACAGGCCAAATTAGCTTGTGCCGACTCACAACTATCTCCGATTGTCATTGTTGGTGGTGAAGGGGCAATGGGGCAGCTATTTGCAAAACAATTTCAGCGCTCGGGTTACGAAGTTAAAGTTTTAGATAAAGCCCAGCAATCACAGGCAGCAGAGATTTTAAAAGGCGCAAAACTGGTGATGATCAGTGTGCCAATTAATGCCCTCGAAACGGTTGTTAACGCGTTACCTAAACTCGATGATGATTGTTTGCTGGTTGATATTACATCGGTTAAACAAGCGCCGTTAAATGTGCTCAAAAAAGTTCACAATGGCGCTGTTGTTGGCTTACACCCCATGTTTGGTCCTGATATTTCTCATTGGGTGAAACAAACCGTGGTGGTATGTGAAGGGCGTAATCCTGAAATGACACAAGGTTTATTAAAGCAGCTACAAATTTGGGGCTGTCAGTTAGTAGAACTTGATGCTAAAAAACACGATGAAGCGATGCAAATCATTCAGGTTATGCGCCATTTAACCACCTTTGTATACGGTCAGTTTTTAGCGAAACAAGGACATACACTCGCAGAGCTGCGTAGTTGTTCATCACCTATTTATCAGTTAGAGCTGATGATGGTCGGTCGTCTCTTTGCGCAATCGCCAGAGCTGTATACTGATATTATGCTGGCGCAATTTGATAATGTAGAAAGCTTATTAGCGCAGTATCAGTGTTTGTTCTCAGAGACGCTTAAAAAGTTAAAAGCAGGGGATAAGCCAGCCTTAATCGATGCCTTTGCTGATGCAAAAGCCTACTTTTCTGACTCCACAGCGCACTTTTTGACACAAAGTCGCAGTTTATTAAATAAAGCGAACGACGCCAAAGTACTCGATTAAACGTGACAGATTAATTAAAACTAAAAAAGGGCCCGCAGGCCCTTTTTTAATGTTGCTTTAGGCTAGCTTTGTACGCTCACTGCTTGCAGTGATTCGCTTTGATAACAGCCTAATACGCGTACGTACTGGGTATGCTCTTTAAGCTCTTCTAACGCATGTTTCACTTGGCTATCAGCAAGGTTCGCTTCTAAATCTACATAGAATACTTCTTCCCATGGATTTCCTGGTACAGGACGAGACTCTAATTTTACTAGATTTATATTATGCTGTTTAAAAATCATCAGCGCATCGGCGAGTGAGCCTGCTTGCTGCTTAGTTGCCATAATTAAACTGGTTTTAGTGGGGATTTGTTTAGATACATGTAGCGGTTTACGTGCAACCACAATGAAGCGACTATGGTTTTCTTTTTGATTAGCAAGATTGGCCTTAATGACTTCAAGCCCTACATTTTTACCTGCTTGTGCAGAGCCAATAGCCGCACTGTTAGGTGTTTCAAGTGCTGATTTTAATGCACTCGATGTTGAATCGCAGGCCTCATGCTGCAAATCGCCAAGCCCTTGTAAAAAACGGCTACATTGAGCAAACGGTTGCGGGTGAGCAAACACTTTGGTTAATTGGTTAAGTTCTGTGTCTGGGGCGGCTAATAAACAATGCTCTACGCTGTGAGTGACTTCGCCGACAATAGAGACTTGCGCGTGCTGGAGTAAATCAAATACTTCATTAATACTGCCTGAGCTGGTATTTTCAATCGGTAACAAGCCAAAGTCGGCTTGGCCATTTTCTACTTTACCGGTGATCTCATCAAAAGAACTACAGCCAATTTCAATTAATTTGCCTGGTCGGCGACTAAAGTACTTATGACACGCAAGTTGACTGTAAGATCCTTGTCCGCCTAAATAGGTTACTCGATGGGTTTCACTTAGCGCATCAGGGTTGAGGTTTTTTTGCAGCATAGCTTGTTGATGTAATACTGAGTCTTCTAATATGGTTTGAAAAACATTATTTACATAGTAGGCATCTAAACCAAGAGATTTACCATAACCGATTAATTTTTCGAGTAATGCTAATTCACGTGCTTCATCACGAATTGGTTTATTATTCGCTATCTTATATTCAACAACACCATGGCTAATACGGCGTCGCTTCGCTAATAACACAAGTAGGTCAGAATCGATTTCATTTATATCGTGCCTAAGCGTGTCTAAAACATCATTGCTCATTTGGTTTTCCTCATTCCAAAAATGTCACTGTATTTAACAGCGTAAACAAAAAAGCCTCCCAGTTGGGAGGCTTTACTATTCGATTGATTTTATCTCACAAACAGGGAAGCCTCTTCTATATAAAGAAGCTAAAAAAAGATAAGAAAGTAAGTGAGTATTTTATATTCATGCCCTTAATGTATGAAGAGTAACCTCTAATGTCAACAAGCACTTATATTAAATAGGTTTTTTACCTGATATATATACAAAACATATTGTTTTTTAAAAACTTTACAAATAATTTATAATTCTGATTTGAGATCTGGTATATTTCTACTACTCGCAAAAATAATAATTATAAATAAGGTTGGCCTTTTGTGTATCGACGCCCTCCATCTCGATTTGGAATAAACTCACTTAGTGTCAAGTTATCACTGTTGATCTCTGGCATTTGTTTAGTTGCAGGTATTTGTGCGGCTGCTTTAATGCTCAAATCAGAAGAGAAACAGCTTGTATTTGAAGAGCATGAGGTATTAAAGCAATCAAATGAATTATTAATAAACCAGTTTAATAATTTGATAGCGACCAAAGTTAAAATAGCTGAGCAAGCTAATATTGTTGTTAGCGAGCAGTTATTTGAGGGGCAATTATCATTTAAGAATAACAATGCCCCGACTATGCAAGTCACCAATGATGGTTCAGTGCGCAGCGCATCTGCCGATGGCTTATCTGCGGCGTTCATTCCCGAAAATGCTTATTCTCCTTTTTATAAACAGTTAATTGCAGATTCTGAATCGCTTTGGAAAGTGATTTCCCCCACGTTAATTCAAGATTTTTATAATTTTTACCTGATCACCAAAGATAATTTTATCCGTGTTGCGCCACCAAATTGGGCACTTAATGTCCCCGGAGATTACACCTTTAATCAAAGCAAAAGTTTTAATTACGCAAAATCGTTAACAAACCCACAACGCGAGCCGCTGTGGTCACGAGTGTATTACGATGGCGTTTGGAATAAGTGGGTCGTTAGTTTAATTGTACCTATTTATAAAAATGATGAGTTTTTAGGAGTTACGGGTAGTGATATTTCTCTCGACTCTCTCATATCGCAATTGCCCGTCGGCGGAAAAGAAAAACATTTAGTGGTGTTCGATAAGCAAGGGCAGCTATTGGCGCACCCTAATTTAGGAGCCGATAGTTATACACAATACGGAGAGGCGGGAAAAAAGTTGCTACCTGGCGATTTTATTTCTCCTGAGCTAAAGCGAGTTATTGATAATGCAGGGCAAATACAATTGCCGGAATATGCCGACTCGTTTTCATTAAATGGTGAAGACTACATTATAAATATCCATAAAGTTGAAGGTGTAAATTGGTACGTGGGCGTATATAAAAAGCGCTCTTCTACACTATCGGCACTGAAAGACTTAAAACTGAAGTTTTTTGGCTTGTTTATTCTGTATGCCATTTTAGTTGCTTTGTTATTACACCAAGCACTTTATCAACTAGTTTTAAGACGCCTACATTCACTGGTTTATGCGGTTACTAACTTTGGTAAAGGCCAGTTAGAAATTGATTTTCCAAAAGAAAATAAAGATGAAATTGGCACGCTTAATGGTTCATTCAAAGATATGACCATTGAAATCCGCAAACTCATCGATGGCTTAAACCAGCGCATAATAGAAAAAGAAATTGCAGAAAAGGCTGCAAATCGCTTGTCTAAAGCGGTTGCCTTCTCGGGCACGGGTGTGGTGATCACTGATGAAAACTTTGTGATTGAATATGTTAATCCAAAAATGCTGGAAATGACCGACTTTGCAGAAAGTGATTTCCTGCGCCAGCCACTTCTGACTATTATTGCTAATGAAATGACCATGCTGGTAGAGGACATTGATATTGATTTGCGCAACCGTAATTACTGGCGAGGGGATACCCTTATTGAAGCGCAAAACAAGCCACCCATATGGGTATCGCTGAGTGTGTCACCTATTCGTGAAGATGGTGGAAAAATCACCAGTTACGTTGCTTCAGCGCAAGATATTTCATTTGTAAAAGAAAGCCAACGCAAAATGGAACAGCTCGCTTACTTCGACACATTAACCGGGCTTGCTAATCGTACATTCTTTAGAATGCAGCTTAGAAAGTCGATGGCGCTTGCTGAAAGAGGGCGTTACTCGTTTGCTTTATTTTATTTTGATCTGGATGAATTTAAGCGTATTAACGATACTTTAGGTCATGATGCAGGCGATCAACTATTGGTTGAAGTGGCAACACGCTTAAAGCAGCGCTTACGAGCAGAAGATACTATAGCCCGTTTAGGCGGTGATGAGTTTGCGGTATTACTCAGTGGTATTGAGCATCAAAAAGAAGCATCGGAAGTCGCTGACACCATTCAAAAAACGTTAAATCAGCCAATAAAATTAGGTAGTAACGAAGTGATTGTTAGTGCCAGTATTGGTATTACCTTGGCGCCATTTGATAGCCTAGAAGAAGATCAGTTATTAAAACATGCCGATTTAGCCATGTATGAAGCAAAAGCGAAAGGGCGCAATACGTTCCACTTTTACAGCCAAGATCTAAATGCAGCCGCCAATGAGCGATTATTCCTTGAAAATGAGTTGCGCCATGCAATTAAAGAAAAGCAACTCACACTGCATTATCAGCCACAAGTTGATTGTCGAGATAATAGTGTAGTGGGATATGAAGCATTGCTTCGCTGGTTCCATCCTACGCAGGGATTCATTCCACCTACTAAATTTATTCCTATTGCTGAGGCAACGGGTTTAATTGTGGAACTTGGTAAGTGGGTGTTACAACAAGCATGTGAGTTCACTAAACGACTAGAGCAACAAGGTAGAGCGAGCAACATGTCGATAAACCTGTCAGCAAGGCAGTTTAAAGACGCAAGCTTAGTACCTATGCTGAAAAAAATAATCATAGAGACGCAAATTAATGCTAAAAGCCTGCACCTTGAACTGACTGAGAGCATGCTAATGGGTAATGTTGAGGCGGCTATTGATCAGCTACATCAATTGAAAAAGCTGGGTATTTCAATTTCTATTGACGATTTTGGTACGGGCTATTCTTCGTTGAGTTACCTTAAACGTTTTCCTGTTGATATTCTTAAAATTGACCGCTCGTTTGTTAAAGATATCCCTGAAGATGATAATGATATGGAGATCACCGCTGCGATTATTGCGATGGCACAAAAGCTCAAGCTTGATGTGGTTGCTGAAGGGGTTGAAACAATAGAGCAAGTTGAATTTTTACAAAACAATAATTGTTTTATTGTGCAAGGCTATTACTTTAGTAAGCCCGTAGCCGAAGCCGATATCCCTGTGTTGTTTGATCAATTAGCTGCGTTAAAAGTCCCTGAATAGAACAAAAATTGCGGGTTAACCACCCGCAATTTTTACCTTAAACTTTAATCCTTCTAAAATCGCCTTTAACTTATCGCGATCATCACCTTGTACTTCAATAACTCCTTCTTTTACTGCGCCACCTTGGCCCATCTTACTTTTTATTGTTTTTGCTAACTTTTTTAAATCGTGCTGTTGGGGATCTAATCCTACAACTAGCATTACGCCTTTACCTTTTCGACCTTTGGTTTGACGCTCTATGCGAATAGACCCGTCTTTAAATAGTTTTACATCCAGTTCTTTTTCTGGCTTTGGCTGGTCAATTCGCCCTGTTGCTGTTGAATACACTAAGTGATTATCACTCATAATTAACCTATCTAAGATTGAATCTAATATTGGGCTAAATAATAACAAATTTGTGACGCAAAGGCGTAATTTTTGCGCCTAAGCTGAACACCTTTTAATCCCGCAAAGATAAACATCCTCTGTTTAAGTACCGCAATAGTGCTTATGAATAAAAGTGCTTAAGGATTTTAAAAAGCGCTTTAAATTGGCTAGCGCTATAAAAATATCCATGCTACTATTTCGGCATTATAGATGTATGGATGGCCAAATGATAAATTCTTATTTAGAGCAAGCTCAGCTTAATGTAGAGCAACAGTTAATTTATGCTGAGCTAGAAAAGCTTGAGCAGTACTTAAATAGCAATGCTGCACCGGCCGTGCGTTGGCAGTATCAAATTCCAGAACTCGGTGAAGGTGGCGCATGTAGTTTATTCGGCTACTTGCAAGATGAGCCGTTTAATTTAAACGATTACGTTAGCCAAAATACGCAAACAACAGCAAAGTTAGCGCAACTTCAGTTGATTGTTGACTATGTAATCGAAAACACTCGGTTAGATTGGTATGGCATCTATCAAAATACGGCCACCCCTGAAGGCGAGCAGTTATTAAAGCTCGCTTATTTTGGTGCACCGAGTCGCCCTTTATTTCCGCTCACCGCTGAATTTGCAACCGGCAGTAATAATGTGCAAGTGGCACTCAGTGGCAAAGGACGCGTCATTAATAATATTGAGCAATATTTAGCCGCGGGTGGCGAGTATTATACCTGCGACCCCAAGGTAAAAGCAGAGGCCTGCTTACCACTATTTAATGCGCAAAAGCAGTGCATTGGCATTGTCGATGGCGAAGCTTTTAATACTGATTTTTTTGATAAAGCGACGCTCGCGTTATTAATAGCGTGCTGTATTAAAATTCCTCACTTTTTAGTGTAAATAACACTAGTCAATCAAGTGAGTTTTTATGTTAAGCTTAGCGCAACAGCTAACCCCTAAATAACGAAGAGATAGCCAATGTTCTCAGTATTAAAACCATTACCAACAGACCCTATTCTTGGCCTTATGGCGGCCTACAAGCAAGATACTAACCCAAATAAGATTGACTTAGGGGTTGGTGTATATAAAGACGAGCAGGGGAATACCCCGGTATTAAAGTCAGTAAAAAAAGCAGAAGCGTTTCGTTTAGAAAATGAAATGAGCAAATCTTACATTGGACTTGCTGGTAACTTAGATTACTGTCAACAAATGGAAAATCTTCTTCTTGGTGAGCACCCGGCATTATTAGCTAATCGCGTACGCACAGCACAAGCACCTGGTGGTACAGGCGCACTTCGTGTTGCAGCAGAATTTATTGTACGTTGTAATCCAGGCGCTACTGTATGGGTTACTAACCCAACGTGGGCTAACCACATTAGCTTATTTGAAGCTGCAGGCTTAACGGTAAAAGAATACCCATACTACGACTACGAAAACAAAGATTTATTGTTTGATGAAATGGTTGAAACACTAACACAGGTGCCTAAGGGCGATGTGGTGTTATTACATGCATGTTGTCACAACCCAAGTGGTATGGATTTAAACGAAACACAATGGAATACTATTGCTGAACTTGCAAAAGATGTGGGTTTTACGCCATTAATTGATATTGCATATCAAGGTTTTGGCTCTTCTTTAGAAGAAGATGCGAATGGTTTACGTATTTTAGCCAATGCGGTTGAAGAGTTGATCATTTGTTCATCATGTTCTAAAAACTTTGGCTTATACCGTGAGCGTATTGGTGCGTGTTCAATTATTGCAAAATACAGTGCAACCGCTGATATTTCAAACTCGGTATTATTAAGTGTGGTACGTAGCATTTATTCTATGCCGCCAGCGCACGGTGCAGACATTGTAAACACCATTTTAAGCAGCACAGAGTTAACGCAGTTATGGCACAGTGAACTTGATGAAATGCGTAACCGTATTAATGGTTTACGTAGTTTAATTAAAGACAGCCTTGCAGCCAAAGACATTGCTCAAGACTTCTCATTTATAGACCGCCAACACGGTATGTTCTCTTTCTTAGGTATTAATAAAGAGCAAATCGAGCGTCTACAAAAAGACTACGGTATTTATATTGTGGGCTCTAGCCGTGTAAACGTGGCGGGAATTAGTCAAGCAAACATCGATTACTTTGCTAACGCTGTTGCTGATGTATGTAAGTAACCAATAATAAGTTTTAGCTTATTAGCAATAAAAAAACCGCACACTCGTTGCGGTTTTTTATTGTTTGTAATACCCATCCCCTTATATCAATCTGCTTAGATATAAGGGAGTTTAATTCGTTAAATTGTTCAAATATTTATACAAATTGGTATTACAGCCAGCGAATAGCGCCTGCAATACGTTCATTATACATATCAACCGGTGAGCCTAGGCTTGCTATTAGTACAGTATCAGCTTGTTTTCCTCGGCTTATATGACCTACATAGCGAGAGTCACTAAAGTCACCCGAGCCAATTTCAAAGACTTTGTTATCACTAGGAACAATAAACACGGTCATAGGGCCAAAGTCCGATTCAAACACTAAATGGATGCCTTCCTCGCCTTGAAAATCGCAAAAGTTAACATAAGTAACTTTCCCAGGTAGATCATTAAGTTGACCGCCAAGTAAAGCCAGCTTTTCATTGACTGTTTGTAAGCTGATAGGTTGAGTTTTATTTAACGCGTTAAGTTCATGATAAACATGCGCCAATGCATGCTCGCCAGCCGCATGATTCAAGTTTTGCTCTGTGCTAAACATAAACGCACTTACCGCAATCACAAATGAAGCAGCGAACGCCAAATATACACGGTCAAACTTAAAGCGTGAGCGTGAATCAATGACATTGTCTTTTTGTTCAAGCTCATCTTTTCTGGCTTTTTCTTTTAACGAGGTGTTTAAAATAATCCGTTCAGCAAGGTTGTCAGGCACAGGAATATCAAGCGCATCATTGAGTTGCTTATCAAATGCTTTATTTTCATTTAAAAATTGTTGTCTATCGGGACTGCTGTTTGCAAATTCCAGTAGTTCTTTGTCTAGCTCGTTTGGCTGTGCAATCGTGCGGCGACGAAACTCAAGTTCATCCATTATTTTGATGCCCCTTTAAGTTGTTCATCATCACGGCTTAGTGCCTCTTTAAGTTGATTTTTTGCTCGAAATAAACGTGTCATAACCGTATTTTTGTTTAAATCGAGTATGTCTGCAATTTCATCCCCAGAGCAGCCCATAACCACTTGTAATAGTAGCGGCTCTTTGTATTCATCGGCCAACAACGAAATTTGCCGTTGAATAACGGTTTGCTCCATTTCATCATCTAAAGAATGACTGGTTTGATCCACTAGCGTGTCGTTATCTACATCACTGTAATCAAATTGCTTGCGCTCAAAGCGCCTCGCATTTTCGCGTCTTAAAATTGTTAGCAACCATGGTTTAGCTGCTTTTTGATCGAGTAACGAGTCAAGCGAGCGCCAAGCACGTAAAAAGGTTTCTTGCACTAAGTCATCTGCAATAGTCGGATCGTTACATAACCAGTAAGCGAAGCGATAGAGTTCCTTATGATAAACGTGAACCAGGGCTTCGTAGCGTTGTTGTTTTTCAGCCATATTTAGTAAGACCCGATCATTCGATTTTTTATTTCCAAACATAAGCACTTTTTAGTTAAAATTATTATAGGTCAAAAAAGCAAAATACTATTGAGATCAAGAATACAGCTCTTTTAACGCAGGTGATGAAGGCTTAGCTGTTTGCGATTGATGTGCCTTTAACATGCTAACTATAGCGTCTAAGTTGGCGCTAGCCGTTTGATTACTGTACAACTGTGCTTGTAAATTGTTTACCTGCGCGGTGAACTCTGAGTTGTTTATCATAGCGCATAAATGGGATAGCGCCCCTACCTTTTTACCTGTAAGGGTTAGCGCATACTGATTAAGCGCATCGTAAAATGCTTTTTCGTCATGGCTTTTAGCTAATACCAGCAGGGCTTTTAAAGATGGTTGTTGATTTGTTTTATTAGTTGTTTGAGCCGCTTGTTGCACTTCTTTAGCTGGGCGTTTAATAAAGTAAAAAATCACCGTCGCAATCCATAAAACATAACCAAGCGAGGCCACAATAATTAGCCACAGTGGTGTGACAGTTTGTTGTTGCACTGTAACTGCTTGCTCCGTTGACTCTGCCATAGTGTTATTTAGGTTGTTTTCAGCTGGCGGATTAAGCGTTTGCACTGGCGCTGTTGTACTGGGGGTTACTGTAATAGTACGCTCAGGTAAGGTCGCATAACTAATTCGATTTATTTTGGTGTTATACCAAGGCAAGCTAATTTCAGGCAATGTGTAAGTGCCAGGTGTTTGTGGCAATAGCGCAAATGAGGCGCTTTGCTGTGATACCACTCGACCATCACGTACCGCATTATTGGTTTCTTTTTCATCAGGGTAGCTGCGAATACCATTAATAGTAGGCATATCAATTTCGGGTAGTTGCTCTTTAGTCACCCCTAGCGCGGTGAGCATAATTGTACGAGTTATCGGCGTACCGGCTTCAACGGTATTATCCTCTGGCTGCCATTGCTCGGTTAAGCTCACCAGTTCACTGGGTAACCAGTCTCCTTGATAGTTTTCAGGGATAGGTTTAATTTCAATTTGCTGCTCATCGCCAAGCGCTGACACTTCCAATTGGCGATAGTTTTGCTGAATACGCCCCTGAAAAACGGGAGCTGCAATAGTGTAGGCGCCACTTTTTTGGGGCTGAATTAAATAATTACGGGTGATCACTAAATAACGTTTACCGTTAACCAGTTCATAATCTTCGCTTTGTTTACCGAGTTGGGTAAGTTGGGCATCTTCCATACTTGGCGCACTTAAGCTGCCATCAAGAAGCTCTTTGGCTAAGTAAAGCTTAATGGTGTAAACGCCAGCCTCTTGTACAAATAAGCTGTTGTTTGAGAGCGAGGTTTTTAAAAATATATCGTTATTTTTATCTGCGTCGCTGCTGCGCTCTTTAACCGATAAACTAATTGGTTGCGAGTTTAGCCCTGCAACACTAAAACTGGGAATGGTGTATTCACCCGCCTTGCGGGTCATTAGTTTAACAGACCAAGAGGTTTGTTTTTTTATACTGCCATTAATAATGTTAGTGCGGCTACTTAAGCTCATAGGGCCGACTACAAAATCTTTTAATAATGCTGAGGTGTCGGGTTGTTGTCCTTTTATTGAATCATCAATGCTAATATTAAGCATAAAAAATTCACCCGCTAATACTGGGTTTTTATCAACGCTTGCCTCCAAAGTGGTGGCGGCCATTAATGGCATGGCAGTTAATAGCAATAAACAGCAAAATAATCGCATTACCATGATTTTTCTACTCCTGTTGGACGGCGTTGATATTGTCTTTTTTGGGCTTCTAATTGCATTTTGTTTCTTAATAAAATAGCGGGATCGTCGGGCACTTTTCTTAATAACTGATTTAGTTGCTGTGCTTTTTCTTTTTCTTCATTAGTGAGCTCAGCGGCTTGTGTCTGCATGGCTTGTTGCTGTGCCTGCTGTTTTTGCTCATCAGAGGGCGGTTGCTCACTCATTTCATTAGGTTGATTTTGAGGCTCATCTTGCTGCGGTGTATTCTCGTCTTTATTTTCATTTTGTTGGCTTTGTGACTGAGCTTGCATGTCAGGCTCATTCTGTTTGTCTGATTGCTCACCAGATTGGCCTTGTTGATCTTTTGATTGTTCCGAGGACTGATCTGATTGCTGTTGCTCACTATTTTGGCTGTCCTCTTCGCTTTTATCTGCGTTGTTTTTCTCGCCATTTTTTTGCTGATCTTGTTTTGATTTATCTGCATCATCTTGACTTTGCTTATCTTGATTTTGCGAATCATTGCCTTGCTGATTTTCTTGGTCTTGCTGTTGATTCAGTAACTGCTCAACAAGCGCTTGATTCTCAGCGGCTTCACTAAAGTTATCTTGCTTTACTTGCGCTTGTTTATACGCGTCAATGGCAGCCTCTAATTGTCCTGCTTTAGCCAAGGCGTTGCCATAGTTATAATAACCGGTTGCTGACTTATCTTGGCTAAACTCATTTAAGGCAGCATCAAATTGCCCTTGCTGATAAAGTGCAGCCCCTTTGAGAGCGCTTGAGCGAGCCTGGGCTGCTTGTTGATACTCTTTGTTGTTGTATGCCTCTAATGCCCGTTGATCCGTATTTTTAAACAGGGTTGGCAGCTCTGCGGCATGCGCATTTTGTTGAGGTAAAAAGCTAAGTAATAGTACTGCGCTAACTAATGCAGAACGTCTAAATAAATACAAAGCTAAAGGCAGTAAAATAAGCAAACCATAAATACCGGCGTCAATTCGCCATAAGGCTAAATTTTGTTTTTCACTTTTTAATACTTCACTGTTTGCTTGCGGTGAAAAAACGGCAATATCGCTATTGCTTGGCTGATAATCGGCAAACTGCCCACCACTATTTTTTGCAAGTCCTTCAAGTAATGATGCATTGAGGGTTGGCACCACAATTTGACCATAATTATCTTTTAAAAACCCGCCTTCAGGTAACTTTATAGGAGCTCCTTGCGCTGTGCCTACGCCGTAAATATTAAGTCGATATTGGCTACTGTTGGTAAAACGGCTTACATCGCTTTGCTGTTGTTGTTCAATACCATCGGTGATCAAAATAATATCGCCATCGAGGTAGCCGGCTTGGCTTAGTAGCTCTTGTGCCATATCTAAGCCAGCGAGTACGTTTGAGCCTTTATCTGGCATAATTTCAGGGCTTAAACTAGGAATAAGGTTGGCAAGAGTCTTAGCGTCGTTGGTCAGTGGTGAAATGGTATAGGCAGTGCCTGCGTAAGCCACTAACGCGGTATCGCCTTCTTTAAATAGCTCAACCATATCGAGGGCTTTAAAACGTGATTGCATTAATCGATTGGGAGCAATGTCGGTGCTATACATAGAGTAGGACATATCCATGACAATAACGCGGGCACTTTTACTTTGAAATACGGGTACTTGTTTCTCTTCAAAGCTTGGCCCTGCACTAAATATAATCGCTAAATTGCAAAATAACGCAACCAGCCACAGCGGCTGGCGAGCTTTATTGTTTGATTCACTCATTACAAATGGTGCCAAATGCGGCGCAATAAGCGGCGCTGACTGGGTTTTTTTATGTTTTAGTAAGGCGATAAAAAATAACCCTGAGGCAGGGAGTAACAGCCATAAAATAGCAGGACGAATAAATTCAAAATCCATTAGTCTGGCTCCTTCATTGCGCGCACCGTTTTTATCAATGCCATTGCACTTATGAGTAAAATGGCCAGTAATAACGGATAATAGAACAAGGCTGTTTGTGGGCGAAAGGTTTGCTCATCGGCACTAATTGGTTCAAGCTTATCAAGCTCAGCGTAAATCTGTTGCAGGCCAGCGACATCTTTTGCTCTAAAATATAGACCGCCTGTTTGCTCAGCAATTTTTTTCAATAAGCCCTCATCTAGGTTACTGCCCCCAGAGCCCATATTAAATAAACTAAAGCCGCGCGGGTTATCTGAACCGACTCCGATGGTGTACACTTTTATACCTTCTTCACGGGCAAGTAGCAGCGCATCTTCTGGGTTTAAATTTCCTGCGGTGTTTTGTCCATCTGTAAGCAACACCACAATACGGTTACTTTCTTTTTTACTGGCAAAGCGTTTTACCGATAAACCTAAAGCGTCACCAATCGCCGTGGCACGTCCTACTAAACCAATTTGCGCCTCAGAGAGCATTTTACTGACGGTTTTCACATCACGCGTCAATGGGGTTTGTAAAAAAGCGGTATCACCAAACAATATAAGGCCGAGTCTGTCGCCTTGGCGCTGCTCTATAAAGTCACTTAGTACTGCTTTAACCATGGTTAAACGGTCAACATATTGGCCATTGTAAGCCATGTCTTGTTCGGTCATTGACCCTGACAAATCCACAGCGAGCATTATATCGCGGCCTTCGTTGGGTAGCGATATGGGCTCATCTAACCACGTTGGATTTGCTGATGCGGTCACTAATAATAACCACAGCAACCACTCGATAATATTCAATTTACGCGCACTTGGCTCTATGCTTTGATTGCTTAAATTATGTGATGCAAAACTTGGAATGCGCAGACGCGTGTTGGCATCATTGGCGGCGGGTTTTAATAGTAACAATATTAAAGGTAGCGGCAGTAATAAAAACAGCCATGGCCAGCTAAATTCAAACATGCAGCGGCTCCTTTAGTTTAAATTGTTTAATGGCTTGGCGAAATTTATCACTGAGGGCTGCCTGTGTTTGATTAGCGTTATATAGGCTTAAAATTTCTTCTTCTGTAAAGCCAATAGCTGAAAGTTGGTTTAATGTGTTGCACCAATGCGTTGTTGATTGCGCGGCCAAACGCGGATCGTAATAGGTGATCACTAAACGCTTTAAAATGACATGTAATTGCTGCGCTGACTGTTGTTGATTAGCTAATGCAATGGCATCACGTTTTGGCTTTTTAAAGCGATAATTTTTATAAATTATGACAATTAAGCTACACAATAAACACACAGCAATTGCAATAACAACCCACCAAGCAGGAGCGAGTGGCCACCAGTCGACTTGGGTGGGAGCAATAATATCGTGTAGACCATCAAGTGGAGAGGTTTGCATGATTTATTTTCTCACTAATTGCAGTTCCAGCGCAGTGGCTGCATCAAATGATAATAGGGTGAGTCCAGACTTTGTTAAGCGATTAATGCGCGCACTAAATGCGTGCTCGGCATTTTTGGCAAATCGTTGTCTAAAGCTCTTGTCCATTAAGGGCAGGGCAAATTGCTGATTATTAGCACTGACGGTTACCGTTTGTTTAAAAGCAGGTAATTGATGTTCAAAGGGGTCGCTAATATGACACCCAATCAGTTCACAATGACGCGCTAAAAGTTCCAGTTGCTTAAAGCTGGCGTCATCCAAGGCGTTAAAATCAGAAACGATATAAACCAAACTACCGGGCTTAGCTAAGTGATTTAAACGTTTGAGGTTATCGCTAAAATTATTCGCGGCCGGCTTATCAATGTTTTCAAGAGCCAGCTGATGCGCATCGCATAAATTATGGCATAGTTTTAATACCGCTTTTTCACGAGCGCTGGGTTTTAGCTCTAAATGCGAGTGCTGATTAAACACAATACCGCCAATTCTGTCGCCACGCTGACACGCTGACCACGCAACTAAGGCGCTAATATGTGCCGCTTGCACCGATTTTAACAGTAATTGCGAGCCAAATAGCATTGAGTTTGAAAAGTCAGTAAACACAAATACCGGGCGCTCTTTTTCCTCTTGAAAAAGTTTAGTGTGGGTTTCGCCTGTGCGTGCGGTAACGCGCCAATCAATAGAGCGTATATCGTCACCGTTTTGATAATGACGCACTTCGGCAAACTCCATACCCCGGCCTTTGTGGGGCGCAAGGTATTGCCCCGCCAAGGTGTTTTTTATTTTAACTTTAGGTGCCAGCTCAAGCAGTTGCGCTTTTGCTTTATAATACATCAGCTCTTTAAGCGATAAATTAACACCATGGCTATGGCTTAATTTAAGCCATGCCTGAGAATCAACGTGTGTTTGCATAACTTAAGGTACTGCGACTAGTTCAACAATACGGCTAATGACCTGATCTTTAGTAATACCATCGGCCTGTGCTTCGTAACTTAGAATAATGCGATGGCGTAATACATTATGCACAACAGCTTGTATATCGTCAGGTGATACAAAATCACGGCCACTTAGCCACGCATGAGCGCGGGCACACTTATCCAAAGCAATCGTGGCACGTGGACTGGCGCCGTATTCAATCCAGCGGCCAAGTTGCTCATCTAAGTTTGCGCCTTCTCGAGTAGCAATAATCAACTGAACTAGGTACTGCTCTAATGGCTCGGCCAAATACAGACCTAAAATTGCTTTTCGCGCAGCAAACAAATCGGGTTGTGAAATTTGCTCAAGCACTGGGGCTTCATCATTAAGTGCTTCACCACGGGTCAAACGTAAAATATCAAGCTCATGCTCAGCACCTGGGTAATTAATACTTAGGTGCATTAAAAAACGGTCTAATTGCGCTTCTGGTAGCGGGTAAGTACCTTCTTGCTCAAGCGGATTTTGTGTTGCCATCACTAAAAACAGGTCACTGAGTGGATAGGTGTTTTTGCCTACCGTGACTTGGCGCTCGGCCATTGCTTCTAATAATGCCGATTGTACTTTTGCTGGTGCTCGGTTTATTTCGTCCGCTAAAATGAGATTATGAAATAAAGGGCCTTTTTCAAACACAAACTCACTGGTTTGTTGGCGATAAATATCGGTGCCGGTCACATCGGCTGGTAATAAATCTGGGGTAAACTGAACACGCTGAAACGAGCCTTCAATACCTTTTGCTAAGGCATTAACAGCGCGTGTTTTTGCAAGCCCCGGTGGGCCTTCAACTAATAAATGACCATCGGCTAAAATAGCAATTAATAGTGCTTGAGTGAGCGCAGGCTGGCCAATAATTTGGGTGTCTAAATACGTTTTTAATTGTGAAAATGCGTTAGCTGCCATAATAAGTGGACTGTCCTCGTCAGCTTAAATAATACCTAAATTGGTTAGGTAACAAATACTGAGCTAGTTATAAGGTTTATAAGTGGATAACTCAAGAGTTAGACTGATTTTTTAAAAATAGTTCGTTATTTTTTAACGATTTTTTAGCCTAACATAAAACTTTGTAAAACCAGCTAAAAAAGCCTATTGTATTACCCTCATACAATGTATGTAGTGATTTACAATGGCGCTTTTGTATTAATTTACCTTTATCTATTGGCTTTATTACACGGGTTGTTTAGAATCGGAGAAAATATACAGGTCTGACCTGTCAGCGGGAGAGAATAATAAATGTCTGAGCAAAACATACTTAAAACACCAAAAGGCGACCGTATTGCCATCGTAAGCGGCTTACGTACTCCTTTTGCTAAGCAAGCGACTGCGTTCCACCATGTACCAGCGTTGGATATGGGTAAGTTAGTAGTTAATGAAATGCTTGAGCGATTAAATTTCGACAAGTCAGAAATCGATCAATTGGTTTTTGGGCAAGTAGTACAAATGCCAGAAGCGCCAAATATTGCGCGTGAAATTGTATTGGGTACTGGGATGCCAGTATCGGTTGATGCGTACTCTGTATCGCGTGCTTGTGCGACGAGTTTTCAAGCGATAGCAAACGTTGCTGAATCAATTATGGCAGGCTCTGTAAGCGTAGGTATTGCCGGTGGTGCCGATTCATCATCTGTATTGCCAATTGGTGTAAGTAAAAAATTAGCGGGTAGCTTAGTTGATTTAAACAAAGCACGTACGCTTGGTCAGCGTTTAAAAATATTCTCAAAGCTACGTTTAAAAGATTTATTGCCAGTGCCGCCAGCGGTTGCTGAGTACTCAACGGGTTTATCAATGGGACAAACAGCCGAGCAAATGGCTAAAACCCATAACATTAGCCGTGAAGATCAAGATGCTTTAGCGCATCGTTCTCACTCACTGGCAACTCAAGCCTGGGCTGATGGCAAGCTTAAAGATGAAGTAATGACGGCTCATTTA
Source organism: Pseudoalteromonas sp. APC 3250 (assembly GCF_030407915.1). Taxonomy (NCBI): domain Bacteria; kingdom Pseudomonadati; phylum Pseudomonadota; class Gammaproteobacteria; order Alteromonadales; family Pseudoalteromonadaceae; genus Pseudoalteromonas; species Pseudoalteromonas sp. APC 3250. The sequence continues at coordinate 228,947 of NZ_JASDCM010000003.1, forward strand.
CCGCCTTATAAAAGCTTTATTGAAGAAGATAACAATATTCGTAAAAACTCAACGGTTGAAGGTTATGCCAAGCTTAAGCCGGTATTTGACCGTCAACACGGCTCAGTCACTGCAGCCAATGCAACCCCATTAACCGATGGCGCAGCCGCAGTATTAATGATGAGCGAAAGCAAAGCAAAAGCATTGGGTTACGAAATTTTAGGCTACGTACGCAGTTTTGCGTTTTCAGCGATTGGCGTAGAAAAAGACATGCTAATGGGGCCGGCTCACTCAACGCCTATCGCACTTGATAGAGCAGGTATTACGTTAGCCGATTTAGATCTAATTGAAATGCACGAAGCGTTTGCATCGCAAACCTTAGCGAATATGAAAATGTTTGCTTCAGATAAATTTGCACAAGAGCACTTAGGGCGTAATAAAGCCATAGGTGAAATTAACATGGATAAGTTCAACGTGAACGGCGGCTCGCTTGCATATGGTCATCCATTTGCGGCAACCGGCGCGCGTTTAATTACACAAAGTTTATACGAGCTTAAGCGTCGTGGCGGTGGTTTAGCGTTAACGACTGCCTGTGCTGCGGGTGGTTTAGGTGCAGCCTTTGTATTGGAGAGTGCGTAATGACAGATTCAGTATTTAATTTAACGGTTGATGATAACAAAATAGCCGTAGTGACCATTGATGTGCCGGGTGAGAAAATGAATACCCTGCGAGATAGCTTTGCTGATGATTTAAAAGCATTATTAGCACAAGCTAAAGAGCACGCAGTTAAAGGTATGGTATTTATTAGTGGTAAAAGCGATAACTTTATTGCTGGTGCCGATGTTAAAATGCTAGACAGCGTGCAAAAGCGTGAAGATGCATTAGCTATTAGCGAATTATGCCATCAAGCATTTTTTGATATGAAAAAGCTTCCGTACACCACAGTTAGTGCTATACATGGTGCAGCGCTTGGTGGCGGTTTAGAATTTGCTTTAGCCTGTGATTACCGCGTAGGTACAGATAGCGCTTTAACTAAAATTGGTTTACCAGAAGTACAACTAGGTTTATTACCTGGCGGTGGTGGTACACAGCGCTTAACTAAAATCGTGGGCATTCAAAAAGCCCTTGAGTGGATGCTAACCGGAAAACAAATTCGTCCTAAACAAGCTAAAAAAGCCGGTGTATTGGATGATTGTGTACCACAAAGCGTACTGCTAAAAGTGGCCAAAGAGTTTGCGGCAAAGAAAAAGCCACAAGCTAAAGAGCCTAAACTTGATAAAATTAGTCAGCTATTAGAGTCAAACCCATTTGGTCGTAACTTTATCTTTAAAAAAGCTAAAGAAAACGTTCTTAAAAAAACCGGTGGTCATTACCCTGCGCCGCTTGCAATTATTAAAGCGGTACGTGCAAGCGTAGAGCTTGATGAAATGAAAGCATATAAAACCGAAGCAGAAGGTTTTGCCACATTGGTAATGAGTGATGAGTCTAAAGCGCTGCGCGGTATTTTCTTTGCAACCACTGAAATGAAAAAAGAATGGCGCAATGATGATGCTCCCGCGATTAGTAAAACTGCCGTGTTAGGTGGTGGCTTAATGGGCGCAGGTATTGCCCATGTGAGTGCGGTCAAAGCTAAATTGCCGGTGCGAATTAAAGATGTGGCAGAGCAGGGCATAAGTAATGCCATGAACTACACATACAAAATTTTAGATAAGCGTCTTAAACGCCGTATTATGTCTAAAGCCGATATGCAGTTAACGATGAACCGTATTACCGGCACTACCGATTACAGCGGTTTTAAACACATAGATTTAGTGATAGAAGCCGTATTTGAAGATTTAGAGCTTAAGCAAGGTATGGTTGCTGATGTAGAGCAGCATTGCCAAGCGAATACTATTTTCGCAAGTAATACTTCGTCATTACCTATTTCGCAAATTGCAGCTAAAGCAGCGCGTCCTGAAAATGTAATTGGTTTACATTATTTCTCACCAGTAGAGAAAATGCCACTGGTAGAAATTATTCCTCACGAAGGCACCTCAAAAGAAACGATTGCTCGTGTAGTTAACTTTGCGCGTAAGCAAGGTAAAACGCCAATTGTGGTAAAAGATATGGCTGGTTTTTATGTTAACCGTATTTTAGCGCCATACCTGAATGAGGCGGCAAACTTAATGCTTGCCGGTGAGCCAATTGAAAAAATTGACGCAGCCTTAATTGAGTTTGGTTTTCCAGTAGGGCCGTTGGCACTGCTTGATGAAGTCGGTATTGATATTGGTTCTAAAATCGCGCCAATTCTTGAAAAAGAACTCGGTGAGCGTTTTAAAGGCCCAGATGCTTTCTCGCGCATGATTGATTCAAAACGCTTAGGCCGTAAAACGGGTCGTGGTTTTTATGAATACGACAAGAAAGGCAAAAAGGTTGATGAGTCAGTCTATGAGCTACTAGGTGTAACCCCAGCTCCACGTTTAAATAAAAACGAAATTGCTAAGCGTTGTATCTCACAAATGCTTAATGAGGCCGTTCGCTGTTTAGATGACGGTATTATTGCCAGCCCGCGTGATGGTGATATTGGTGCTATTTTTGGTATTGGTTTCCCACCGTTCTTAGGTGGCCCGTTTAGCTATATGGATAAATTAGGAGCAGGTAAAATAAGCTCTGATATGTCTACTCTGGCTAACAACAACGCTATTTTTACACCTTGTGATACTTTACTTACAATGGCTGACAAGGGCGATAAGTTTTACACAACAGCCGCTAATAAAGCTGAAGTGGAGTTAGCGCAAGGTGATGATAAATCAACTGACACTCCAAATGAGACGACTGAACAGAAAGATTAATGTTTTAAGTTAACGTAAAAAAGCCGCAAATTATGCGGCTTTTTTGTGTTCGATAATCAACAATAATACTTAATCAATCGAATTGGTAAAAGTTGCGTCTGGACGCTTATTTACAGTAACGCTTCAATGGCCTTTTTATCTTTGTCAGGCATGTTGTCGACCACCAAATTAAACGAGTTATCAATCATACGCTCAATTTCACCCTGTGGTACTGAGCCATCTAAAATCACGGTATTCCAAAGGCGTTTATTCATATGATAACCAGGAATAACGGCAGGGAAAATATCTCGTAATGATTGCGCCTCATCAGGATCGCACTTTAAGTTTAGCCACCAAATAGGCTCGCCATTTTCGTCGGTTTCACCCTCATTGCTAAGTGCAAGAGTGGCAAACATTTTATGATTTACTTTATACACATCAACATCTTTAGCAAAAGGCTGGGTTAGTTTAACTAACGGCTTGTTCATTAAATAGGTATGTACAGTTTGTTGGTTCATGAGCCATTCCTTGAGGTCATAATCGATAACTTAACCATAGCAGCTTTTTGCCACTAGATAACACGAGTTTAAGTCTAAATTACAGATTTATGAGTCAGTACGAAGTAAGAAGCTAATCATATCACTTTATTGTTGAACAAAATCAGTTTCGTGGTATGTTTCTCGCAATCAAAAAAACAATAGGAATTCACCCATGCCAAAGGCAAGTGATGTTAAAAAAGGGACGGCTATTGACTTTAATGGCCGTGTATTAGTAGTAAAAGATATCGTACGTTCTGTACCACAAGGTCGTGCCGGTGGTAGTTTATACCGTATGCGTTTATACGATGTAGTAACGGGTAGTAAAGTTGACGAAACATTCAAAGACAGCGATATGCTTAACCTTGCAGATTTAACCCGTCGTGAAGCGATGCTGTCGTACATTGATGGCGATGAGTATGTCTTTATGGATAACGAAGATTACACGCCTTACAACTTGGCTAAAGACGCGATAGCTGAAGAGATTCAGTTTGTTAACGAAGAGACCCAAGGCGTGCATGTTATTGTGATTGATGGTGCGCCAGTTGGACTTGATCTTCCTTCAAGTGTTGAGCTTGTAGTTGAGGAAACCGACCCTTCAATTAAAGGTGCTTCAGCCAGCGCGCGTTCAAAGCCTGCTCGTTTATCAACCGGCTTAATTATTCAAGTGCCAGAGCATATTTCTACGGGCGATCGCATCCGTATTAATACCGCAGAGCATAAGTTTATGGGCCGTGCTGACAAGTAAGCCGCTATAAATCTATGATGATTAGCCGAGTATTTAAGTTGCTCGGCTTTTTTGTGTCTGATTTGCCCCTCAAATTGATTAAGCATTATTGCTGATTAGCAGCATGCGTTGCTTCAAATTTAGCCAGTTTAACGCTATTATACGCGCCTTATTTTTGAGCTGGTTGAGGTGGTGGTGTTATTTATTTTGCTTAGCGGTGTATTTATAGCGCTTATGTATTTAGAAACCATTAAAAAGGGCATGCCTGTTAAACGCTGGTTATTTTTAGGTGGCGTGTTTGGTCCTGTTGCTTGGTGCTTGTTTAATATGCATTATCGACGTGCATTGATACGCAATATAGGTGTAAATGCGTGTCTATGGCGTGCTTAACTGGTCGCTCTAATTAAACTGAGTTTTGATTGGCTTTGTTGTTGTTTTAAAAACGCAGTAAATTCATCTTTTGAGAGTGGTTTAGAGTAGTAATAACCCTGCAGTGTTTCACAGTTTAGCTCTTCAAGTATGCTTATTTGCGACGCTTGCTCCACCCCTTCGGCAACTACATGCAAATCAAGGTTATGCGCAATAGTGACGATAGAGTCCACCATATTGCGGCCACGTTCAGTCTTCATATCATCGATAAAGGCTTTATCTACCTTAAGCGTATTGAGTGGAAACTGCTTTAAATACGCAAGTGATGAATAGCCGGTACCAAAGTCATCCATTGCTAAGTGAATACCACGGGCACTTAAAGAGCGCATAATCGCAATGGCTTCTTGTGGATCGTCCATTACGGTGCCTTCAGTTATCTCAAGCTCTAAAAAGTACGAGGGCAGTTCATTTTTTTGTAAAATCACATCTATGCGCGAGGTTAGATCGGGTAGGCTAAATTGTTTTGCTGATAAGTTAACAGCAACACGGGCATTAAATAAGCCTGCATCTAACCACTGTTTTACATCGCGACAAGCTTTGTTTAAAACTACTTCACCAATTTCAATAATTTGCCCTGTTTCTTCGGCAATTGGAATAAATACCCCTGGGCTAATAACCCCCTTTTTCGGGGTAATAAAACGTACCAACGCTTCCATTCCAGCAAGCTTACCAGTACGAATATTCATTTTAGGCTGGTAATACACCTCAAAATGATCTTCTTTTAAGCCAAAGCGCATTAGGTTTTCTATTTGCAGTCGTTTTACTGCTTGGCGGTTCATGGTGTCATTAAAGAACAGGTAGCTATTGCCTTTCTTTTTAGCATGATACATCGCAGTATCGGCGTTCTTTAATAGTATTTCGGGGGTGTTACCATCTTCGGGGAACAACACTATACCAACGCTTGAGGTGATAGCAAGTTCATGGCCTGCCATTTTAAATGGTGTAGCTATGGCCGCCAAAAACTGTTTAGCCATGCGAGTGATAGTGAGAATATCGTTGGTGTTTGACATAACTAGCGCAAATTCGTCGCCGCCAAGGCGATAAAATACGTCATTTTCACGGGTGAGCTTATTTAAACGCATAGCAAGCTTTGCCAGTAAACTATCACCTAATTGATGGCCTAATGAGTCGTTTATTTTTTTAAAGTTATCTAAATCAAATACGAGTAATGCATGATGAGAGTGCTGCTTTGCGAGTTTTTGTAAGTCAGAAAAAAACAAATTACGGTTAGGTAAGCTGGTGGTGCGATCTCGGTTTGATAAATTATTCAGTTCAGATTCGGTCTTTTTACGTTCGGTTAAATCTGAATACACCACCACATAATTGGTTATTTGATTTTGTGCGTTTTTAATTTCATCTATTGAAATTTCAAAAGGCAGCAGAGCATGATCGCTATTGCGAAGCTTTACTTCTTCTTGAATATGTTCGTGCTTTCTAACGGTATTTTTTATGGATTCTATATAGCTTTTGTCGTAACCGGCTAAATGAAACTCTTTCTTTAGGTATTGCTCGCGTACGCCGCCAAACAAAGTTAAAAAGCTGGGATTAATATCCACAAGCCTAAAGTCTTTATCATAAATGGCCAGCGCATCAGTGAGTGACTCAACACATTTTGCAAATAAGTTAAGTCGATCTTCCGTTGATTTTAACTGCGAGATATCTCTGACTGTGCCAGTCATTCGCAGTGGGCTTAGGTTAGCGTCTTTTTCAATGATTTTTCCGCGGTCGAGCACCCAGTGCCATTTACCAAAGCTGTCTTTAATACGATAAGTTGCTTCAAAAAAAGTACTTTCTTCGGCAAAGTGTTTTTTTAGTAGGTAATCAACATGGGTTAAATCGCGGGGGTGGATCAAGCTTTTATTCGGTGGAAATTCTACTAGGTTATTACTATTCATCACGTATTTGTCATTGATACGAATAACTTTACCGGTTTTGATATTCCAATCCCATAGAGTATCACCACTGCCTTCTACGGTACTTTTTAATCGTTTTTCAGAAAGCTGTAATTGAGAGTGTGAACGCTTGAGTGAGTGAACAATCGTTAACAAATAAACCACAACTAACGACATTATTGCGCACACGCTCACGACCAACGCATTTAAATTCAAGTTAAACGATGACTCGAATGCACTCGCTGAGTAGGCTGTGGCCAAAGAGGCCAACAATAGAATGTATTTTATTATTTTTATTTTTTTCATTTATTTTTTCATTGTCTTACTTCTTATTAACAAAAGACAATCTAAATCAAGCGCGAGCAAGAGTCAAAGAGAATGCGAATAAAGTGGTAGTTTCTCAGACAAATTCACAGATTTGGCACTTAAAAGCTCATATCTTGGGCGATCTGCATTAAAAATTTCAGCGGCGTAGGCTTTTAAATGTTCAAGCGTTAATGCGTTTAAAGAATCCAGCAGGCGTTGCTGCATATTAAACCGATGATCGCCATTACCTATAGCAAGCCATAAACGTTGTGAACGTAAACGCAAATTTTTGTCTTTTTCAGCAATATGGGTTGTTAATCCATGTTTTTGTTGCAGCCAGTCTTGTTCTGTTAGTTCATTAATTGTTGCTAAATACTGGCTAATAAATAAATTATGCCTGTGCAGTAACGTGGTGGGCTCAAATTTTGGTGATTGTATATAAAAGGCAATACCAGCACGGGTATTAAAAGGAGCGTATCCCGCCCCTACTAAATAACCGAGTTGTTGCGTGGTTCTGAGTTCATTAAAGTAATCTTGATTAATTAAATGATTTAGCGCCATCATTTTCACTTTTTCATTAACGTCATCGCTTTGTGCTTGGTAGTAAATCACCATGGCATTATCGCTGCAGGCAAGTTCAAGCTCGTAGCGGGTCACTTTAGTAATTTCATAAAGTGGGCGCTTTAAATCGTCGATAACGGCTGATTTTTTAAGGTGCTGGGCGACCTTCTTTTGAAACTCAAGCGCATCATTCTGCTGCCAATTACCATGTAAAAAAGACTCAACATGAAGGGCATTAAAAAACGCTTGTCTAAATTCATTAAACTGATGGAAACAGGTGTCTTTGAGTGCATTTGCTAACTCGTCAGGCTGAGGATTCCACGGCATTATTTTAGCGCCTAAAATACTAAATAGCTCACTAACGGGTTTGTTTTGATTGCTATTACGCCAGTGTCTAACTAATTGCTTTTTATATTCTGCAAAGCGTTTGGCACAAATTTTTACGTTAAATAGTGCATCAATCAGCTGATCGACTAATTCGAGTTGGCTTGAAGAAAGCCCCGCAGTGTGAAGCGTTAAGCCACCTTGATGAGAGGTTAAGTGATAACTTAAGCCCGCAAGTTCCGCTGGGTAAAACTGTTCGCCAACACTGTCCATGAATAAATCTGAAAATAACCGCGTCAGTGCCATATGTTTCACATCTTTTACTGCAAAGTCAGAGTCCATGGCTAAATAAAAATGCCCTTTGGCGACTCTAAAGGTGGCGTCTTGTTTAAACCAAAAGTCAAAGCCTGCTTCTTTTACCAGTAATGTTGGATATCGTTGCTGTGATTCAACCGGATATAAAATGACATCTTTAGCTAAATAAGGATTAGCCGTGGGCAATAGCATTTCACTTTGTGGCTGGCTAATCTGTGCAAGTGCTTCGAGCCAATGAAGCGACAATTTTTCAATTTTATAGGGGGTATTATACCAAGCAGCTGTGTGTTCAGGCTCTACATCAGGATGAATAAGCACTAAACGCATGTTGTGCGGAGTTAACCACTGCATCGCCATTTCATGCGTGCTGGCTTTAAAGCCCTCCATTAAATAGTCACCCTGTAAGTAATTAACTTCATCGTAATGTTGCATGTTAATACTTAAATTACTGACCCAATCAATTAGGCGAGACTTTTCTTGGTTATCAAATGCGATTTGTAATAGCTTTTGCTTATCTTGATATAGGCGAGGTAGTTTACTGGTGTTGTTATTAATTAAACAAATGTATTCAAACACCATTTCAATAATATCTTCGTAGTATTCAATGCCTTCATCGGTCAGCGCCATACTAATATTAAAGTCTTTAAAATTACTGCCATTAATTCCGCCACCTGCAGAGAGGGCATTGATCCAACCTTGCTCTTTAAGCACAGAATACAACGAGCCTTGCCCCTCATAACCTAGTAAGTGCGCAATAAAGCTGACCGTTTTATGACGATAAAAATCGTCAATGTTTGGCATGGCAAAGCTAATAATCAGCTTTTGTACATGTTTGTGTGGTTCAATATGAAGCAACTTACTCAAGTCTTGGCTGCGATAAAGCGGCGCTTCTATAGGTGGCTTTAATTGGTGTTTATCTCCCTTTATCTGGGAGAAATACTGGGTTGCCCATGCCTCAAGTGTATCTAATGACTCATTGGCACAAATCACTAACGTCATCCACTGAGCTTGGTAATGCCTATTAAAAAAGTCACGTAATTCATCACTAATACAGCGCTTTCTATCTGCTAATGTTTGCAAGTTTCCCACTGAGAACTTGGCAAAAGGATGTTCTGGGTTAACCGTTTCTTTATGCACTTGATAAATTCGACGGCCATCGTCTTTAATTTTTAATTTAAACTCAGCCTCAATAGCATTACGTTCTTTTTCTGTTTCAGCGGGGTTTAGTGTGGGCGCTATAAAAAACCGACTAAATTGTGCTAATGCTGTTTCAATATGATGGTTATTAATATCAAAGAAATAGCAGGTATGCTCTGTGCCAGTCCACGCGTTGGTATTGCCACCAGACTGCGAGACAAAATTATTAAAACTTCCTGATTCAGGATAAAGGTCAGTGCCTAGAAACAACATATGCTCTAAAAAGTGCGCTAGGCCTTGTCTATCAAGCGGATCATCAAAGTGACCAGCGTTAACAGCCATGGATGCGGCAGCTTTTGCTGAGTCTTGATCGTGCACTAAAAGTACTTTTAGACCATTGTCCAGTGTTAGTGTGCGGTAAGCTCTGTTATCATTGGTGCTGATTTTCAAATGATGCTCCTGAAACTAAACGTATAATTGTTAACAACAGATGATAACTTCAGGAATGCAATGCTATTTACCTGAACATCATGAAAGAACTATTTTAAGAAAATAAATAGGTTTGAGTTATTAATATAGCGGAAATTCGAGCAAACTGGCTACTGTTTTATATTCTTTAATTGGTTGATTTTTTATGAAAACAATCTTGATAATGCGTCATGGTGAAGCAATACCGATGCACTCTGATGATGTCAGTAGAAATTTGACTCCTTTGGGCCATCAGCAGGTAGAAAAAATGGGGCTGTGGTTACAAAAAAAGCATGCTCCAACGGGGTTATTAGTGAGTCCTTATGTAAGAGCGCAGCAAACAGCTGAGGGTGTTAAAAAAAATAATACCTTTTTATTTGAAGAGACCTGCCAAGATATTATTCCTGAAGGTAACCCGCAGGTTGCTGCAGATTATTTAGAAACGTTAATCGCGCTTCATCCGGAATGCGATACTTGGCTTGTGGTTGCCCATATGCCTATGGTGAGCTATTTGGTTGATCAGTTGTGTGCTGGGCACATGCCTATTTTTAATACCGGCGCTGTTGCACAAATTAGTTATGATGAAACTCGCCATAAAAGTGATTATATCACCATCAATGCACCAGCGAATGTAGATGCATAGCGTGTAAACTAGCATTTAGCTAAGCCACTTTCTGTTAGATAAATGCCAATACTTTTAGGTATTTGTCTACAGTAGAATTGTTAACCACATACTAAAACTCACCACACTCAAAACTGTCGATAAAACAACCGCACTGGCTAACGTATCTTGATGTTGTTTTATTTGGCATGCAATTAAGTACGCATTAACTCCCAAGGGCGATGCGCTCAATAATACGAGTACTTTTAAGAGTGACTCATTAATAGCAAATACGTGTGTGCCTAACACTAATACTAAGGCGGGCAATATAACTAGCTTTAACAGGCTGGCAATAGCTGCCGCTTGCCAGTTATCGCTAATTTTATAAAAAGCTAAGTTTGCGCCTAAAACAAATAACGCACAGGCAATGGCAGGTTTAGCTAAAAGCGCTATGCCATTAGTTAAATCAGCAAATAAAGTAATCCCTGCTAAATTTACCAACAAACCCGTGCTAATACTCAATACGACAGGGTTGAGTAGCATATTTTTGGCAAATGTTGACCAAGAAAACGCATGACTGGCACTGTTTGCACTAATTAAAAAGGTAAGGGTGAACAATAGCGCGCTATGAAAGGTGATGATCATAAAAATAATGCCCATCATTTGCTCACCCATGGCGGCTATGATAATGGGCAAGCCCACCAATACGGTATTTGAATAACTACTGCCAAGGGCAAATACACTGTGACGTTCATATTGAGGATGTTTAGAGAGAGTGTAGCGGTCAATAATGAGCGCAAAAAAATAAATTAAAATAACGGGAATATAAAAGCTTAAAAAGCCATTCAAGCTCACGCTGGTTTTTAAGTCTGCCTGGGCCATATTTAAAAATAAAAAACTGGGTACACTAATGTAAAAAGTAAATTTACTGAGCCCTGTTATATGAATGCGTTCTAAAAACTGACTTCGGCTTGCTATGTAGCCGCATAACACAATAAAAATAAGCGGAAATATAATCGAAAATATATGCACTAAAAAAGACTCTTATTGATTGGCTCTAGTGCTCAGCGTCTAAACTCATCACTTTGCGGTAAGTTAATTAATATGAGTACCGCCCCTTTACCGCCATACTCAAGCGGAGCTTGGTGCATAGCAATTACATCGGGGTGTTGCACTAAATATTGCGGTACTTTATGCCTGAGGATATGGCCGCCAATTCCGTGTACAACACAGGCACAATAGTAATGCTTTTTTTTACACTCATGAATAAGCCCTGCGAGTTCATCTTTGGCTATCTCTTTATTTAAGCCATGCAGGTCGAGGGTTAAATCAGGAATAAAATCCCCTCGACGAAGTTGTTTGGCTAAAAAACGATCCTGACCCTGTTGTACATAATTAACGGTACCATGCGTGTCTATATCGGGTACATATTCATCAGAAAAGAAAAATTCTGACTGTTGTTGCTTTTTTTGCTGGGCAAATTGCTTCGCTTGTGACACTTTAGGTTTATTGCTAAAACGGTGAGTGTCTTGTTTAAATACACGCGCACCACTGATACTTTGACGAAACAAGTCAATGTCGTCAGGACTAATTAGGCTGTTTGAGTGGGGATCTTTTTTCATAGCGGCAGTCTAAACAAAAAAGCGGTAAAAATCGAGTAAAAAGGTGTGATACCCAAGCAGCTTTGAGGTGCATAGTACAGCGCCATTAGGGTTAGTTAAAAAGCGATTTATACTGCGTTATTGATTTGAACAATAGAGTGACTATTATTTGCAATCAAAGCCTTACCTAAATCGCTTTTAATACTAACTGCGCTCGCACCTAGAGGTGGCTTGGGTATACAATAGGGCAATCATGGGGCCAATGATGCGCCCCGATTGAGTTTATTTTTTTTGAAAGTAGCAGGCAGATAATACTGATGAGTGAATTACTAATAGAAGAAGCAACCCTAGATGAAGCTGTTGCAGAACTTTCAACCTTACACGATTGGCTTCGTTGGACAACTAGTCAATTTGCAAGTAGCGGTATTTTCTTTGGTCATGGCACCGATAACGCATGGGATGAAGCGGTAAGTTTGTTATTACCAGCGCTTAGTTTGCCTATCGATGCACCCAAAGAGCTGATGCATGCGCGTTTAACCAGTACTGAAAAAAATCGTTTAGCGGGCTTGATTGCCGAGCGCATTAACGATTTTACCCCAGTACCTTACCTTACCAACATTGCATGGTTTGCTAACATGCCATTTTATGTGGATGAACGCGTATTAATTCCTCGCTCGCCTTTTGCTGAGCTTATTAATAATCGCTTCACCCCTTGGTTAGAAAAACCAGAGTCAGTAGGGCGTATTTTAGATTTATGTACAGGCTCAGGTTGTATTGCTATTGCCTTGGCACAAGCGTTCGAAAATGCGCAAGTTGATGCGGTTGATATATCCTATGAAGCGCTTGAAGTGGCTGATATTAATATCACTGACTATCAACTAAGTGATCGCGTACTACCGATTCAGTCTGACGTATTCAGTGGTGTACCTGGGCAAAAATACGACTTAATCGTAGCAAACCCGCCGTACGTTGATGCTGAAGATATGGCTGATTTACCACGTGAATTCCACCATGAACCAGAACTAGGATTAGCATCGGGACACGATGGCCTTGATGTAACACGTACTATTTTAGATCAAGCTAGTGAGCATCTAACAGATAACGGTTTGTTATTTGTCGAAGTAGGTAACTCTATGGTACATATGGATGCACTGTATCCAGGCGCACCATTTGAATGGATTGAGTTTGAACAAGGCGGATTAGGGGTGTTTGTTATTAGCAAACAACAACTAGATACCTACTTTGTACAGTAACAATTAATACTAGCCATTCATCCGAAATGGCTGGGCAAAACAATAGCCGAGTTAATCCTCGGCTATAAGTCATTAGGAATGAGGAAAGTTAATGGCAGGTAATAGCATAGGGCAGTTATTTAAAGTGTCCACCTTTGGCGAAAGCCACGGCGTTGCATTAGGCGGCGTAGTGGATGGCACGCCCGCAGGCCTTGAAATCACTGAGGCCGACATACAACACGATTTAGACAGACGCAAACCTGGGCAAAGTCGCTATACCACGCAGCGCCGTGAGAGCGACCAAATCAAAATTTTAGCGGGCGTTTTTGAAGGTAAAACCACTGGTACTAGCATTGGTTTATTAATTGAAAATACCGATCAACGTTCACAAGATTATGGCAAAATTAAAGACGTATTTCGCCCAGGCCACGGTGACTATACCTACTGGCACAAATACGGCCTTCGCGATTACCGTGGTGGTGGCCGTTCATCTGCGCGCGAAACCGCTATTCGGGTTGCCGCAGGCGCTATTGCTAAAAAGTATTTAAAGCAATTTCATGGTATTGAAGTACGTGCGTGTTTGAGCCAATTAGGGCCAATTAAAGCCGAAAATTACGATTGGGATGAGGTGGAAAATAACTTATTCTTTTTCCCAGACGTTAGCAAGCTTGAAGCACTCGATGAATATATGCGCGAGCTTAAAAAGCAAGGTGATTCAGTGGGTGCCAAAGTAAAAGTAGTGGCTAAAAATGTGCCAGTTGGTTTAGGTGAGCCGGTATTTGATAGGCTAGATGCCGAACTTGCCCATTCATTAATGAGTATCAACGCTGTAAAAGGCGTTGAAATTGGCGATGGCTTTGATGTGGTTGAGCAAAAAGGCTCAGAGCACCGTGATGAGTTAACCCCTGATGGTTTTACCTCAAATCATGCCGGCGGCGTATTGGCAGGTATTTCTACAGGGCAAGATATAATCGCATCCATTGCGCTTAAGCCAACATCAAGCATTACCATTCCCGGTAATAGTATTAATACCGAAAATGAAGCGGTTGAGATGATCACCAAAGGTCGTCACGATCCTTGTGTAGGCATTCGTGCTATTCCGATTGCTGAGGCAATGATGGCCATTACTTTAATGGATCATTTACTACGTCAACGCGGTCAAAACCCACATGTTAACCACGAACATGGGCCAATTAAAGGCGCTATTTAAGCGCCTTTAATTAAAATAAATGCGGCTGATATTTGATGCCGCACTTACATAACTGACTATACTTAAATACGGTCAATGGCTTGTTTCGCAACCATATAGAGCTTTTTAATCATTAAACCTAACACCCAACGGATAAATTGAGTTGTGAGCTCTACTACCTCGTATGACGCTTTACCTACAAAAGCAAGCATATGGCCAATTAAACCCTTTAACTCTTCTGTGAGCTCTACAAACTTAACCACAGATTCATGTAAGCATCGCGCTAAAATATCATAAAAAGTTAACCCAACGCTAAGACCTGCTTGTGCAGAAATAAAGGCGTATTGGCCAGTTTTCTTTAAAAAAGTAATTAAGCCATCAGTAATAATTCGCTGCCATCTAAGTGAGAATGTCACGTTATAGCGCAGAGCATAGTTTAAAACTGTATGATTATAGTGAAGTGTTTTTAGTGAACTTTCCATACTTCCATAGTCTTTGTATGCTGTCACTGTATTAACATAACCTGGTGTATCTTCTTCCATTGAGTGTGCACCAATATTAAAAAAAGACCCTTCATTCATCGCCGTTTGGTATTCGCTTGAGGTATGACTAAACGGCCAAGCTGGTACGCAAGGTACAGGATCTGCACCGTGAGTTACACGGTACTGACCAATATTATGTGCAGCTGAATGCACCGAATGATTTAGCACAACCCTCGGCGCACCAAAGGTATATAAATTAGTGGGAATACCTTGCTCACTTGCCCATATTGCTGATAGTTGGGCAATCGCACCACCTAAGCTATGACCAACAAGGTGCAAACATTTAGGTTTATGTTGCTTGACATAACTTGCAAACATCGGCTTCATGCTGGTAAAGGCTTTCTCAAAACCAGAGTGCACCTCTAAGTTTTTAGGGCCATGGGTAATGGCTACGTTTAGGTTTGTTAGCCAATCGGCGCAGGAGGTAAATACGGTGCCACGTATACCAATAATATGGTGGCCTTTAAATTGTTGTGATGCACCTTCTGCAGTCAAAGCGAAACCTGTAGTTCGGTTTAGGAGTTGATTGATTAAGCCACCACTAACACCTTTGATTTGGTTGTTGGTGACTTTAAAGTTTAATGTGAAGTCGTCATGAAATGCACTTTTGAACTTCGCTGATTTTCTTATGTCATATACACGAGCTGCGATACTCGCAGCTGTGTTCGGTGAAATTTTAGGGTTCATATTGGACTTCCTTTCCTGTAAAGCGTTCTGTTAATTTATTAAAGTCACCATCATGTATGCGGTACTTTTCCTCGCCATCTTCCATGATCCAAGTTGGGATATAGTCTTCTGACCACCTACAAATACTAGAAGCCATATAATTCAAATGTTCGTTATTATTTTTTTTAAATTCAAATCGGACCCATTTATTAGTTAATTCACACTCTAGGAATGCTAATTTTTTACTATACTCGGGAATTTCTTTAATTCCTGATTGGTTTGCAACCCATAATGGAATTAAAGTGCTTTCGCTTTCAATAAATATTTCTTGGGAAATACGGTTTTCAACGATAAGTTTATTCGGAATTGAGGAAAAAATTGTTTTTTTTGGAAAATGAAAGCGGCCATCTTCATCGGTAATTGCAGTGTCACGACGGTCAATCTCATCTAAATACATTAATGATCGTATTATCTCTAAGTTGGCAATTGGTGCGCCATTTTTTGTAACAACACCATTGACTTCAGGGCTTAAAAATACTTCTTTTTTCTTTTTGAACCAGCTAAACATATCTCCTCCTTGACTAATGGCTGGGAAAATAATCACACAAACAAGAATTAATAAGATAATGAATCGAGGGCTATAGCTAGATTTATTCATAGGCAATCCTTGCGTATTTTTATGGAACTCTAATTGAGAATAAAACACATGTAAAGTGAAATGCCCACTTTTTTAACCTTTCAGAGAGCCTGTAATTTGAGCAGCCAGATTTAGAAGTTGATTGATTAAGCCACTACTAACACCTTTAATTTGGTTGTTGGTGATTTTAAAATCTCTGTCAAAACTTTGTCCTAATTCCTCTTTAAATGACGAAGAGGTTCTTATATCGTAAACTCTGGTCGCTATAGTGGCAGCTATATTTGGGGGTAATAATACTTGGACTTTTTCCATGTTAATCCTCCTTGATGTTACGTTCAGTTAAGTTATTAAAATCACCATTATTAATTCTATACTCTCTATCTCCGTCATATAACCAATATGGCATATAGTCTGTTTCCCAACGACAAATACTCGATGCTACATAATTTAAGTGTTCGTTATTATTTTTTTTAAATTCAAAAGCAACGCGTTTATTAGTTAATTCACACTCTAGGAATGCTAATTTTTCACTATACTCGGGGATTTCTTTAATTCCTGATTGGTTTGCAACCCATAATGGAATTAAAGTGCTTTCGCTTTCAATAAAAATTTCTTGCGAAACACGGTTTTCAACTATTAGCTTATTGGGTATTGAGGAAAGAATCGTTTTTTTAGGAAAGTGAAAACGTCCATTTTGATCTGTGCTTACAGTATCTCGGTGGACTTTTTCATCTATGTAGATTAATGAGCGAATTATTTCTAAGTTGGCAACTGGTGTGCCATTTTTTGTAACAATACCATTGACTTCAGGGCTTAAAAATACTTCTTTTTTCTTTTTGAACCAGCTAAACATATCTTCTCTTTGACTAATGGCTGGGAAAATAATCATACAAACAAAAATGAATAACGTAATGAATCGAGGGCTATAGCTAGATTTATTCATAGGCAATCCTTGCATATTATTGGACTTTAAAAGTGAGAGTACACGTATTTATAATGAATCAACAGTAAGCTTTTATATAACCTCGAACTTTGATACTTTTAGTGAGAATTAGCGCGTTTATTATGTACAGGCTATACATCTATATTGCCGCTCAATAATTTCCATGTGCTTAGCGCACCTAAAAATAAAGAGCAGTCATTATGCAAAAAAATAATCAATCTCACGTTACACAAGCTGAATATAAAGCCACCATAAAACGGCTTGAAGAGTTTAGCCGCTTTACCGACAGCAGCATTGGTATTCCGTTTACAAAATTTAGTTTCGGTGTCGAATCATTGATTGGGCTATTGCCAGTGGTAGGCGATTTAGCCGGGCTTATTTTATCTGGGTATGTACTAATTGAAGCGCAGCGATTAGGTGTTAGTAAGCGAGTAAAAAGCCGGATTATTTTAAACATGTTAGTTGATTTTGTAGGTGGGTTTATTCCATTTTTTGGAGATATTTTTGATGCCATGTTCAAAGCAAATACGCGCAATACCCGCATACTTAAAAAGCATTTAACCGATAAGCTAACCACAAATCCATAAACCATTTAAGTTATTAAATGTGTAATTAGCCCCGTTATTAACTATTTATTTGGTATCAAAGAAGTACTTAGCGATGACTTGTTTTTGTTGCCCAAACTGATCAGAAATTCCAATTCCAATCCCAATTATTTCACCTTGTGCTTGCGGTGGCTCAGCTTGCATGACTTTATTAAACGCAGCCAATGCAGGGTTTTGCTCATTTGCAAGTAGGGTTAAATGTGGCTGAAAGTTTTGAAACACATTTGGGCTACCATAACGCTCAAAGGCCACGAGTTTATTAGGGTAATGCTTTACCCAACTTGGTACTGGCGCTTGATGATCGCGAAGTGGCTCAAGTTTAAGTGTCACTTCATCGGCTAAGCGTTGTAACTGATAAGATTTTTCTAAGTCTATAAAGGCCCAATTACTGGCAGATATACTAAACCCATTGGCTTTAATTTCAAAAGGTTGATGTTTCTTTACAATACGCTCCACCACCTGCTTAATTTCATTTTGTGCCTCTTGCGGATAATCAGTCAAATATAATGTGGCATGCACGGGTAAGCCTTGCTGATAAAACGTGGTTATTTGCTGTTTGGCTAGTTCATTGCTGGTTGTAGCCATGAGCTCAACAATTGGCAAAGAGGGAATAGCAAACACGTTAATACTCACGCTTTTTGCATAACTATTGGCAGAGGCACTCAGTAGCGCTAAAAAAGTAAGAATGCTAATTGGCCATGCTTTAGTGGTGTGTTGTTTAACCATAAGAGTGTATTCATTTAGGTTTTTAGTTTGCATATGGTAAGCGCAATTAGATGTTCAGTAAATAAAGGCATAAAGTTTTTAAATTTCTGATTTTGTGACTAATATTATTTTAGCTCAAACAATTAATGATTAACTTACTTCATAGGCTTTGAATATTGCTAAATTGCAATTTTCAACGACGTATATTTACTGCTTTTAAAAGTGTCGCAAGGAACGTTCAATGATATTTAAAGCGCTTAAAAAGTTAACAAAAACAGTACGCTTTTCTATTCGTTTGACGGTTGTGGCAGTATTTGTGTTGGCAACGTCTATTACCGCTATTATAGCCACGAGCTTACAGTATTATTTCAGTGAAAAAATGGCGCTCGAGTCGAATGTGCAACACTTTAATATGACCACTCAATCGGTTGCTGATTACCTAACACGCATTAATGAAAAATCTGAAAATACTTTATATATGATGGTAAAAAACACCTCGTTAGTCGGT
Organism: Pseudoalteromonas sp. APC 3250; assembly: GCF_030407915.1. NCBI lineage: Bacteria > Pseudomonadati > Pseudomonadota > Gammaproteobacteria > Alteromonadales > Pseudoalteromonadaceae > Pseudoalteromonas > Pseudoalteromonas sp. APC 3250. The sequence goes on from NZ_JASDCM010000003.1 coordinate 247,660, forward strand.
GAAAACCTTTCAGATAAAACAGAGCTACGAAATGTATTAAGTGAAATGATGGATTTGAACCCTTTGTTTTATGCTTTTTATATGGGCTATAACAATGGTGACTTTTTTGAGGTTATTAATCTTGAAAGTAGTGCGATGGTTCGTCAGCGCCTTGGTGCAACTGATAATGACCGCTGGGTCGTTATTCAAATAAAATCTGAAGAAGGGCAAAGAATACAGCAAACGCTTTATTTTGATGCGTCATTTAGCTTAAGAGAAAAAACCAAAAAACCGACGTATTTTGATCCCCGCGAGCAAGCATGGTTTAAGCAAGCAAACTCACAGCAAGTAAACAAAACCAAGCCTTATCTATTTACCCATTTACAAACCTCTGGGCAAACGTATTCGATTAAGATAGCAGGTAAAAACCATGTGCTTGGCTTAGGGATTATCGTTGATAACATGTCTAATTATTTAATCGAACAGCAACAGCGTTTGGAGATGCACAGCTCAACACAGTTACTTATTTATAACCGAGAAGGAGAAATTATTGCATCAAATCAGCCCTTTAGCTCAACGGTTGAGGCAAGGCTAAATCGGTTGGTACTGGATGAGCAACAGCAAAAAATAGTTGCCAAATATCCTACTATCACAGTTTCAAATGAAACCAATTGGGCACCTATGGATTTTAGTGTCAGTGGTAAGCCTAAAGGCTACAGTGTTGAATATATAAATGCGATTGCTGAACTGTTGGGTATTAAGGTTAATTATATTAATGGACTCAGTTGGCAAGAATTACTTAATTTATTTGAAAATAAGCAGATAGATGTGATTCATCCGGTACTTAATACAGCATCGAATAATGCATTGGGTATGCTCAGCACACCCATGGTAAGTTTGCCTTTGAGTATTGTTAATCAACAAAACAATCCACCAATTACCCATATGCAGCAACTTGCTGGTAAGTCAGTTGCGGTGGGAGAGGGCTGGTCAATTGTAAAAATATTACGAGCGCAATTTCCAGAAATTAACCTCGTGGAAGTTCCCAACACAAAGGCGTTGTTAATGCATGTTGCCAATGGTGATACTTATGCGGGAATAGACAGCAAAGCCGTATTGCAATATATACAGCAGCAATTTTTTATTGAGGGGATCCAGTACAATCCGCTTGATGAAGACAGTGCCGCGCTTTTTTCAAATGACTACCATTTATTGTTTCAAAACCAAGACGCACAATTAAAAGCTTTGTTTGATTACGCCGCCACGCAACTTCCTCTGCAATTTAAACAACAGCTTAGTGATAAATGGCTCAATACTAACTCAGGGAAAAAATCAAAAATTGTAGGCACTGTTCCTGATGAGCAATTAATCACTTTATTGGATGATGATAGTAACTTCTCTAAGCTACAGTTAGTGAACATTAATGGTAAAGAACAGTATGTTTTTATTAAGCCACTATCTGATTATTTAGCGCTAGCTAGTACGGGCTATTTAGCCATTATGGTTTCTAAAGAAGATGTATTGAGCTCCACAAGAGAAAAAATAAAGCTTTCAATAATAATTACGGTTGCCTGCTTAATTATGATGTTACCAGTGTCGTGGTTTTTTGCATCCCCCATTGTCGGTCCTATTAAAACGCTGGTGGGTGAAAACAATAAAATTAAAAATCGGCAGTTTAAACAAGTCTCGACTTTAAAAAGTCATATTAAAGAAATTAATACGTTAGCTTACTCTATGGTTGATATGAGTAAGTCGATACAGCAACATGAAGACAGTCAAAAAGCACTCATGGCGTCGTTTATCGAGTTAATAGCACAAGCCATTGATGATAAATCTCCCTATACAGCGGGGCATTGCGAGCGCGTACCTGAACTCGGTATTGAGCTTGCTAAGGCCGCTTCAGAGTCAGAGTTACCCGCTTTTAAAGGGTTTAAGTTTAAAAATGATGATGAGGTTGAAGAATTTAGTTTAGCCGCTTGGCTACATGATTGCGGTAAAATAACCACTCCAGAGCACATAGTTGATAAAGGCACTAAGCTGGAGACTATTTATAATCGTATTCATGAAATTAGAACGCGTTTTGAGGTACTTTGGCGAGATGCCGAACTTGATTACTATAAATCATTGCAACACAGTCCTCAAAATCAGCTCGACTTAACCAAGCAGTTGGCAGCTAAACAGCAACAGTTGCTGGACGACTTTGCTTTTATTGCACAATGTAATATTGGCGGCGAAAAAATCACAGAAGCTGCCCTTGAGCGTTTAACTGCGTTGAGTAATATTACTTGGCAGCGTCATTTTGACGATAAGTTGGGGCTTTCACCAGTAGAAATGTATCGCTATGAAGGGACGGGTGACACGCTTCCCATCACAGAAAAATTACTCAGTGATAAACCTTGGCACTTAATTCCTCATGATAAGCCGATTGAATATGATGAGCGTTTAGGGATTAAAATTGCCCCATGTAAATATAAATATAACCTAGGGGAGCTTTATAATTTAACAGTTTCAAGAGGCACTCTTACTAAAGAGGATAGGTTTAAAATTAATGAGCACATGATAAGTACGATACGTATGCTCGATACACTGCCGTTCCCTAAAGAGTTGGAGCGTGTCCCGCGTTATGCCTCTACCCATCACGAAACATTAATCGGCACAGGCTATCCGCGTAAACTCAATGCGGATGACTTATCGATACCAGAACGAGTATTGGTGCTAGCTGATATTTTTGAAGCCCTAACGGCGGCCGACAGGCCCTATAAAAAGGCAAAAACACTCAGCGAGTCGATGAGTATATTAGCCAAAATGGTGGCCGATCATCATGTTGATAAAGCCGTGTTTGAACTGTTTTTAAGTTCAGGTATTTATCTTGATTACGCTAAACGCTACCTCAGTGCTGAACAAATAGATGAGGTAGATATCTCTCAATACTTGTCATAACAACAATGAGCATGACTCAGCGTGTGTAAACTTAAAGAGATTTATGTGAACATCGCTTTAAATTGCTAGCTTTTTACTTTGTGCAGAAAAGTACGTACAATTCGCCTCGTTTTTAGTGCGCTTTATATTAGTTTTATATGGCTGTAAAGCATCGGGTTCAAACGAGTATACGAAATATTTATGCATCAAATAGCGGATTTAATTTCTATTTTCGAACACACTTTTTTCCAAAGCTATAATACGCGTTTGGTAAAAGGTGAGCACGAGCCTATCTACATTCCCGCAAATGATACAACGCCTTATCATCAAATTGTATTTGCCCATGGTTTTTACGCCAGTGCGCTGCACGAAATAGCCCATTGGTTAGTGGCAGGTTCTCAGCGCCGCTTAGTTGAAGATTATGGTTATTGGTATTGCCCCGACGGGCGCGATGCTTCACAGCAAGCAGAGTTTGAATCTGTAGAGGTAAAACCCCAAGCAATAGAGTGGGCGCTCAGTGTGGCCGCGGGATTTGATTTTAACGTATCGGTAGATAATTTAAATGGTGAACAAACCTGTCGATTTGCGTTTCAATCGCGTGTACATGCAAAGTTATTACAGCTGCTGCAAGACGAATTTAACCCACGTACTACAAGGTTACTAAAAACACTGTGTAAATTTTATAACACAACGTGGCCTTTAAATGCTGCGCAGTTTTCATGGCATTCTCCCGAGGAGCTAAAAGATGCAGTTTAAGTTAGGACTGATTGTAAACCCGGTTGCAGGATTGGGCGGTAGCGTGGCGTTAAAAGGCAGTGACGGCGAAGACACCGCCGCTAAAGCCATTGCATTAGGCGCTGAGCCTAAATCAAATAGCCGCACTAAAGCTGCACTTGAAGTGCTTGTACCTCATCAGTCAAATATTACTATTTATACTGTTAATAATGAAATGGGGGAGCAAACAGCAAAAGCGTTGGGCTTTAATACGCAAGTGGTTTATCAAAGTAACTCACCCACAACCAGTGACGATACCGAAGCGGCAGCTCGTTTATTACAGCAACAAGGTGTAGATTTAATCTTATTTGCTGGTGGTGATGGCACTGCACGTAATATTTGCCATGCGGTAGAAGACTCTGTACCTGTGTTGGGCATTCCTGCAGGGTGTAAAATTCACTCTGGAGTATATGCCATAACGCCAAAAGCCGCAGGCCGTGTAGTTGAAATGCTGGTAAAAGGTGAGCTGGTAACATTAAGCGATGCCGATGTCATGGACATTGATGAAGTGGCTTTTCGCCAAGGAACAGTAAAAGCAAAACGTTATGGCGAAATGCAAGTACCCAGTGAAGTGCGCTATGTACAAGCGGTTAAAAATGGCGGTAAAGAAACCGATGAATTGGTACTTGCTGATATTGCCGCTTATGTGGTCAGTGAAATGGATGCCGATACCCTCTATGTAATGGGCAGTGGCTCTACCGTTGGCGCGGTGATGGAAGAAATGGGGCTTGAGAATACGCTGCTCGGTGTTGATTTAGTTGAAGATCAAGCTTTAGTAGGCCAAGACTTAACAGCTCAACAATTACTTGAACTTACGACAGGGCGTGAGACAAAATTAGTGATCACTCTAATTGGCGGTCAAGGGCATATTTTTGGTCGAGGTAATCAACAACTCAGTCCTGCGTTAATTAAAGCGATAGGCCGCGATAATATTATTGTTGTGGCTACTAAAACAAAATTACAGGCTTTAAATGGCCGACCGCTAATTTGTGATACCGGCGATAGCGAGTTAGATGATGAATTAAGCGGTTATATCCGTGTAACCAGTGGGTTTAACGACCATATTATGTATGCAGTAGGTCATCAAGATGGGCTGCACCTTGAGGAGAAGTAACACATGAGTTTAGTAAATTACATAGATGCTGCGCAGCAATATTTTGATGACTTAGTGATTAAAGCCACTGATGATGAGCTATTTGCCGGCGGTTATTTACGTGGTCACTTTGATTTAGCGGTAGGGTATGCCCAAGTTGAGGAGCTAAATTTAGAAATTACTGAGCTAAACGACACCGTTGAAAAAAGCCTAGTAAAAGCCTATCGCAATGGCGAACTTAATGAAGACGATAAAGCACTCGTAGTAAGAATATGGGATGAAGTAAAAGCACTCGCATAAGCTTTTTTATTCATTTATAACTGCGCGGCCACTGAGCCGCGTTTTTTTGTGCCTAAAAAAGAACTTGTTTATTCAGTTAAAATTTACCTCATTCCTTAGATACGCTAAAGTAGCACAGTCTAAATTCTAGGGAACAAGTGAAATGAATAACAATAATGATGCGACAATGCCAACGGGCATAGTTGCGCGATTTTTAAATTTTGTTGAGCGGGTAGGTAATAAGCTGCCTGATCCAGCAATTATCTTTTTGTTTGCCATGTTATTAATCTGGTTTTTGTCTTGGTGGTTTTCAAGCGTCACATTTGATGCAATAGACCCTCGTACTGGCGAAGCCATTATCATTAATAACATGCTTGCCAGCGATTCGTTGGCCACTTTTTTATCTTCTATGGTAAAAACATTCACCGGTTTTGCACCACTGGGTGTAGTGCTGGTTGCAATGCTAGGTGTGGGCGTTGCAGAGCATTCGGGCTTTATTAATACCGGCCTTAAATTAATGCTCAAAGTAACGCCTAGAAAATTACTAACACCCTCAATTATTTTAGTGGCTATTGTGAGCCATACGGCTACCGATGCAGGGTATGTGCTGGTTATTCCACTTGCTGGGGTAATATTTTTTGCAGCAGGTCGTCATCCCCTTGCCGGTATTGCAGCGGCATTTGCCGGGGTAAGTGGTGGCTTTGGGGCTAACTTTATTCCATCTGGAATTGACCCATTACTGCAAAGCTTTACGCAAAGTGCAGCACAAATTATTAATCCAACAATGAGCATTAACCCGCTTAATAACTGGGGCTTTGCTTCAGCATCAAGTTTATTTATTGTGATGCTAGGTTGGTATATCACTGATAAAATTATTGAACCACGTTTAAAAAATTCACCCGTTGATGGCGAAACTCAAGACCTACCAGCATTTGAAGATGCGCGCAGTGACGAAAAGCGCGCCTTTTTTATTGCTAGTTCCGTAATGATTGCAGGTATTGCGTTATTAGCGTATGTATCTGCACCAGCTGATTCAGCGATGCGCAGCAGCGATGGCTCTTTAACAAACTTTAGCTCACCACTAATGCAATCAATAGTACCGCTGATATTTTTGTTATTTTGGATCCCAGGAGCAGTATATGGTTTTACCGTAGGCACCTTTAAAACCTCTAAAGACATGATAGATGCAATGAGCAAAGCCATGAATGGTATGGCGTATTACATTGTTATGGCATTCTTTTGTTCATTATTCATTGCTGCATTTAGTAAATCAAACCTAGGTGCATTGCTGGCAATTGAAGGGGCTCAAGTATTAAAAGCAATGGAGTTACCGAGCTCTGTAACGGTCGTAGGGATTATTTTCTTAACTGGTTTTGTAAACTTATTTGTTGGTTCAAGTTCGGCTAAGTGGGCACTATTAGGTCCGGTATTTGTGCCTATGCTAATGCAACTCGGTATTTCGCCAGACTTAACGCAAGCGGCGTACCGTGTGGGAGATTCTAGCTCTAATATTATCACCCCGCTCATGCCATACTTCCCACTAGTTGTGGTGTACTGTCAAAAATACGTTAAAGGCACAGGCATAGGTACGCTTATCGCGATGATGCTACCGTATTCAATCGCCTTTATGATTGGCTGGAGTATCTTCTTGCTAGGCTACTGGGCACTAGGTATCCCATTAGGGCTTGATGCCAGCTACGTGTACCCAGCAGTAGCGCCTTAACTTAAATCTTGATTCATAAACCTCACTCACTCGAGTGAGGTTTATATAAAAGTGCTGTAATATTCAAAGTAAGTCTAAGTTACCTTTCTAAATCTCTCACTATATAGCCAAACAAACTGGCCTCACCAAGAATATAAACATAATCGTTTTTGTTATTGATTATTGTAGACTTATCTTCGTACCATCTAAAATCATGAGTTTCGTTTGTTTTAGGATCTTTAAAATATAAACGAGTACAACTATCTTCATAATCAGAACCACACTTTTGTACATCAGTTAGGATATATTCATTATACCAATAGTCGCCTTGCGTGTAGTAAGCCCATAATTTAATGGGGGCAGAGAATAAAAAATAGAGACTTGCATAGATTAACAAAGGGATTAATGGGTACGCGAATATTAATGATAATTTCGTTTTTGTATCTGAAAAACTATATTTAAGATGCTCCCTGTATTTACTGCAGCGTCTATATTTATTGAATACAAGTATATTTAAATAGATGAATGATGCGCCACAAATAATAGGGAATGCTATAAAGAAAATAACGTCGTATATTTCATTTGTGATAAATGGTGGATCTGTAAAGTCCATTAAGATAGGAATAATGATACATAATAAAATAGGGAACATTATTGCTACAAAGAGTAAGTTGTCGTAATTTCTTTTCAATTTTTAATTCGTCCATGAATTATAGCCTTTACTTAGTTTACATAAATTTTATTGTTTTAAAAATCAAAGAAAACATGTTTATACACATTAAGTAATCTGAGTTATTGGGTAATAAAGCTATCTCAAGCAGCTTTTTCAACGCTCATTGCGTTGAATTTACTTACAATAGGCTAGTAATTGACGCGTAATTTCGCCTTGTTTTCACTGCAATCTCTGGTTAGAGAAAAAATATATTTTAATTCAATATGTTAGTTAAGTACCTAATACTGGCTTGCGGCTTCAAGTTAGGGAAATTAAGCTGATAGCTGAATTCCAGACACAAAAAAGCCTTGGCACTTTCATGCCAAGGCTTTTTTCTAAAGAGTCGTTGCTTACTTAGCGGTAAAGCTAACTGGGCGACGTTCTTTACGAGGGCCGCTACGCTTATCAGGGCGTTGACCATCTTTATTAAAGCTACGCTTCTTGTCACCAGCAGGGCGTTCAGAACGCTCGCCGCGTGGCTCAGAAGGGCCTTGATCTTGTGTTAATGTCATACCCATTGGGCGTTTACAAATAAACACTTTCTGGAAGTGATCAAGTACATCTTTAGGCATGTTTTGCGGTAATTGTACCGTACTGTGACTGTCGTGAAGACGAATGTCACCAATAAACTTGCTTGAAATGTCTGCTTCGTTAGCAATTGCGCCAACAATGTTCTTGACCTGAACACCATGCTCACGACCTACTTCGATACGGTATGTATCCATAGGGCCTGCATCACGGCTGTTACGCTCGCGTGGTTTACGCTCAGGGCGTTCACCACCGCGTTCAGGGCGTTCGTTACGACGACCACGGTCATTGCTACGAGGATTACGATCATTACGTTCGTTACGCTCACGCGGTTGAATCTTAACTTCTTCAACTTTAATTGGTGATTGTTGCTGTGCTAAACACAGTAACGCACCCGCTAAGTCTTCAGGAGCAAGCTCAAGTTTTTGTGCCATGTTAGCAGCCACTTCATTGAAGAAAGTAATATCTTTGTTTTCAAGAGCAAGCGTAAGCTTTTCTTGTAAGGCATTGATACGTTTTTCTTCAACAACTTTAGCTGTAGGTAATTCAACTTGTGCGATTTCAGATTTAGTATGACGAATGATATTTTTAAGTAAATAACGCTCGTTATGCTTAACGAAAAGAATCGCTTTACCAGTACGACCAGCACGACCTGTACGGCCGATACGGTGAACGTAGGCTTCAGAGTCTTGTGGAATGTCGTAGTTGATAACTAAGCTTAAACGGTCTACATCAAGACCACGTGCCGCTACGTCTGTTGCAATAACAACGTTTAGCATGCCGCTTTTTAAACGATCAACCGTGCGCTCACGCGCTTGCTGGTTCATGTCACCGTTAAGTGGCGCTGCAGAGAAACCTTCGCGCTCTAATAACTCAGCAAGTTGCACTGTGTCGTTACGCGTACGTACGAAAACAATAGCACCTTCATATTGTTCAGCTTCTAAGAAACGAACAATCGCTTTATTTTTATGAACATGGGCATTCCAAAACACTTGCTCAACTGATGATACAGTCGAGTTGCGCGCAGAAATATGAACCTGTTCAGGGTTATTCATATATTTGCTGCTGATGTTTTGAATTTGCTTAGGCATAGTCGCAGAGAAAAGACATGTTTGCTTTTCACGCGGTGTTTTTTCCATGATGCTTTCTACATCATCGATAAAGCCCATACGTAGCATTTCATCGGCTTCATCAAGTACAAGGGCTTGTAAAGCATCAAACTTGATAGTGCCACGGTTTATGTGATCGATTAAGCGACCTGGTGTAGCAACGATAATCTGTGCGCCACGACGAAGTGCGCTCAGCTGGATGCTGTAGCTCTGGCCACCATAAAGTGCCAATACTTCAACACCACGAGTGTGTTTTGCATATTGTTCAAATGCCTCAGCTACTTGGATCGCAAGCTCACGGGTAGGTGTGAGTACAAGGATCTGTGGCTGTTTCACAGACGGGTCAATATTATTTAGTAATGGCAGTGCAAATGCTGCTGTTTTACCTGTACCCGTTTGTGCTAGTCCCAGTACGTCCTTTCTTTCTAGCAATAACGGTATACATTGAGCTTGGATTTCAGATGGTGTCTTGTAACCCAACTCTTCAACTGCCTTTAAAATTGCAGGAGAAAGATTTAGAGATTCAAACGTGACTGGTTCTGACATTAATACGCCTCAACGAATTTAAAGAGGCGCGCATTGTATAGGAAATGCGAGGCAAATGCTTGTATAAATTACAACTAATTTATATGTGTTTGATGTTGGTCGAAATTTAACCAGCTTCAATTGTGCGTTAATTGAGCTGGTTAACACTCTGTCTACAAAATTACTGGTAAAGGCCTAGGTTTTCTTTAGCATAAGCTTCAAATTCAGTGAATCCACCAATATGAGTTTGGTCTACAAAAATCTGCGGTACGGTTGGGCATGGTTTGCCTGCAGACTTCTCTAAATCTTCCTTACTGATACCTTCTTTGATGATGTCGATGTAGCGGTATTTAAAATCATCGCGATCATTAGCAAGTTGCTCTGCAACATCTTTAGCGCGAACACAAAAAGGGCAGCCTTCACGGCCAAAAATTACTGTTAACATAACGCTCTCCTCAAATTAGTTAACCCTAGTGTAACTAATTTCATTTTTTATTACAGTGCAAAAAAACGATTATTGCGTTCGCTTTTTTTAGGGCCTGTAAAAAAATAAAAATATTTTATAAAAAAATCTTGAAATAAAATTGCCCGCCCATAAATAGTTATCTGAGGACGCCTGATGGGTCTTCAGTAAATCAGAACTATTTGAAAATTATATTATTAATTAACTTTTGCCGTTACTTGTTCAAACGAAAAGTAGCAGCAATATATCGCTTAAATATGAGGATATTATTATGCGTACAGTAGATTTATCACCCCTATACCGTTCATTCATTGGTTTCGATCATTTAGCATCATTAATGGATGCCGCTGCACGAACTGATAAGCAGCCAAGTTTTCCTCCTTATAACATCGAAGCGCTTGATAAAGACAAGTACCGTATCACTATGGCAGTCGCTGGATTTAGTGAAGACGAGTTAAGCTTGCAATCTGAAAACAACACTTTGGTTGTATCAGGCACTAAAGCAGGTAAAGAGCAAAATGATGAGCGCAAATTTATTCATCAAGGGATTGCCGAGCGTAACTTTGAGCGTAAGTTCCAGTTAGGCGACCACGTTAAAGTACTTGGTGCAGACTTAGCCAATGGCTTACTAAGCATCGACCTTGAACGTGAGATCCCAGAAGCCCTTAAGCCACGTAAAATCGAGATTGGCTCAGGCAATATGCTAGAAAGCAAATAGTTAAGCTAGCACACGTATTTTCCCTGTGAAAAGCCGCCATTTGGCGGCTTTTTGCGTTGTTAGTCTTTTAAGTTTATTTGCATTTGTTTTAAAGCGTTAATTTTATCTATCGCAACTTGCAGTTCTTCTTGTGAAAGCTTTTTTTGTCGGCCTTTAGCCAGTAATTCTTCAAGTTTTAATATTTTGGCTTGTGCAGCAATAATAAAACGTTGCTCTAGCTGTCTTTGCTGTTCCAGGTGGAAATCTTGATATGCCTGGTGATTATTTAAATCACCGCTGTACTGAGCAACTGGCTGAGTATTTTTTACTATGTTGGGTAAATAGGCAGGAGAGGTTATTGGTGGCAAAGGCTGAGGGCTCGTATTGTTAGTTGTAACCGTGTTTAATTGCGTGCTTTTCAGCTCTTGGGTCATGTCAGCAGTAGTCAGCTCAAGTGACGTTATTTGCTTAACACTTTTAGCTTGGTTAAGGGAATCAATATTCTTTATCGTTGGTTTACTAGTATATTGAGTAAAAAGTGCGTACATACCAACACAAGCTACAACAACAGAAACGAAAACTTTTTTGCTCATAAAATTACTCCTGTCTTATTTTGCCACTTGAGCCAAGTATCCTCATACTGTTGTACCGCTTTTTGTTTTGCGATGGCCTTTGTTGCTTGGTATCGAACGGTTTCATCTTCTGGCGAAAAGTACTCAAACTGATGCTCATAACTGTGTATCACCACCCATTCACCACTGGGTGTACGTATAATAGGAGAAATAGTGTTTTCTTTAGTTGTGAACGCAAGTTGTACAACCCAGCTACTTTTGTTTTTACGGTTTAATTCACTGTTGTATTGAGCATATATATCTTGTTTTCCTGATATTACTAATGCTTGTTTTAGCGTTTTGTTACCGGCCAACGTGCGAAAACTTACAGCATTGGCTCGATGAGCAAATTGAGCTCCATGGGCTTTTACGTGGCTTAAAAATTTAAACTGCGATTTATTGGCTTGATAAAACGCTTTAATTTCGTTTTTATTTACTTGTTTCTCTAGTTTTTCAAGAACGGGGCTTTGCATATGCATCATTGTATTTATGCCTAGCCAGCTTTGAATGGAGGGGCGCAGAATATCTCCTTTAGCTATTTCATACAGATGTTCAATATCAATATTCTGTTTTGCCAAAATCGGTTTGGCTTTTGAAAACGCTATATTGAATTGCCGTTTTTTTATTAATTCACTTTTGAAAAGTTCACTATCTCCTTTGTGGAGTTTAAAGCGTACCTGCATTGATAGTGAATCGACAAATTCATATAAATTAATAGCGTTATACAAAAGAGGGGTTAAATCAAACTGCTGCATTTTTTTGATGGCGCTTTGCACATACTGGCCATTTTTAGGGTAGGGCCCTAATGTGTGTTTAAGCCATTGGTTATCATAAGTTTTAAGCTTTATCGGGCTTGACTGTGCGCTTATAGCTAATTGTGAATCGAACAGATTTTTTAAGTAACGTTCAACATGGTATTGAGTACTAAAACCAACGGCAGATTGTCGTTTTATTATCGCAGGGGTTTTTAGCGCAGCTTGTTGTAATAAAAACTGATTCTCATACAGACGAGTTCTAACTTCATTGATTGTAATATCAGGGTTGTGCTTTAAATAAGCACGATGCATAAAGTTAATTTCATCACTGCTGTATTGTGTAAAGGATGCCATTACTAGGGAGTGGTAAAACACACCTAGTAATGTAATCACTAAAATAGCCATTTTTTTCATTAGCGAGCAACCATGGCGTGGTTTAATAAGTGCACCACCATTGCTATTGCATGGGGCACGACCTGCTTAGCTATATTAAGGCGATCAAAATGATCTTCTGAGTTGAGTACAATCCCACCTTGTGCATAAGAAAATGAACCGCCTTGAGTTAATAATGGGCGAACATCTTGGCTATTTTTATCTAAAGGCGAGAACGTTTGCATTGCTTGAGTAACGAGTGATAAATCGTTGAGCTGCTCTTGGTCATAGTAATCGTTTACCCAACTTTCCCAACTAGAATGATTTAGATCTGATGTGGTCCACGTGTGGTGAGGCTGTAATAAATCAGTAGTATGGAACACAAACCCTAATACTTGCGGATTGCCGCTCTGTAAGTAACTTTGATACCAATATTGCCCTAAATTATCGATAGGTTGAAATGGCATTTCTTCAAAGTCATCGTACATAGAATAGGTTGAGTTGCTATCGATTCTGTAGTGAGATTCTGTTACACCATAACTGTTATATTTTGAAGAGTCGGCATTGAACCAACCTGTTTCTCCCCCTTTACCATCATCAAGATAGTCACCTTTAAGCCAAGCAGATGCAAGATTATCAATAGTGCCCCAAACGGTGAGCTTTTCATAATTATAACCACCAAAATCGTTTCCATGTTGGTCTGCACCTTGGGTATGATTTTGAAAATGCCAATAGCTTGTATATTTAACTATACTTTGCGCTGCTCCCCATACTGGCGCTTGAACACATGAACCTGTAATAGCACCACAGAAAAAAGTGTCTTCAAAGTCATCTACATCATAAGCAGCTTGTCCAAGCAGCTCGGCTAATTCAGAGATTGTCAGATTGTTTTGTTCGGCGTACTGACGAAGGGCTGCATATTCAGTACTCGTTGGGTGCTGCTGCATATAATTTACGGCATCAAGAACAATACGTTTGTGAGTTTCTTGACTAAAAGCTTGAGCTTGGCTTGTACCGAGCAATAAAAGTGTCGCTGCCATTAATTGTTTTTTCATTTTATTCTCATCATAGTCTGGAGTAAGAGGTGCTATTAAAAAATAAGCTCATTACACTGACATGACAAATAAATTAAACATTTAATTAACAATATTACCTATTTTGGTACTTTAATATTAACTATCAAGAATGCTGCCGTCAATTGACGGCATTTATATTTAAAGCTTTTCAATATTATTTAAATAGTTGTTAGCTTGCTCTAAGGTTTCTTGGCGCAATGATTCATCTTGTTTATCCCAATTGCGATAAACCATGCCTATCCGTGGATTTTTTTCAAGCCGCTCTCGGTGTGTTTGCATAAATTGCCAATAGAGGCTATTTAACGGGCAAGCGTCTTTTCCTACTTTTTCTTTCACCTTATATTGGCAGCTTTTACAGTAGTCGCTCATTTTATTTATATAGTTGCCGCTAGCCGCATAAGGCTTGGTAGCAATGATGCCATCGTCAGCAAATTGGCTCATCCCTCGTGCGTTAGGCATTTCTACCCATTCAATAGCATCGATATAAACACCCAAATACCATTCATCCACTTCATCAGGGTTAATAGCGGTTAGTAAACAAAAATTACCTATTACCATTAAACGTTGAATATGATGGGCATACGCGCTGTCTAAGCTTTGTGTTAATGAGTGGCTTAAGCAGTTCATTTTTGTTTTACCATTCCAAAAATAACGTGGCAGTGCACGGGTTGCATTAAGCTGGTTTTTGTTAGCGTAATCGGGCATGTTTTTCCAATACACGCCACGCACATATTCGCGCCAACCCAGTACTTGACGAATAAAGCCTTCAATCTGAGAAATAGATATTTCATCTTGGCGTTGTTGGTATTCTTTGACCACACGGTCGATAACATAGCGAGGGTGTAAAATTTTGGCATTTAACGCAAATGATAACCGGCTGTGATAAAAGGTATCTTTATCAGGGCATTGATCTGTCATCGCATCTTGAAATTGACCAAAGCGGGGGAGTAAATGTGCACAAAAGTGATCAAGTGCGCTTATTGCTTGTTTACGGGTCGTTGGCCAGCTTAATTGGGTTTCTATTTGCCCAAAGTATTTTATTTTATGTTTATCTAAACGCTCAATGATGGTGCTAACATCATTTTTAAATAATTTGGGTTTGGGGATATCGGCTAAATCGCTTTTTGAAAACTTATTACGGTTATTCGCATCAAAATTCCATTGACCGCCATGAGGTTTGTCATCGTCCATTAAAATATCAAACTGCTTTCGCATTGCCCGATAAAAATGCTCCATAGTGACGTGTTTATCTTTTTTAAAGCGTTTGTCTATATCGTTAAATGCTAATAAAAAATGCTCGCTGTCACAGGCAGTCACAGCTAATTCGCTGTTAGTGGCAAAGTCGTGCAGTTGTGTTTTTAAACGGTACTCATCTGGGTATTGATATTCAATTGAGGTGCATTTATGCTGCTTAGCTAATCGAGTTAAAAGAGCGGGTAGGTCATCATCGTCTTTGGTGTCATCTAACGTTAAATGCAACACGTTAAAGCCAGCATCTTTTAAGGCGTTAGCGAAGTTTTCCATGGCTTTAAAAAAGGCTGATATTTTTTGCACGTGATGTTTTACGTACTGCGCTTCTTGCATGAGCTCGGCAATAACAAACACCGTGTCATCGGATTTATCTTTAAACCAAGAATGAGCGGGGTTTAGCTGGTCACCTAAAATTAGTTTTAAGGTTTTGAATTTTTTCATAATGAGCCAAAATTATTTTTATACGCTGTATTTTAAAAAGCGATCGATTTCTACATGTCGTTTTAATCATAGAGCAAAGCAATAAACAGCATTGCTTTTTTTATCAACTTATTACTTATTGTGGTTGCTAATTTAGGTGTACATCTTTATAATAGCGGCCATTGTTTAGTAGGTTATAAAATTTACTAACAGCGATATTAAGTTATTAACTTTTTATCTATTGGCGCGGGATGGAGCAGTCTGGTAGCTCGTCGGGCTCATAACCCGAAGGTCGTTGGTTCAAATCCGGCTCCCGCAACCAATCTTAATAGTAGGTTTATACTTACTACTTTATATCGCGCATTCTAAGTAATGCGCGTTTTGCGTTTAAGCTAATGAAGTTTAATTTGGTCAGGGTACTGACTCGCAACCAAGCTTGGCCCTAGGCCACACAGTTTTGCGTTTTTTGGTGTGACGCCCCGCTTGGTTCGGGGCGTTGTTGTATCTGCACCGTTTGATTTAATGTTTATCGATTAAATCAAAATTTAAACTCAGTATTTTAGGGCTATAAGCCCTTTTTTTGTTTGTATGGAGGATTTTCGTGACAAAACTTGAACAAGATTTAGTAACCATGTTAACGCCTGCGGTAGAAATGTTAGGCTTTGAATTACATGGGCTTGAGTTTGTACAAGCGGGTCGCCATTCTACCTTAAGAGTATACATTGCTCATGAGGATGGGATTTCAGTTGACAACTGCGCCGATGCAAGTCGTCAAATTAGTGCGATTTTAGACGTCGAAGACCCAATTACAAACGAATACGATTTGGAAGTGTCGTCTCCTGGTGTTGATCGTCCATTATTCAAACAAGATCACTACGAGCAGGCGCAAGGAGAGGAAGTACGCGTGCGTACTAAGCTTCCACAAGATGGTCGCCGTAATTTTAAAGGCGACTTAATAGCAGTTAGCAGCGATATGATCACACTATCTAGCGATGGTGCGGAGCATTTAATCATGCTTAGTAACATTGAACGTGCGAACATAATCGCAAAGTTTTAATTCGAGTGCGAAGGAATAGGGCAAGCGAGGCATTACCCATGGCAAAAGAAATATTATTGGTTGCTGAAGCCGTTTCCAATGAGAAAGCGGTTCCAAAAGAAAAGATTTTTGAAGCTCTAGAGTTCGCATTAGCGACAGCGACAAAGAAAAAGCATGATGGTGAAATTGATGTACGTGTTGCAATTGACCGTAAAACCGGCGATTACGATACCTTCCGTCGCTGGCAAATAGCTGAAGTTTTAGAAGATGGTTCTTTAGAGAATCCATACAGCGAAATCACGTTAGAAGCTGCTCAAGTTGAAGAACCTGACTTGAAAATGGGCGACTACGTAGAAGAGCAGATTGAATCAATTAAATTTGACCGCATAACAACACAGATGGCTAAGCAAGTGATCGTACAAAAAGTACGTGAAGCAGAGCGCGCCTTAGTCGTTGAAGCATATAAAGATCAAGAAGGCGAGCTGGTAACGGGTGTTGTTAAAAAAGCAACCCGTGATGCAATCGTACTTGATTTAGGTAACAACGCAGAAGCGGTTATTTATCGTGACGACATGCTGCCACGTGAAAACTTCCGCCCGGGTGATCGTATCCGCGGTCTTTTATATGAAGTGAAGCCTGAAGCACGCGGTGCACAATTATTTGTAACCCGTTCTAAACCAGAAATGCTGATGGAATTATTCCGCATTGAGGTGCCAGAAATTGGCGAAGAAATGATTGAATTACGCGCTGCAGCACGTGATCCAGGTTCACGCGCTAAAATCGCGGTAAAATCTAACGATAAGCGTATTGACCCTGTTGGTGCGTGTGTTGGTATGCGTGGCGCACGTGTTCAAGCGGTATCGTCAGAACTTGGCGGTGAGCGTGTTGATATCGTACTTTACGATGACAACCCAGCACAGTTTGTTATTAACGCAATGGCACCAGCAGAAGTGGCTTCAATCGTAATGGATGAAGATACGCACTCAATGGATATTGCTGTTGAAGCTGATAACTTAGCACAAGCTATTGGTCGTAATGGTCAAAACGTACGTTTAGCAAGCCAGTTAACTGGCTGGGAATTAAACGTAATGACCGTCGATGAAATGCGCGCTAAGAACGAAGCTGAGTCAGATAAGTTAATTAACTTATTTACTGAAAACTTAGATATTGATGACGAATTTGCATCATTACTTATCAACGAAGGTTTCTCAACACTTGAAGAAGTTGCTTATGTTCCGGCTTCAGAGTTTTTAGAAATCGACGGCTTAGATGAAGAAACAGTGGACGTATTACGTTCACGTGCAAAAGATGCATTAACAACGAAAGCCCTTAAAACGGAAGAAAGCTTAGAAGGCGCTGAGCCTGCTGAAGACTTACTTGCGCTTGAAGGCTTAGAGCGTCATTTAGCATTTGTTATGGCAAGTAAGGGTGTAGTAACACTTGAAGACTTAGCTGAGCAAGGCATTGATGAGCTTGTAGATATTACAGAGCTATCTTCAGAGAAAGCGGGCGAGCTAATTATGGCTGCACGTAATATTTGTTGGTTTGCAGACGAGTAATTTATTAACGGAGGTATTAGAGACTATGGCAGAAGTAAATGTTGAAAAACTAGCCGGTGATATAGGTACAACTGTTGATAAATTACTACAGCAGTTTTCACAAGCCGGTATTACTAAACAAGCAGGCGATAATGTAACTGAAGCTGAAAAAGCGACGTTACTTGATCACCTAAGCAAGCAACATGGTGGCACGGGCTCTGAAGGCCCTGCTCGCATGACATTGCAACGTAAGAGCAAAAGCACATTAAGTGTGACGGGCTCTACGGGTAAAGCAAAAGCTGTGCAAGTTGAAGTTCGTAAAACACGCACTTATGTGAAAAAAAGTGCTGTTGAGCAAGAACAAGAACAGCAACGTCTAGCCGCTGAAGAAAAAGCACGTCTTGAAGAGCAGCAAAAAGCTGAACAAGCCGCTGCTGAATTAAAGGCAAAACAAGAGGCAGAACGTAAAGCAAAAGAAGACGCTGATCGTAAAGCCAAAGAAGAAGCTAAACGCAAAGCAGATGCTGAGCGTAAAGCGAAACAACAGCAGATGACCCCTGAGCAAAGTGCTAAGTCTGAGAAAGATCGCATCGAAGCTGAGCGTCTGCAAAAAGAAGCAGAAGAGGCCGCATTGAAGAAAGCTGAAGAAGAAGCGAAACGTCAAGCAGAAGAGGCAAGAAAGCTAGCTGAAGAGAACTCAGCACGCTGGAAGAAAGAAGAAGAAGAACGTAAGAAACGCGAAGAAACCGCGGATCACCACCTTACGACTTCAACGTACGCACGTGAAGCAGAAGATGTAGCTGATGCTCGCGAAGAGCAAGGCTCTCGCCGTGCGAAGAAAAAGAAAAAAGCGCCAGCAAAAGATAAATTTGCAGCGTCTAAAGGTAAAAAAGGTAAGCTAAAAGCGCCAGCGTCATTACAGCACGGTTTCCAAAAACCAACGGCTGATGTTAAAAACGAAGTGCGTATTAGTGAAACAATTACAGTTGCTGAGCTTGCATCACGCATGGCGGTTAAAGGTGCTGAAGTTGTAAAAACTATGATGAAAATGGGTGACATGGTTACTATTAACCAAGTTATTGACCAAGAAACTGCGCAACTTGTAGCAGAAGAAATGGGCCATAAAGTTATCATCGTTAAAGAAAACGAATTAGAGCAAACCGTACTTAATGACCGCCATGAGGATGGTAAGTCAGAGCCACGTGCGCCAGTAGTAACTGTTATGGGTCACGTTGACCACGGTAAAACATCGACGCTTGATTACATTCGTTCAGCTAAAGTTGCATCAGGCGAAGCCGGTGGTATTACACAGCACATTGGTGCATACCACGTTGAAACTAACGGCAACATGATCACTTTCTTAGATACTCCGGGTCACGCCGCATTTACATCAATGCGTGCTCGTGGTGCAAAAGCAACTGATATCGTAATCCTAGTGGTTGCAGCCGATGATGGCGTAATGCCACAAACTAAAGAAGCGGTACAGCATGCTCGCGCAGCTGGCGTTCCTTTAATTATTGCTGTTAACAAAATGGATAAAGAAGGCGCAGATCCAGATCGCGTTAAAAACGAACTAGCTCAGCTAGACGTTATCCCAGAAGAGTGGGGCGGCGATACACAGTACGTGCACATTTCAGCAAAAACTGGTTTAGGTATTGATGACCTGCTAGAAGCTGTATTAATGCAATCTGAGCTTTTAGAGTTAAATGCGCCGACCGAAGGTATGGCTGCAGGTGTTGTTATTGAATCACGTCTTGATAAAGGCCGTGGTCCTGTTGCGTCTATTCTTGTTCAGTCAGGTACGCTTAATCAAGGTGACATTGTATTATGTGGTCTTGAATACGGCCGTGTTCGTGCAATGCGCGATGAAAACGGTAAAGACATTAAGTCTGCCGGTCCTTCTATCCCAGTTGAGATTTTAGGTCTGTCTGGTATTCCAGCTGCCGGTGATGAAGCAACTGTAGTTAAAGATGAGCGTAAAGCACGTGAAGTTGCACTTTACCGTCAAGGTAAATTCCGCGATGTTAAACTAGCGCGTCAACAAAAAGCGAAGCTTGAAAACATGTTTACTAACATGACTGAAGGCGACGTATCTGAAGTTAACGTGGTACTTAAAGCAGACGTTCAAGGTTCAATCGAAGCAATTTCAGACTCACTAACTAAGCTTTCTACTGATGAAGTAAAAGTGAAGATTGTTGGTTCTGGTGTTGGTGGTATCACTGAAACTGATGCAACTCTTGCGGCAGCGTCTAACGCGATTGTGGTTGGCTTTAACGTTCGTGCTGATGCATCAGCGCGTAAAGTGATTGACTCTGAAAACCTAGATCTTCGTTACTACAGCGTAATCTACGCGCTAATCGAAGAAGTTAAGCAAGCCATGTCTGGTATGCTTGCTCCTGAGTTTAAACAAGAGATCATTGGTCTTGCTGAAGTACGTGACGTATTTAAGTCTCCAAAAATTGGTGCAATTGCCGGTTGTATGGTTACTGAAGGTACTATCAAGCGTAGCGCACCAATTCGTGTACTTCGTGATAACGTGGTTATTTACGAAGGCGAGCTTGAGTCATTACGTCGCTTTAAAGATGACGTTGCTGATGTTCGTAACGGCATGGAATGTGGTATCGGCGTTAAGAACTACAATGATGTTCGCGTTGGTGACCAAATCGAAGTATTTGAAACAGTTGAAGTACAACGTACTCTTTAATTGTTATTAGGTGGTGTTGGACATTCAAGGTTGTACCTCGATAGCCCAACATAACCTATGCTAAGATTTTAAATGGGGGCTCAGCCCCCATTTGTGTATCCATTATTTAGTTAGCTTATTATTATTTTTCAATAAGTTATAATTTTAGGAAAGTGAAATGAGAGAATTTTCTCGCACTGATCGTGTTGCTCAGCAAATTCAAAAAGAAATTGCGGTGATTTTACAACGCGAAATTAAAGATCCACGCTTGGGCATGGTGACAGTGTCTGCGGTAGAAGTATCGCGCGATTTATCTTATGCCAAAGTTTTCATTACTGTGTTTAACACCGAAGATGAAAATGCAGCCAAACAAAGTGCCAAAGTACTGAACGAAGCAACGGGCTATATCCGTTCGTTGCTAGGTAAACGTATTCGTGCGCGAATCATGCCTGAGCTTAAATTTGTGGTTGATAATTCATTAATGGAAGGGATGCGAATCTCTAACTTAGTGGACTCTATCATTCGTGAAGATAATGCTAAGCATGTTGATGATGAAACAGATAGCGAAGAAGGCACTAAAGACTAATGGCAAGACGCAGTAAAGGCCGTCCAGTTGATGGTATTTTGTTGTTAAACAAACCAGAAGGTATTTCATCAAACAAAGCACTGCAGCAAGCGAAAGGTATTTATTTTGCTCAAAAAGCGGGGCACACTGGTGCGCTCGATCCGCTTGCGACCGGTATGCTGCCTATTTGTTTTGGTGAAGCCACTAAGTTTACCCAGTTTTTACTCGATACAGATAAAACCTATGTTGTGCGAGCAAAACTGGGTGAGCGTACTACCACGTCAGACTCTGATGGTGAAGTGGTCGAAACGCGTGATGTTAATGTTACTGCTGAACTGCTTACACAGGAAATTGCTAAATTTTTAGGTGAGTCAGATCAATACCCATCAATGTACTCAGCGCTTAAATATGAAGGCAAGCCTTTATATAAATATGCGCGTGAAGGCATAGAAGTTCCTCGCAAATGTCGAAAAATTAACGTATTTAGCTTAACGCTTGATGAGTTTGATGAGCAAGCCAACGAAATACAAATGACTGCCCATGTATCTAAAGGCACATATATTCGTACTATCGTTGATGACTTAGGTGAAAACCTTGGCTGCGGCGCGCATGTGATTATGCTGCATCGTAGTGCTGTAGGGCATTACCCAGCAGATAAAATGGTCACACTTGAGCAGTTAGAAACGTTATTAAATCAAGCGAAAGAACAAGACGTTGCGCCTTCTACTTACCTTGACGAACTATTATTGCCAATGGATACCGCGTTAGTTGATTTACCTGTTGTGGAAATTACTAAAGAGCAGGGAATAGCATTTAGCCATGGTCAAGCTGTGGTGCTAGGTAAAGAATTACCTGAAGGTGCAATAAAAGTTCTGGCTGACGGAATCTTTATTGGTACTGGTGAACGTAATCCTGATGGCCATCTAAAATCAAAACGTGGCTTGTCTAATCAGCAACCAGAGTAAAGTTTAACTTGTAGTTATGCTGATAATTGGTAGAATACGCCCGCTTAATCGTTTTGGCTGAATTAGTGATCGGCTAAAGCACCTATTAAATTTAACTTTTGGAGTTATTATGTCACTAAGCAATCAAGAAAAAATCGATATCATTGCTAAATTCGCACGCGCTGAAGGCGACACTGGTTCACCTGAAGTACAAGTAGCATTACTTACTTTTGATATCAACAAGCTTCAAGGTCACTTTGCTGATCACAAGCATGACTTCCACTCACGTCGTGGTCTGCTTCGTAAAGTAAGCACTCGCCGTAAACTGCTTGATTACCTTAAAGGTAAAGATATCTCGCGTTACACTGCGTTAATCAAAGAGCTTGGCCTACGTCGCTAAGAACTTGATTATCAAAAGGGGAGCTTTTTAGCTCCTTTTTTTGTGCTTAAATTTTCTCGTCTTCCCCAGTACTTCTTAGTAAACCCCTTGAAATATCGAATAAAAGCCATACTATTATCTTTCACAAAGCGAATGTTTTTGACATTGCTGCAAGCACTATTTTATCTCGGTGCTAAGCTCGCAATTTTACCTGACTTTGTTATATACTATGGCGCGTAGATAAAAAGGTTTATCTACGGTTATTTACATCATTGCCAATTGTAGTACTTAATTGATTTCCAACTGAATACAATTATGTACTGTAATTGGTACTTTGATGAAAACTTAATTAATACTAAAAATACATTTAAGGAATATTTTAAGTGCAAGCAATTATAAAAGAATTTCAACTAGGTCAACACACAGTGACGCTAGAAACAGGTGCTATCGCTCGTCAAGCAGACGGCGCAGTACTAGCAAGCATTGGCGACACGTCAGTACTCGTAACGGTTGTTGGTAAGCGTGAAGCTCAACCAGGCCAAGACTTTTTCCCACTAACAGTTAACTACCAAGAGCGTATGTACGCTGCAGGTCGTATCCCAGGTGGTTTCCTTAAGCGTGAAGGTCGTCCTAACGATGGCGAAACGCTTATTGCACGTCTTATTGACCGTCCAATTCGTCCACTTTTTCCAAATGGTTTCGTAAACGAAGTACAAGTTATCGCGACGGTTGTTTCTGTAAACCCTGAAATCCAACCTGATATGGTTGCGATGATTGGTACATCAGCAGCACTTGCTATCTCTGGTATTCCGTTCAGCGGTCCAATTGGTGCATCACGTGTTGGTTACATCAACGGTGAATACGTACTTAACCCAACACTAAAAGAGCTTGAAGAAAGCCAACTTGATTTAGTTGTTGCTGGTACTGATAACGCCGTACTTATGGTTGAATCAGAAGCAGACGTACTTGCTGAAGACGTAATGCTAGGCGCAGTTGTATACGGCCATGAGCAATCACAGTCTATCATCAAGGCAATCAACGAATTTAAAGCAGAAGCAGGCAAGCCTACTTGGGATTGGACTGCACCTGAGAAAAACGTTGCATTAGAAGAGAAAGTAGCAACACTTGCTGCTGATAAAGTAGGCGAAGCTTACCGTATTACTGATAAAGTAGCGCGTAAAGAAGCATTAACTGCAGCAAAAGATGCCGTAGTTGAAGCGCTTACTAGCGAACTTGCTGAAGGCGAAACGCTTGATAAGCAAGAAGTAGGTAAAGTATTCGGTTCACTTGAGAAGAAAATCGTTCGTGGCCGTATCGCTGCTGGCGAAAAACGTATCGATGGTCGTGAACCAGATATGATCCGTGCACTAGATGTAATGACTGGCGTACTTCCACGTACTCACGGTTCTGCAATCTTTACACGTGGTGAAACGCAAGCATTAGTAACAGCAACACTTGGTACAGAACGTGACTCACAGTTAATCGATGATTTAACTGGCACGCACAAAAACCACTTTATGCTTAACTACAACTTCCCTCCATTCTGTGTAGGTGAAACGGGTTTTGTAGGTTCTCCTAAGCGTCGTGAAATCGGCCACGGTAACCTAGCTAAGCGTGGTATCCAAGCTGTAATGCCAACATTAACTGAGTTCCCTTACTCAATTCGTGTTGTATCTGAAATCACTGAATCAAATGGTTCATCTTCAATGGCATCGGTTTGTGGTACGTCTCTAGCGCTTATGAACGCGGGTGTACCAATTAAAGCCTCTGTTGCGGGTATCGCGATGGGCCTAGTTAAAGAAGAAGAAAACTTTGTAGTACTTTCAGATATCTTAGGTGATGAAGATCACTTAGGTGACATGGACTTTAAAGTAGCGGGTACAACTAACGGTATCACTGCACTACAAATGGATATCAAGATTGAAGGTATCACGCAAGAAATCATGCAAATCGCGCTTAAGCAAGCGAAAGCAGCTCGTTTACACATTCTAGGTGTGATGGACGAAGCGATTTCTGCACCTTCTGAAGAGTTATCTATGTTTGCTCCGCGTATTTACACGATGCAAATCCCACAGAAGAAAATTGCTGAAGTAATCGGTAAAGGTGGCGCAACTATTCGTCAACTTACTGAAGAAACAGGTACTACGATTGAAATCGGTGATGATGGCACAATCAAAATTGCTGCTACAGACGGTGAAAGTGCAGCAAATGCAATTAGCCGTATTGAGCAATTAACTGCTGAGCTTGAAGTTGGTACTATCTACGAAGGTAAAGTTGTACGTATCGTTGACTTCGGTGCGTTTGTAAATATTCTTCCTGGTAAAGATGGCCTAGTGCATATCTCACAAATCAGCACAGAGCGTGTTAACAACGTTGCTGATCACCTTAGTGAAGGTCAAGAAGTTAAAGTTAAAGTACTAGAAGTAGACCGCCAAGGCCGTGTACGTCTAAGTATTAAAGAAGCAATGGAATCAGCAGCACCTGCAGCTGACGAGTCTAAAGACGCGTAATTGCTAATCTTTCATCCAGATAATTACTGGATAGTATAAAAAGGGGCTGTTTAGCCCCTTTTTTTATGCTTTAATGTTAGCAACCTATTATGTTCAAGACGTTAAGTAACATATAACAAGAATGAACCTTACAAGACAGCTTATGTCTTATCTATTTGCTACTTACCTCGGTATTAAGGATTTTAATGAGACTTAAACATTTAGCCTTGGCATCTTTTGCTATTTTGTCTTTAAGCGCTTGTCAGGCTACTACTAAACCCGCTGCTATTATTAATGTGCCATTTACTGCGCCACTTGCATCAGACTTTAGAAATGAAATTGCCATTGCTCGTTTTTCAGAGCTATTAAATAGAGCAGACTTAAGTACAGAGCAACAAGCAAAGCTCTATTATGACCGTGGTGTGCTGTTTGATAGCTTAGGCATGACCACTTTATCGCGAATTGATTTTAATCGAGCGGTTAAGCTTAAGCCCGACTTGGCTGAAGTGTATAATTTTTTGGGGATTCAACATACCTTGATGCAGCAATACGAAAAAGCATACGAGTATTTTGATTCAGCCATAGAGTTAGACCAAGAACATGAATATGCGTATTTAAATCGTGGTATTGCTTTGTACTATGGTGATAGAGCCACGCTTGCAAAGGATGACTTTAAAACGTTTTTGGAGCGCTCTCCTAATGACCCTTATCGTGTGCTGTGGCTTTATTTAGCGCAGGCCGCACAAGATAAAACTCAGGCACTCGCTTCGTTAAAAGCTAATGCGGCGGCCCTTGATGAAAATGAATGGGCGTACCAGCTTATTGCCTTGTATGTAGGTGATATGAGTGAAAAAGCATTTTTTTCAGGGATAGCCGATGGTGTAAGTTCACAACAAGAATATGCTCAACGTTTATGTGAAGCTTATTTTTACTTAGCTAAACAGCACCAAGCCGCAGGTGAGCTTTCAATTGCAACAGATTACTTTAAGTTGGCGCTGGCCACGAACGTTCATGAATTTATAGAATATAAATATGCACGTTTAGAGCTTGAGTTGATGGCAAGTGAAAGCGCGGGCTAATTTTTTTAAATTAAGCATTTTATTACTGTGCACTAGCTTAATTAGTGGCTCCAGTAATAAACAAAATAGCATTGGCTTTTGGCAAGTATTGCACGCCAAAGCCAATGTGATTGATAGTTATTGGCAATTCCCTAGTTACTTTGCATCTCATATTTTACAACTCCCCCCGACCTCATTAGCCACCTTAGCACGCAATAAAATAGCCCATGCACAATACGGATATGGGTTATCATTAATAGCCAATAATCAAACTGAAACCGCCAAGCTCTTTTGGCAAGCAAGCCTCGATGAGATAACAATTAAACAACAAAAACATCTCGCAGCTTCATTGCTTGCTCAACAGCGTTGGCAAGATTTAGCGTTATTAAAAGCTCACAATAAGTTACCTAAAGGGGATGCCTTTTATCATTTACAGTTACAGCAGCATGCTCCCTTCGATGCATTAAACCACTCCTTTATGAATAAATTAGGGTTTTTGGTAGCGAGCGAGCAAATTGAGATACAAAAGCAATGCACATTTAATGTGCTAATGCTGAGCGATCACCGTGATGGTTTATATAGGCTCAACCACTTTGTGAAAAAATACGCACAACACCCAGAGCCTAGTAGTAATGCATTTTGTTTTTCAAAGCCTATATATGTTGGTAATGCAATTGCTTGTAACAGCACTAAAGCAACGCTTGCGCAGTGCGATTGGCAACAGTCATCACTTAAGCAGCGGCTTCCTAAAGGATTCGATTTTGCGATTATGATGCCCAAGCAAGGTACTGCCAATGTGCATCAGGGCTTAATGCATATTAACTCGCAGGCTAATTATACAGTCTTTTTACATGAATTAATGCACTTTAATGGTTTTGAAGATGAATACGCTTTACCAGCAAAAAAACAAGCTTGGCTTTGTCAGCTTGAGGGGTTGGTTGCCCCTAACTTGTTTATTGCTCATAACACTGATGCGCCAAAAGGATGGCACAAAAGCAAAAGCTGTCAGCAAGGAGGTGTTGCTTATAAGCCAAGCGCACAGTGGTCTATTATGCAATATCAACAGGTTGGACTTTCAGAGCAATATCGGGCTTTGTGGCAAACTCATATAGAGCAACATGCAGATTTATTCCCGCGCTTTTAATCATTAAATAGAGTGCTTTTAGGTTGTTTAACCAATGATTATATGAGCCTATTAAAACTGCTTAAAAGCTGAGCCGGTTTTATCCCAGTTCATTAATTTATAGACTTTTTTGTTTGATTATTGCCCCGCTAGAAGCGCTTTCTATAGACAAAAACCGTGTTTATCAGTATAACTGTACGTATTAATGTTGTTAAAAAACAGATATAAAACGTATACCCAAGTCACTTTGGTATTTAATAATAACAAGTAGCGAATTGATAAACTTTATGATTCAAAAAGGCCCTTCATTATGACTTTGCTCTGGATACCCCTGTTATCCTTATTAGGCAGTGTTATTTCTGCATGCACCGGCAAACTTTCTCGAAATCAGGCAACGAGCCTAACGGCTATTGCGCCTTTAGCCGCGCTTGCAATTACACTTTATCATGCGCCTGCGGTTCTCGCGGGAGAAACCATTCGTTTTAGCGCGCAGTGGATACCTGCTTTAGGGCTGGATATTTCCTTACGCTTAGATGGTTTGAGTTTACTGTTTTTATTTATGATTTTAGGAATAGGGCTGCTGGTTATTTTGTATGCCCGTTATTACCTAAGTCAAAACGATTCACTGCCAAAGCTATTTAGTTACTTAATGTTATTTATGACCGCCATGCTGGGCATTGTTATGTCAAACAATGTGATTCAGTTATGGGTATTTTGGGAGCTAACCAGTATTAGCTCGTTCTTGTTGATTAGTTACTGGTGGCATAAATCAGAGGCGCGCAAGGGGGCGCGTATGGCACTGGCGGTAACCGGTGCGGGTGGTTTAGCATTACTGGGCGGCTTAATGCTGCTAGGTGATATTGTTGGAAGCTACAACCTAGACACTATTTTAGCTAGCAAAGCGATTATTCAATCACATGATTTATACGAATTAGCGCTGGTGCTAGTATTACTAGGCGCCTTTACCAAGTCTGCACAATTTCCGTTTCATTTTTGGTTACCCCATGCCATGGCAGCACCTACACCGGTTAGTGCCTATTTACACTCTGCCACTATGGTAAAAGCGGGTATCTTTTTACTTGCGCGTTTTTATCCAGCACTGGCGGGTACCGACACTTGGTTTTTATTAGTCGGTTTGACGGGTTTAACTACACTTTTATTTGGCGCTTACATCGCGCTATTCAAACATGATTTAAAAGGCTTATTAGCCTATTCAACAATTAGTCATTTAGGCCTAATTACTCTATTACTCGGCCTAGACACACAACTTGCAACCGTAGCCGCTATTTTTCATATTATTAACCATGCTACGTTTAAAGCGTCGTTATTTATGGCCACGGGTATTATTGATCATGAAACCGGCACGCGTGATATGCGCAAACTCAATGGCATGTGGCGCTACTTACCTTATACGGCCACATTGGCGATGGTGGCCGCTGCCGCTATGGCGGGTGTACCGCTATTAAATGGTTTCTTATCTAAAGAAATGTTTTTTGCTGAAACACTGCATCAGCAAGTACTTGGCTCTATGTCGTGGTTAATTCCTGTGCTGGCAACCGTTGCAGGTGCGCTGTCGGTAGCGTACTCATCTCGCTTTATTCATGACGTGTTCTTTAATGGTGAACCGATAGACTTACCACGCACCCCTCATGAGGCGCCACGTTATATGCGTGTGCCTATCGAAATTTTAGTGGTGCTATGTATTTTAGTGGGTATTTTTCCGCACTTTGCAGTAGATGGTATTTTATCGGCTGCTTCATTGGCCGTACTTGGCCAAGCTATGCCTGAGTACAAGCTAACTATTTGGCACGGTTTCAATTTACCTCTACTTATGAGTGGTATGGCGGTGATTGGTGGTTTATTTATTTACGTTAATCGTAAGTACTTGTTTCAGTTTCAGGCGTCGTTACCTCCTTTTAACGCTAAAAAAATCTTCGAGCGTTTTTTAGCGGTTGTGGTTAATTGGTGTCAAAACAAAATCCAATCAACAGAAAATGGCTCATTACAACGCTATGTATTTATTATGTTAGGTGTTGTATTACTTGCCTCAGGTTGGCCATTATTTGAAATGAAACAGCTAGCTGGCAGTGTACCTAACACCCCAGTTGATATTCAAAATGCTATAGGTGCAGGGCTACTGATTATTGGTGCTATTGCTACCGTTATTTGGCATCGAATTCGGATGGTGTCGTTATTAATGCTGTCGATTGTGGGATTAATGGTGTCGGTAGCGTTTACACGTTTTTCAGCGCCTGACTTGGCCTTAACGCAACTTACAGTAGAAGTTGCGACCATCATATTATTAATGTTGGCACTGTTTTTCTTACCGCAAAGTACGCCAAGAGAGTCAAGCTCGTTGCGTATTTTACGTGATGTGGTTATTTCCTCTACGGTGGGGGTAATTATTGCTAGTATTTGTTATGCATTACTGACCCGTCCTCTTAATTCAATTTCTGAATTCTTTGTTGCTAATGCTAAAACAGGCGGTGGGGGTACTAACGTTGTTAACGTTATTTTAGTTGATTTTAGGGGCTTTGATACCTTAGGTGAAATCACCGTGTTAGGGATTGCAGCACTGGGTATATTTAAACTGTTATCAAGAATTCCGCTTTATATGCCAGCAAGCGACAGTGAAGGGCGCCCATGGTCTAAAGACCGTCACCCTATTTTATTGGCTTGTATTTCACAAAGCTTATTACCATTGGCGCTATTAGTATCCGCTTATATTTTCTTACGTGGTCATAACTTACCGGGCGGTGGATTTATTGCCGGTCTCGTGACCTCTATTGCCTTTATTTTACAATATATGGCCCATGGTACTGCGTGGATTAATGAACGTTTTGATGTTAACTATCGAAAAATTATTGCATCAGGTATCGCTATCGCCATGTTTACGGGTGTCGGAAGTTGGTTCTTCGATAAACCATTCTTAACTACCTGGTTTGATTACTTTGATATTCCGTTTGTTGGTAAAACAGAGCTAGCTAGCGCCATTGTATTTGACTTGGGCGTGTACTTAACCGTCGTTGGCGCGACGCTAATGATCCTTGCGAGCTTAGGTAATATGACAGCGAACGCAGAGAAAGAAGAGGTAAATATTTAATGGAACTGTTATACGCATCTTGCGTTGGCGTGCTAGTCACCTGTGGTGTGTTCTTATTATTGAGAGCGCGCACATTCCCAGTGGTATTGGGGCTGACAATGATTTCTTACGCGGTTAATTTGTTTTTATTCTCATCAGGGCGCTTAACTATCAATAAAGCGGTGGTACTTGGAACTGGCGCTGATTACGCCGATCCGCTGCCACAAGCCTTAGTATTAACAGCTATTGTGATAGGATTTGCCATGACTGCGTTTGTGGTTATTTTATCGATACGAGGGCGAGCAGATTTAGGGAATGATCATGTTGATGGCACCCTAACCAGAAGTAAACGCAAGGAGAGAAAATGATTCAGCATTTAGCATCTTTGCCTGTTTTAATGCCTATGCTAGCGGCAATCATTCTGCTACTGCCACCGTGTGGCAAAAGTTTATTTGCACGGCGATTAACTTCAAGCCTAATGGCTATTTTAACCTTTGTAATTACAGTATTACTGCTGGTTCAGGTTAAAGATAACGGGATTATTGTTTATGCAATCGGTAACTGGTCAGCGCCGTTTGGTATTGTACTGGTAGCAGATATGCTCTCAACTTTACTGGTTACTTTAACCGCCTTTTTAGGTCTTGGTGTGGTTTTATATGGGTGTGCCGGCGATGACGAGCAAGGCAGCTTTTTCCATCCCTTGGTTCATTTTTTAATATTAGGGGTAAATGGTGCGTTTTTAACGGGTGATTTATTTAACGTCTTTGTCTTTTTTGAAGTGTTACTAATTGCTTCTTATGCGCTATTAATGCACGGCGGCGGTAAACCAAAAACACGTGCAGCACTGCATTACGTTATTTTAAACTTGGTTGGCTCAAGTGTATTTTTAATCGGCTTAGGTATTTTATATGGGGTATTGGGTACCCTAAACATTGCTGATATGGCTAATAAAGTACCGCAGTTAACTGGTGATGATGTTTATTTAGCTAAAGCGGGCGGGTTACTATTGCTTGTAGTATTTGCCCTTAAAAGTGCACTATTACCACTGCATTTATGGCTCCCAAATGCCTATTCAAGTGCGACACCCGTGGTTGCTGCATTATTCGCGATTATGACCAAAGTAGGTGTTTACGCCACTTTACGCGTATATACAGTGGTATTTGGTGAACAAGCCGGTGAACTTGAGCATATGGCGCAGTCTTGGCTATGGGCGTTGGCCATTGCTACTATAGTGATTGGGGCAATCGGGGTGTTGGCAGCACAAGATTTACGTAAGCTTACCGCAAACTTAGTACTGGTTTCTGTGGGTACTTTAGTGGCACTGGTTGCACTTCAAAATATAAACGCCACAGCTGCACTATTGTATTATTTGGTGCACTCAACGTTAGTGACTGCAGCACTATTTTTACTGGCTGATTTAATTGCAACTCAGCGAGGTAAAGCCGGCGACAGATTAGTTGGCGGACGCGCAGTTAAACAACCATTCTTGTTGGGGGCGTGTTTTATTATCGCTGGACTAACCGTCATAGGTATGCCGCCACTTTCAGGTTTTGTAGGTAAAATTTGGATTTTAAAAACCACCTTAAACAGTGAGCAAGCACTGGTATTTTGGCCTGTTTACTTAATTATGAGCTTAGCGTTAATTGTTGCTATATCACGTGCAGGCACGAGTTTGTTTTGGGAGCATAAAGACAAAGGCGGTGAGGCTGCTGATGTTGCTAATGCACATCCGTTGCAAGTTATCGTACTTGTTGGCCTGCTCACAAGCTCAATACTGTTGGTTGTTTTTGGTGATTTGGCAACGCAATATGCACTTGAAACAGCAACACAACTTCACGATATTAGTGGTGGTATTAATGCGGTACTCAAGGGAGGTCTGTAATGCGCTTAGAAGCTCGTTTTCGTTGGTTACCCACACCGTTTCGTAGTCTATTTTTATTTATAGTATGGCTATTATTAAATAACAGTGTGTCTGTAGGGCATATTATATTGGGTGCATTGTTAGCACTGCTTATTCCTTTATTCAGTATGTCATTTAGAGATCCACAACCACTCATATTAAAGCCTGGCTTGGCGTTTAAGCAGTTACTTATTGTGCTTTACGATATTATTGTGGCTAATTTACAAGTGGCCTTATTAATACTGGGCCCTTCAAAAAATTTACGTCCAGGTTTTGTTAAAGTGCCTATCGATTTAATGCATGAAATGCCAATTACTATTTTGGCTAGTTGTGTGTCTTTAACGCCGGGTACAGTAAGTGCTGAGGTTTATCCTCTCATTAAGTCACTTAATGAAGATGATGAACCAGCGCAGCGATATTTATTAATTCACGTGTTGGATTTAGATGATGAGCAAGCACTTATCAAACAAATAAAAGCACGCTACGAAGCTCCCCTAAAGGAGATATTTCAATGTTAGATACAGTATTACTGATTGTTTTTTCAATGGTTGGATTGTCATTACTACTAAATTTATGGCGACTTATTATTGGTCCATCAGTACCAGATCGTATTTTGGCGCTCGATACAATGTATATTAACGTTATTGCATTGATTATTTTATATAGCATCAGTATGGGAACAGGTTTATATTTTGAAGCCGCTTTGCTTATCGCAATGTTAGGCTTTATAAGTACCGTGGCAGTATGTAAGTATTTACTTCGTGGCGATATAATTGAGTAAGGTATTAAAATGATAAGTGAATGGATCGTATCAATATTGCTGTTGTTAGGTGGGCTCTTTATTTTAATTGGCTCTATTGGCTTAATTAAACTGCCGGACTTTTTTATGCGTTTACATGGGCCAACTAAAGCAACCACTTTAGGGATGGCAAGTATACTCACGGCTGCGATGGTATTTTTTGCCAATTCAGCTAGTGGCTTAAGCGTAAAAGAAATATTAATCACTATATTTTTATTAATCACGGCGCCCATTAGTGGTTATATGCTAATTAAAACCGCTATTCATCATAAGTTAAAAGCCAAAGATGGAACGAAAGGACTCGATAATATCGAAAAAGATTAACCCTAACAAACGACAAAAAGCCGAATAATGGTAGTTATTCGGCTTTTTGTTTTTTTGGTTGTTCCCATTTACAACACTTATTGAACATGTGAGTATGGCGTAAATTCAAATACAAAAAGGATATTAATATGGGTAAGGTATTACTTTTATCACTACTTATTTTTTCAACTAGCCTATATGCAGCGCAAACTACTAAGCAACAAAAAATTGATGAGCTGGTAGAGGTGATGGATATGGACGCTATGGTTGACTCTATGTATTCTCAAGTTGAGGGCATGATGCAAAATATGTCGGTGCAAATGGGGGTAAAGCCAGATGAAAAGCCAATATTTGACAAATATTATGCCGATATGACTAAGGTGCTAAAAACCAAAATGAGCTGGCAAAAAATGCAGCCTATGATGGTTAACCTTTATGATAAGCAATTTAGTGAGCAAGAGATTAGCGATATGCTCGATTTTTATAAAACAGAGTCAGGGCAAGCTATTTTGAAAAAAATGCCACAGGTGATGCAAGCATCTATGCAAATGTCACAATCTCTAGTGCAAGAAGCCATGCCTGAGATCCAAGCAATTGCTGGGCAGCTAGGTGAAGCACTTAAACAATCGCGTAGCGAAGCAAATTAAACTATAGTTAACCTAACTCGTAGCAAAATAACGTCTACATTTTCTAGCAGTCACTATTTTGTGACTGCTGTATTCTTCCTCTTCTTTAAGCAAACGTAATCACTTATTTAATGTGCCGATAACGCATTCCCTGAGTTTTAAAATAGCGGTTGACCTGTGTGTTACACATAGGTTTATTATATCACTACTAAAACCCGATGGAGTGAGTTATGTATGTTAAACAGCTAGCTGAAATCATGGGAGTGACCCAAGATACAGTGCGGCACTACACGCGTATAAAGTTACTTAACCCCATTCGTAGCCAAAGCAATGGCTATCAAGTGTATACCGCTGCCGATCAACAGCGTTTAAAGTTTATTATTAGTGCACGGCAACTTGGTTTTTCTATTAAAGATATTCAGCAAATAGTTGCTCAGTCGGAGCAAGGGAATTGTCCGTGTCCACTGACACGACAATTAATAACTAAACGGCTCGAAGAAACAGAGCGGCTATTTCAAGAAACACTCAAACTAAGAACGCGTATGCAAGCAGCGGTAAAACAGTGGGAAAACTCAAGCGATGGTGCCGCAAGTGCTGATATATGTAGTTTAATTGAGACCTTTGTAGATCCCCTTAACGAACAAGTGAGTTCCGAGGAAGCAAAATGAGCAACAATAAAGACACAGTGCAAAATTTTATAATTGAAGGTGCCAATTGCGGCAGCTGCGTCGCAAAAATAGAAAAAGCGCTAAAAAGCGTATCAGGTGCGCAGCGTGTTGAAATGAACTTTGCTGATCGCAGTGTGCAAGTTGAAGGCAATGCGCCATCAGCTGAGCTGATTGAAGCAGTCGAAAATATTGGTTACAAGGCTAAGCCAATGAAAAGCGAGTCGGAGCAAGACGCGCTAGATGAAAAAGCCAAAGCCGATAGCGCACACTATAAAAAGCTAATGCGAAATATGGTATTGGCGCTAGGCGTTGGCGCTCCGCTTATGTTGTATGGGCTTATTTTTGATATGAGTGTTACCACCAACGCGCAGCGCATTGGCTGGTTTATTGTTGGTATAGTCACTTTAGTGGTTATGGCCATTGCGGGTAAACAGTTTTACAACGGCGCATGGCAGTCATTTAAAAACCACACCGCCAATATGGATACACTGATTGCGTTGGGCACAGGTACCGCGTGGTTGTATTCTATGATGGTAGTCATTGCGCCAAGCGTGTTACCCGAGGTGGCTAGGCATGTTTATTTTGAAGCCTCAGCGATGATCATCGGTTTAATTAGCCTAGGCCTTGCCTTTGAAGTAAAAGCCCGCGGTCGTACTTCTGAGGCGATAAAACGCTTAATCGGTTTGCAGCCAAAAACCGCTCGGGTAGTGCGTGATAACAAAGAGCAAGATATAGCTATTAGTGAGGTACTAAAAAACGAGACTGTGCGTGTACGCCCCGGTGAAAAAATCCCCGTGGATGGTGAAGTCATTGAAGGTAGCAGCTCAGTGGATGAGTCAATGCTCACGGGTGAGCCTATGCCAGTGAACAAAAGTGAGGGCGATACCGTTGTTGCAGGCAGTATTAATAAAAGTGGCACGTTGCTATTTAAAGCCACCCATATTGGCAGTGAAACCACACTTGCCAGTATTATTAATATGGTTAAACGAGCACAAAATTCTAAACCCTCCATAGGGCGTTTAGCCGATGTAATATCCGGCGTATTTGTTCCTACGGTAATGATTATTGCAGTGCTCGCGGGCCTTGCATGGCTTAATTTTGGCCCCGAGCCGAGCATTGCTTATGCGGTAGTAGCCGTGACCACGGTGCTTATCATTGCCTGTCCGTGTGCGCTGGGTTTAGCAACCCCTATGTCAATTATGGTTGGGATAGGTAAAGCCGCTGAATCGGGAATACTTATTCGTAATGGAGAAGCGCTGCAAACCACCTCTAAAATAACCACCATGATTTTAGATAAGACTGGCACGATCACAGAAGGAAAACCCACCGTTACCGATATCATTAATTTTAATGACAGCGATAAAGTACACGTGCTAAAGCTTGCCGCTAGTCTTGAAAGCGGCTCTGAACATCCTTTAGCGCAAGCTATTGTAAATTATGCTGAAAATGAAGATATCACGATTGAAAAAGTCAGCGATTTTAACGCTGTGACGGGGCAAGGTGTTACAGGCAGATTAAATGGACAAACTTTATTGTTTGGCAATGAAGCGCTTATGAGCCAACACAATATCAGTATTGCAGAGGCAAAAGAGCAAGCTGAGCAATTAGCCAGCGCCGCTAAAACGCCAATGTATTTTGCTATTGATACCCAACTACAAGCCATTATAGCGGTAGCCGATCCGATAAAAGACGATTCAGCAGAGGCCATTAAACGTCTACAAAACAAAGGTATCCATGTTGTTATGCTGACCGGTGATAACCAAGCTACCGCCAGAGCCGTCGCTAACAAAGTCGGTATTAAGGACTTTATTGCCCAAGTAATGCCTGATGACAAAGCCAGTGAAGTAACTAAACGCCAAGCTAAAGGTGAAATAGTCGGTATGACTGGTGATGGTATAAACGATGCGCCGGCAATGGCACAGGCTGATGTTGGGTTTGCTATTGGCACTGGCACCGATGTGGCGATAGAGAGCGCTGATATCACCTTAATGCGTGGTTCATTACAGAGTCTTGGCGATGCCATTGCGATTAGTAGCGCCACTATAGTCAATATTAAGCAAAATTTATTTGGTGCATTTATTTACAATGTGGCAGGTATTCCAATTGCTGCGGGGCTGTTATATCCATTTTTTGGTATATTACTCAACCCGGTTGTTGCAGGTGCTGCTATGGCGTTGTCATCACTAACTGTGGTCACAAACGCCAATCGCCTGCGCTTTTTTAAACCCAGTAAATCGTAATTTTATAAATAGGAGTAGCATTATGTTGATGATCAATATACTCGGCGCGTTGTTAATTGCGGTTATTATTTACTGGTTTTGGCTATACAAACCTAAGCAAGTGCAGAGTAATAATAACAAAATAACGATAGTGGTTAATAACGGCGTTTATTATCCTGCCCATATTAAAGTGGCTGCTGATAAAAAAGTAACGCTGACGTTTAATCGACAAGACAGCGCCCCATGCGCCGAAACGGTGGTGTTTCCTTCACTCGATATCAGTAAAACGCTCGCTATGGGTGAGAATAACACTGTTGAGCTACCAGCACTTAAAGTGGGGGAATATGCTTTTCATTGCCAAATGCAAATGTATAAAGGCACGTTATTAGTGTCTTGAATATCAGATTAATAAAACTAAAAATGGCTCTGATGCGTATGTTCAAGCAGAAAACTTAGAAGGCGTAGTATGAATAAATTAAATCCTAAAAAACTGCTTAATAGTAAATGGACAGCGATCCCAGCAATTAATAAGGAAAAACATTTTATTATTGTTGAGGTTGAGTTTGATGAAGACGGCAACGTCATTGAATGTATCACTGAGGCGGTAATGTCAAAAAACCAATACCCAATCCAGTGGCGCGATTTAAAAGATCAACAAAAATGGCTGCAAGGTTGGAAATAAAGCAGACTTTGTAAAACACATTGCTCATGCTCATAGCCCTTATGAGTATGAGCGACTAGTTTATTGATTTTTAGAGCAACACATAGCTAGCGACTATTCTCTTATACAGCTTTTTTCATCCCAATTCGCCATTTGGCAACAAAACGATAGTTTTTAATTCGCTCTTAAAAAATTTTTATAAAAATAATAGAAATATTATTTTAGTTATTATATTTCAATGCGTTATGCGTATTATTTTATACCGTTAAAGTAAGTATGTCGGATGTGTTCAGAGTCGGTTTATTCTCATAACTGCTCTAAACATGATTTTTCCGGTTTTTTCATTCCCATGTCTCTTTTTATTATAATTTAACTTATTGATTCTAAATGTTTATTTATTTCAGCCTCAGTGGTTGTTGCTAAAAAGCAACAAAATCATGGTTTATTTTTATTAAAATGCTTCAAAATCATTCTAACTTCATGTTTTTAAATAACTTTAAAAACATGGCATCGAAGTTGTACTACCTAAGCTGTATTTAGCAAAAAACGTGATAAAGCATATCGCTTTTATCGCACAACCTAATGAAGGAATTACATTATGAAAACACTTAAATCAACACTGGTATTAATGGCTTTAGCTTCTTCATCAGCGGCTTTTGCAGCAACCGATTTTGACACACTCGATGTGGATGGCAACGGCGCTATTAGCCAAGCTGAAGCATCAGTTGACGCCTCACTTATGAGCCAGTTTACTGAGCTTGATACTGACCAAAACGGTGAGTTATCTAAAGCAGAGTTTTCTAAGGCGTAACCAGCTTTAGTGCTCAATACTACCACTGATTCTGAGTTGCCCAAGACAACCTAAATAGGCAAGGGAGCCTATGACAAAGAATCGCAAGGATATGAGGTTGATAGTTTTGAGCCAATTATTTTTTATTTGACGAACATTGCACACTTTGAAGGATTATATTATGAAAAAGTTACAATCAACACTGGTATTAATGGCGCTTGCTTCTTCATCTGCAGTATTTGCAAGCACAGACTTTGAAACGCTTGATGTAGATGGCAGTGGCACCATCAGCCAAGCAGAGGCATCGGTTGCTGCTGAGCTTATGGAGCAATTTGCAGAGCTAGATGTAGATGGTAATGGTGAACTTTCTAAAGACGAATTTTCAGCGTACTAGTTTCCCTTAAGGATCTTTGAAAAGGACTTCTTACCATTTTAATTAAGGCATTTAGCCTAAGGATTAATTATGAAAACATTTACTAAAACACTCGCTTTAATTGCACTTGCTTCATCTTCAGCGGCTTTTGCTGCGGTTGACTTTGATTCTTTCGATACTGATGGCGACGGCGTTATTAGCCAGTCTGAAGCACAAGCTAACTCACAACTAGCTCAATTATTTGATGATTTAGATGTTGATAGCAACGGTGAGCTTTCAAAAGAAGAGTTCGCAAAAATTCAGTAATTACATTACGGATGAAAGCGTTTATGTAATTTATAAACGAGACATAAAAAGTAGCTAAGTAGTAAATACTCAGCTGCTTTTTTGTGCGTGGCGAGAAATAGTGTGTGCAGTTGTCACTAAAATAGTGCAATGGCATCAATGTATTTAATTTAATCTATTGATTTTTATATTCTTTAATTTTTGGTTTTAAACTTGCTTAGCTGTTGATTAGGGTATTCAAGGAGCCTAACTATGGCGAGAATGAGTTATATAAGTAGTGTTGAGCGCTATAACGAATATGAGCAGATAATACATAGCTTATTAGAATCAATTTTAATGAGTATAGATGACGGCATCGCTAATAATCGTGATATGCGCTATTTAACAAAGCATTATCCTTTTTTAGAATTACAATACTGTTTGGACGAGAAGGGCTCACAACAGGGCAATAACGTTTGTTTTAAACGTGCCTACAATAAAAAATTAGCACAGAGAGGCAATAATCAGGATTTAAGTGAGCGGCCTTATTTTTTAAATGTAAAAGCCTGTAATGCTATTTGTTTTACTGCGCCTTATATTTCTATTGCGACCAACCATTTATGTATATCTGCGATTAAAGAATTAAACAAACCTATCAATAATCAACATTATTTAGTTGTTGATGTAAGTTTAACGCAGCTTATTGAGTTTGTGATGGGTGATACTGCTCGTGCGACTATGTCACCTTATTTTAAAGCAGGTTATGGCATTATTGTGGCGTGCTTATTTAGTTTGGTGCTTTTTTTACTCAACATCGTATTTATCGACATCTATGAATTAATAACTCACTTAAATAGTTCGTCCGATCCCCTAGAACCCTTTAGTATCATTATTTATATCACGTTAGCATTGGCTGTTTTTGATCTTGGCAAAACAATTCTTGAGGAAGAAATCCTCATGCATAAAGATATTTTTAGACACTCATCAACACGACGAACCATTACCCGGTTTATCTCTACCGTGTTAATTGCTATATCAATTGAAGCACTACTCACTATGTTTAAAGCCGCATTAGGGCAATCAGAGTATTTAATGCCAGCTATAGCGATGATGCTTGCAGTGGTGGGACTTTTAATTGCTTTAGCGATATATGTGTATTTAGGGGCAAAAGCTGAAACATTGCTTACACAGGCACGGGTAAAACTAAAATCCTCCGAGTAGGAGGATTTTAAGTAACCTGAACTCTGGTTAAGAGATTTACTAACGTATTGAATCAAAAATGATATTTATGTTTATTTTTCTCTACCAGAGATTTCCAGTGAAAACAAGGCGAAATTACGCGTCAATAGCTAGCCTATTGCAAGTAAATTCAACGCAGTTAGCGCTGAAAATAGCTGCTTGAGATAGATTTATTATCCAGAGTTCAGGTTAAGTAGTAATGTTTAATTGTATTTATTTTTTGTCAGCGGTGCGTTTGGCTTTAAAGTCAGACTCGCTTGTCCATTTTGGCCAATCACCGTTATTCGCCAGTTGTGAGGCTATATCAACAATCAGTTCTACATCTTTTTTTACCCCACCTAATGACCAATCTGCTGAGTAATCGTCAGCTTCTTTATGGTATTTATGAGTGATGTAGTCAGGATCGGTATCACCTAGGCTCATAAACAGTAAGCTTGGCACACCTTGTTTGGCGAGTGAAAAATGATCCGATCTAAAAAATAAGCCATTTTGCGCACGAGGATCCAGTTTAACTTGACGTCCTTGCGCGTTTGCGGCTTTAGCTAAATAGTGTTCCATAGTCGAGAGGTCTTTACCGTACTGTAAAATATAGTCGGTGCTATCGAGTACGTTCATCCCATCAATATTTAGTAGGGCAACCATATTCTTTGTTGGGATCACGTCACCAGAGGCAAACTGCGCTGAACCAATTAAACCGGTTTCTTCGGCGGTGAAGTTGGCAAAAATAATCGAGCGTTTAAACGGTGTTTGCTGATGCATTTTTTGCATTATTCGAGCAATCTCAAGGGTGGCCGCGGTGCCTGATGCGTTATCAACGGCGCCATTATAAATTTTAGGACCGCTGTCGGTTTGTTTAGTGCCAAAGTGATCCCAATGGGCACTAATAACGATGTATTCATCTGGGCTTTCACTGCCTGTGATTTTTGCGACCACATTATGTGATTTTGCATGTGACACTTCGTTTTTAAATGCAAGGGTTGCTTTTAAATTCAACGCTTTAGCTTGAAATTGCTCACTAAGTGCTTGTTGTTTTAATTGTTGGTAATTTAAGTGTGCTGATGCAAATATTTGCTCGGTGGCATCGAGTGTTAGCCAGCCCATAACGGGCAATTCAGATGCATTGAGGTTGTTATCCATTAGACTGTATTTAGTGCCTGTATTTGAGCTTTCAACTACCCCCCAAGGGTATGCGGCAGGAGCTGTTTCGTGAACAATAAATACCGCTTTAGCGCCTTGGCGCGCGGCTTCTTCATATTTATAAGTCCAACGACCATAATAAGTCATGGCATTACCAGTAAATAACGTATCGTCTTGAGTGGCAAAGCCCGGATCGTTTACCAGCACAATAACGGTTTTACCAGTTACATCAATATTGGCGTAGTCGTTCCAGTTATATTCAGGGGCATTTATACCATAACCGACAAAGACCACATCAGAATTGCGAACATCAATAACAGGCTGTAATTGTTTAGTACGAGCAGTAAAGTCTTTACCCGCTTTAAAGCTTAAATCACCCATGGTCAATTGCATGTTTTGATCTGCGGTGATCATAGCCATTTTAACCGGATGTAAAAAATCACCGTTATAGGCACCAGTTAACCCTATGGCTTTGTATTGTTCACTCAAATAGCCAACGGTTTTTACTTCACCCAATGTTAATGGACCGCGACCTTCAAAGTCATCAGAGGCAAGGGTTTTAATATGCTGTTTTATATTATTTAAACTAACGCCCGGACTGTTTTCGAGCGAGGAAGTGTGGGTTGCAGACTCTGAGCAACCCGTTAGTACAATAACTAAAAAAAATGTGATGGTTTTTATATAAGACATAATAAGTTAGGAAATAATATTTTTTTCGACTATAACCCCAAACAATAACACAATGCGAATTTTTATCCCTTTTAAACCTATTTTTATGCAGCTTACCTCTTTGGCCCTTTACCCATTAACCGCCATTAGGTAAGTTAAAAATAATAACAAAAGGGATAAGTAATGAAGCAATTTAATCGTCGGGATTTTTTAAAGGCAGCCAGTGTAGCTGCCGCTGCTGGTGTGGTTAGTGGCTGTGCATCTAGTGGCAGTGTTCATACTAGCGCGCCTATGCAACAAGGGCGCTCCGTTATCGGTTT
The DNA here is from genome assembly GCF_030407915.1 of Pseudoalteromonas sp. APC 3250. NCBI lineage: Bacteria > Pseudomonadati > Pseudomonadota > Gammaproteobacteria > Alteromonadales > Pseudoalteromonadaceae > Pseudoalteromonas > Pseudoalteromonas sp. APC 3250. The sequence continues at coordinate 289,790 of NZ_JASDCM010000003.1, forward strand.
GGTCGCACCTAAAATGGATGTGGTGAGAGTAGGGTTTATTGGTGTGGGTCAGCGCGGGTTTGGCCATGTAAAGCGTATGAGCCATATTGAAGGCACTCAAATAGTGGCTATTTGCGATACTCATACAGAGGTTTTAGAACGTGCCGCTAATTATTTAGTTGATACGGGAGTGGCAAAGCCTGCATTGTATAGTGGCAGTGAGCGCGCTTATCAACAAATGCTCGAACGACAAGATATTGATATTGTGATTATTTCAACACCATGGGCATGGCATGCGCCAATGGCTATCGATACCATGAACAGCGCAAAACATGCTTTTGTTGAAGTGCCTCTGGCACTGACTGTTGATGAAATGTGGCAAATTGTCGATACCGCAGAGCGTACGCAAAAAAACTGCATGATGATGGAAAATGTTAACTACGGCCGCGACGAGTTAATGGTATTAAACATGGTACGCCAAGGTGTATTTGGGGAGCTGTTACATGGCGAAGCGGCGTATATTCATGAACTGCGCTGGCAAATGAAAGAGCTTGAGCACAAAACAGGCTCATGGCGAACGCAGTGGCATGCAAGACGTGACGGTAATTTATATCCTACGCATGGATTAGGGCCGGTATCGCAATACATGAATATAAATCGTGGCGATCGGTTCGATTTTTTAACCTCAATGAGCTCACCTTCACTTGGCCGAAGCGCCTATGCGCAACGTGAGTTTGCTGCCGAACACCCCCGTAACCAGCTCAATTATATTGCCGGTGACATGAACACGACGCTGATTAAAACTCTCAAAGGGCGCAGTATTATGGTGCAGCACGATACGACAACCCCTCGGCCGTACTCACGACATAACTTAATACAAGGCACGAATGGCGTGTTTGCAGGTTTCCCTAATCGTATTGCCCTTGAAACTGGTGGCTCAAAAAGTTTTCATGAGTGGGATTATGATATGAGCGCATGGTATGAGCAGTACGACCATCCCTTGTGGACAAAAATGGGTGAAGAGGCGCAGCGCAATGGTGGTCACGGTGGCATGGACTTTTTAATGTTTTGGCGGATGATTTACTGCTTAAGAAATGGTGAACCGCTAGATCAAGACGTTTATGATGGGGCGGCATGGTCGGTTATTTCGCCGTTATCAGCCCAGTCTGTGAGTGAGCGTAGCCGCTCAATAGATATTCCCGATTTTACTCGCGGGGCATGGCAAACCGCACAGCCTTTGGGCATTGTAAGCTAAGGTTTTTAGCAGGCACAAAAAAAGAGCGCATGCGCTCTTTTTTATTTAACAGTTTATTACAATAAGGATCAGCTACTTCTTACATCTACTTTTAATTTAAGCTTTTGGCCTGGCTGTAAGTATTTTTGCCCAGCCAAGTCATTCCATTTAATTATATCGCTCACGGTTAAATTAAACTTAGAGGCTATACGCGCTAATGAATCACCCCGACGCACTTTATAAGTAATAGTGCGATTGGTGTTATTCGCTGACTCTTTAGGCTGATTTGCTGATTTATAAACAACCAATTTTTGATTTAAACGCAGTACTGCATTTTTCTTCAACTTATTCCACTTAGCTAATTCACCCATAGTGACATCGTATTCGCGGCTTATGTCCCACAATGTGTCGCCACTTTTTACCGTGTGTGAGAGCTTAGTACGCAAACTTTTATTAGCGGCCGCGCGTACTTGCTGAGGTAAATGTTCACTGTTAATTTTACCATCTGTTAGCGGCACTAAAATTTGTTGGCCAACACGAATTACGTTTGAATTAAGCTTATTTAATGACTTTATTGCATTGGTGCTAGTGGTAAATTTACTGGCAATTACCGACAGGCTATCACCTTTTTTAACTTTGTATTGTTGCCAGCGAAGACGATTTTTAATGTCAGTTGCAGCCAATTTTTCTGTAAATTGCTCTACTTTATCCGTGGGTATTAATAAAAAGTGTGGGCCATCAGGGTCTGTTGCCCAGCGGTTAAATCCAGGGTTTAGTCTGTATAGCTCGGTAAGGGTCATGTCAGCCATATCGGCTGCCAGCGCTAAATCAATCTGTGACTCAATATTGACCACTTCAACCACTTGCGCGTTAATGATAGGCTTCCATGACACATTAAAATCATCAGCGCGCTTTAATAAATCGGCTAATGCTAATAATTTAGGCACGTAGGCAGTGGTTTCACGAGGTAAATCAAGTGACCAAAAATCGGTAGGTAAATGCTTTTTACGATTCTTTTTAATCGCACGCAGTAAGCGGCCTTCACCTGAGTTATAAGCTGCAATTGCGTTCAGCCAGTCACCCTCAAGGGTTTTGTGTAAGTATGAGAGATAATCAAGCGCTGCGCGAGTTGATTGCACAATGTCGCGACGGCCGTCATACCACCAGTTTTGTTTTAAATCAAAACGCTCGCCGGTTGCTGGCATAAATTGCCAAATACCCGATGCGGTGCGATGCGAGTAGCCATAAGGGTCAAAAGCACTTTCTACTATAGGTAAAAGTGCAATTTCGATTGGCATTTCACGCTTTTCAATTTCTTCAACAATAAAGTGTAAATACGGCTCAGCACGTTTAGAAATACGATCTAGGTAAGCCTGATGGCGCGCATAATAGTTACGTTCAGCGACTACTGGGCGATTTTGGGGAATATCGATAGATAATTGGTAACGAATACGCTCCCAAACATCGTCAAACACAGGGGCTTCCTCTTCGATATCGTTCACTTGTTGATATTGCGCGTTCATCATCAGCGCCGTGCTAATATCGTTTGGGCTTGCGCCTTCAAGCTGCTCTAGTGCCTGATTTTGTGAATCTGTGTTTAACGTTGTCAGAGTTTGACAACCGCTTAGCGTCATCGCTAAGACCAATAAAAGAGGAGATTTATTCATAAATACCAATACATAGGGTAAAAAACTCGGCGAATACTACCCATAATGAGTCAACATTGCCACTTATGACCGTTAAAAGTTCCAAACAAATATGATTAGAAAATGTTAACTTGTTGTTTATTAACTAATCGTTTTTTATTGTTGTTGCTAGCGCATGTTTAACCTTGAAAGGTCAACAGGCCCAAATTAAAAATGATCTTTGAACTTTCTCAGACTAGCAAAGTTTTCCCAAGGTTCATTGTTTTTTGTAACTAAACAATATTCTTTTGGTATTAATTCTATAATGTTTGGCAAATTGCTACGCATAAAAGGGTTAATTTTTAGCTCTTGGCCTATGGTACTTGGCAACGTTATTTCATCTTTATTACGCAATTCATCCACTTGCTGGCTGTAAGCTAGTAACTCGGGGTTTCGTGGCTCAACCGCTTTTGCAAACGCCAAATTCGTCTGGGTGTATTCATGAGTGCAATACACTTTGCAATCACTTGGTAGTGCACTAAGTTTATTAAATGAATGCCACATTTGTTCTGGAGTGCCTTCAAATAAGCGCCCACAACCACCGCTAAATAATGTGTCGCCAGTAAAGGCAAGTGCATCATTAACATAACAAATATGATCGAGTGTGTGGCCAGGCGTGGTGATAATATTAAATGAGGTGCCTAAAACGGTAATCGTTTGGTCTTCATTTAAAGGCTCTGTTATTCCTTTAAATGGACTGTTACTGGGACCGTAAACCTCAATGTTTGGATACTGTTTTACTAATTGGGCAACGCCATCAGTGTGATCATAATGATGATGCGTTATTAAAATACCGCCTAGGGTTAAATTATACTGTGCTAAATGCTCAGTGACCGGCGCAGATTGGCCAGGGTCAACCACCCACGCTTGATTATTATGCTCGGTGGTTAAGCACCAAATGTAGTTATCAGAAAAGGCTTTAATTGCTTTGACTTGCACCATGTATCGTTGCTCTATAAAGTGGTATTTAATTAATATTATAACGAGCTTATATAATGAAACCAGCCCTTAGTTTTCAAGAAGGCCCCAAACCGTTGTCATGGCAACAGTTTCCGCATGGTGATTATTTACGTTGTGATATAGAACGCAAATTGTCGCCGTGGTTACCACGTATGTTTGGCTATCATATGCTTAAATTGGGTAATTTAAGTGGCGAGTTAGATACCAGCAAAAGTTCCATTAAGCATCAAGTATGCGTTGCAGAGCCAGGCCCTTATACCGGAGTGGTGGCTGACATAGACGAACTGCCTTTTTATGAGCACAGTATAGATGCGTGCATTATGAGCCATTGTTTAGAGTATCACTCAGATCCGCATCATATATTACGTGAGGCTCATCGTACGCTTATTCCCGGCGGTTATATTGCCATTACCGGTTTTAATCCTTTTAGCTTTTGTGGGTTAGCGCAATTACTGCCATTTAGTGGTCAAAAATTACCGTGGACAGGGCGCTTTTTTACCCCTGCACGGGTAAAAGACTGGCTTAATTTGCTTGGGTTTGAAATTGTGGCCGATGAGCGCTTTATTTATTCATCGTTGGCACGCGGTAACCGGTTGTCGCGGTTTGCGTTTTGGCGCAGCTTTACCAAGCAATATTTAAAACCTATGGGCAGTGTATATTTGCTGGTGGCACGAAAGCGTGTTGCGCCACTTACGCCAATAAAACCTAAGTGGCATGCACGGCCACAATTTGCGCCAATAAAAGGGGTAGGGCTTAGGCAGACCTCAAAGCAACATTATCAGCAAAATAAAAAATAGTGCGATATTGAGGGTTACGGTTGGTAACCTTCATCATCAATTAAGTTGTTGCCGCTGGCCGCATCACGTGCAAGGTCGTCAACAATTTCATTATATTTATGGCCACTGTGACCTTTTACCCATTTCCAGGTAACGTCGTGCTCGGCGCAGGCTTTATCGAGACGTTTCCATAAGTCGACATTTTTAACCGGCTTTTTAGCAGAGGTTTGCCAACCGCGTTTTTTCCAATTGGTGATCCACGACTCAATGCCTTGTTTTACGTATTGGCTATCGGTAGTCAGGGTAACAGGGCATGAACGATTAAGTGATTCTAGCGCAACAATGGCAGCTAGCATTTCCATGCGGTTGTTTGTTGTGAGTTTGTAACCTTGGCTTAATTTTTTTTCATGGGCTTCATAAATCATAAAAATACCATAACCACCGGGGCCTGGATTACCTAAACACGAACCATCGGTGTAAATCTCTACGGTTTTTTGCACTGTTTTACCTTGATATTATGTACAATAAAGTGATTATAGAAAGATACCAGAGTCAGGCTTAATTCGATATGGCACGCAGACAAATAGTTTTAGATACAGAAACCACCGGCATCGACCCTAAACAAGGGCATCGTATTATTGAGATAGGCTGTGTGGAGCTAATGAATCGTCGGTTAACCGGCAATAATTTTCACGTTTACATAAATCCACAACGCAGCATTGAAGAAGAAGCAATCGACGTTCACGGTATTACCAACGAATTTTTACGTGACAAACCGCTTTTTAGAGACATTGCCCAAGAGTTTTTTGACTATATTAAAGACGCAGAACTCGTTATTCATAACGCGCCGTTCGATATTGGTCATATGGATAATGAATTTGCGTTATTAAATCAAGGTTATCAAAACACCCATGATTTTTGTGGCGTGCTTGATACCCTTAAAATGGCGCGTGACTTGCATCCAGGACAAAAGAACAACCTAGATGCGCTTTGCCGTCGCTACGATGTTGATAACACTAAGCGGACGTTACACGGCGCCTTACTGGATTCTGAGATTTTAGCCGATGTTTACCTGGCAATGACCGGGGGACAAGTAAAGCTAAATCTTAATCAAAATAAAGATGACTCAAGTGAAGATCAAAAGGGCGGCATTAGGCGCTTAAACAGCGATAGAGCCCCATTGGTTGTTGTAGCAGCAAACGAAGCAGAGCAAAGCGCACATCAATCACGTTTAGACATTGTACAAAAGGAGGGCGGCCATTGTTTATGGCGCGCTGAATAAGGCACTATTATGAAAACGCTATTAGTAGTTTCACTGTTTTTAATCGCTGCGTGCTTCATTCCCGATGCACACAGCGTTAAACAAGTTGAAGAGTTAAAAGGCAGCGGAAAACAAAATGAAATACCGTTACTGGATAACCGTTTTCGTATAGATGACAAAATTGATGAAATAAAATTAATATTTTTTAGACGTCCTGGCTCGCCTGCCGTTATTTTAGTTAGACCCGATGGCACTAAATACTTTGCAACCAATGCGGTAAGAAACACCAGCCTAGATTGGTACGACGAATTAAATTACGACCTAGTGGTTATTCGCAACCCTATGCCTGGGCCATGGCAAGTTATTGGCCAAATAATGCCACAGAGCCGTATTGTTGTAATTGGTGAGCTATCACTTAAGGTTGATCCACTCCCTAAGATTCTTTTTCAGGGTGAAACTGTAAAGGTAACCGGTGAGATTTTAAATGATGGCGAGCCCATTCGCGCTAATCTTTTCAAAGATGCGGTATCGCTCAATGTGAGTTTTGTGAGTACCAATAATGAAAATTTTGAAAATTTTGGAGCGGGCATACAGCAAGTTACTGAATTTAAAGACGATGGCTACGGATTTGATGAAAGTGCAAAAGACGGTGTGTTTACGGGTGAGTTTACCTTAAATTTCACTCCAGGCGAGTGGCGGCCAGAACTTTATATTACCACCGATGTCCTTGAGCGACGAGTTGTTCAAGACACTATAGTTGTGCATGAGCCGCCTTTTAGTTTTACCTCAGTTGAAGCAACCGATGAGGGGGACGATCACCGTATTACTATAAATATTGATGAAAAGTTATTAAAGCCTGAAACCGTGATCATGCAAGGGAAAATTTATTATCCCAATAATGAAGAGCAAGTATTTTACTTAGACACTAATAACACCGCAGTAAGAGAACTGGCTTTACAAGATTACGGATGGGGACGTTACAACATTGAAATTTCTGTGTTTGGCTCAACAGTAAATGACAGAGAGTTTATGGCTACGTTGCCAACCTATTTATTTGAAATAGAAAGACCGATAGAAGTTATTCCTGAAATTCCAAAAGCGAGCCTCATTAAGGAAGAAAATATTCCAGAGCCTGTTATAAAACCAAAAGTAATGGCCACGGGATTAATGGTTAGTTTAATTATTGGTGGGAATTTGGCCATATTATTTATTGGTTGGTTATGTATTCGTGTTTTTGTGCAGAATAAACCGATAAAACTTAAATTGAATTTTGCTTTTTTAAAGAAAAAGAAAGCAACCGAGGCAAAAAAATCAGATCAGCAAAAAACAACTGATGCAGAAAATGGCTCAAAAAATGACAAAACAGGTGAAATTTTAAACCTTTCGATGTCAGATGACTAAAAAACCTGTAAAAAAACAAAAAAGCCCTTGACGAAGTAGGGGCTGGTTCGTATTATTCACGCCGCTGTCAGGGGAGACTCAGACAGCAACGAAAATGCGGAGTGGTAGTTCAGTTGGTTAGAATACCGGCCTGTCACGCCGGGGGTCGCGGGTTCGAGTCCCGTCCACTCCGCCAATTTTCGACAATTTGTAAGTAAAAGCTGGAGTGGTAGTTCAGTTGGTTAGAATACCGGCCTGTCACGCCGGGGGTCGCGGGTTCGAGTCCCGTCCACTCCGCCAACACTTACACAACATATGGTTGTAAAACATATTCTTATTATGGAGTGGTAGTTCAGTTGGTTAGAATACCGGCCTGTCACGCCGGGGGTCGCGGGTTCGAGTCCCGTCCACTCCGCCAATAAGAAAAAATAACAGTTTAAATACGCGCTGGAGTGGTAGTTCAGTTGGTTAGAATACCGGCCTGTCACGCCGGGGGTCGCGGGTTCGAGTCCCGTCCACTCCGCCAACTATTTAAACACTGTTATATTACAAAATTTGTATGCTGGAGTGGTAGTTCAGTTGGTTAGAATACCGGCCTGTCACGCCGGGGGTCGCGGGTTCGAGTCCCGTCCACTCCGCCAACAAATTAAGTAATGACAAGTAAAAAGATATCTCTGCGGAGTGGTAGTTCAGTTGGTTAGAATACCGGCCTGTCACGCCGGGGGTCGCGGGTTCGAGTCCCGTCCACTCCGCCATTTGATATCGTAACAAAATTAGTAAGTGCATTACCCCATGCACATACCACTGCGGAGTGGTAGTTCAGTTGGTTAGAATACCGGCCTGTCACGCCGGGGGTCGCGGGTTCGAGTCCCGTCCACTCCGCCACTTGTTATTTCCTCAATAACAAGCAATAAATAATTTACTTATTAATAAATCCAAACATCATTTTTATCAGCTATCAGCTATCAGCTATCAGCTATCAGCTATCAGCTCGACTCTTATATACTAACCTGCTAATATTCTTGTCTATTCTTCAATATTCAGCTTCTTATCTCTGCATGAATTACCAAGAATCTAATCTCACTTTAAAAAAGGAAGCATTAAGATGAGTACATTAGGTCAGCAATTAAAGCAGCTAAGAAATAATAAAAAATTGAGCCAACCTGAATTTGCCCAGCAAGTAGGTATATATATCAAAACTTGAAAACGATAAATCAATTCCCTCGAATGAAATATTTAGAGCTTTATTGATAGCATTAGACCTTTCAATTGATGAGTTTATGAAGCCCCTTACCTACAGCCATGACAAAACAAGACTCATGCAAATACCCGATTTAGAGCTGTGGTTTAAAAGTAAAGCAGTAAAGAGCTCAGTCGCACAGCGTAAAATTATATACCTCGCTATGTTTCTGATTTCTTTTGGCTGTGCATTATTTTATGCAGGACATAAAAATTATCTGTTCAATGAACGCTTTTACGAATATAAATCACTGGGTGTGATCAAAAATGATGAACCTCTAAATATATATACTCATTGGAGCAATTATATTATTGATTCAAACCGAGAGAAAAGAGAGGAAAAAACTCGTGAAATGCTGGCCAGAAGGGTACCCAGTTTTAAGTTAATGAATGAATACATCGGTGAATCATTTGTTGAAGAAGTCGAGGGAGGTAAACGACTTTATAACGTAGATGAACTCTCGCGAACAATACCACATGCAGGCAATAGTTGGTTTGAGTTTTTAGGTATTTTGGCTGCTGTATTTGGTTTGGCGTTCGCTTTACTGGAACCCAGATTAACCAAGCAATAAAAAAGTAATAAAAAGCCTGCGTACATGAAAACGCAGCAGGCTTTAATATAAATTGGCTTGCAATTATCCTTGTGGGCCAAATAACTCTTTTAAGTAAGTATCTAAAAAGTTGAGGTAGGCGTTTGAGGCGCTGATACGGTTTTCTTTTTTGCTAAAACCGTGTCCTTCATCATCAAATAATACATATTCTACTGGCACACCATTAGCTTTAACCGCAGCAACCAACTCATCGCTTTCAACTTGTAATACGCGTGGATCATTAGCACCTTGTATTACCATTAAAGGCTTAGTGATGTTATCGGCATGAAACAGCGGTGAAATAGCACGGTGACGTTCACCATCGGTGGCAGGATCGCCCATTTCATCGTAAAGCGCCTTTTTAAAGCTTTCCCACCATGGTGGAATTGAGTTCAGTGTGCGTACCCAGTTAGTCACACCAAAAATATTGATACCTACTTTGAACTCTTCCGGTTTAAAGGCAAGCGCGGCTGCGGTCATAAAACCGCCGTAGCTACCACCCATGATGCCGATTTTATCTGCATCGACCCAATCTAGGCTTTGTAAGTGTTTTTTACCGTAGATAATATCTTGTAGATCATCGGTGCCATGTTTTTTATCGTCTAAATGGAAAAATGTTTTACCATAGCCTGAGCTACCGCGGTTATTGACGGCAAAAATAGCATAGCCATGATTAACTAAATGTTGCTGCATTGCGCTATAACCAGTTCGGCTTTGCCCACCTGGGCCGCCATGCACCCAAATAAGTGCAGGTACTTTATTGGTGCTGCTGGCTTGTTTTGGTTTGTATAATACGCCCGGTATTTCTAAACCATCAAAACTTTTAAAGTGCACAATGGTGCTCTCTACTAAGTCGTTTTGATCTATATCTTCACTTAATGTGTTGGTAAGTTGCTTGGCTTCATTACTGCCAACTTGCCAAACAAATAAGTTGCTTGGTGAGGTATCTGAATTTAAATAAAACGCCATGGTTTTCTCATCGCTTGAGAAATTCACACCACGTAGATTTCCCGCAGGTAATTTAGGCATGGCAATTTCATCCCCTGTTTGCGTGTCTTTTACTGTGACCTTTGTGCTGGCATCAGCATTTACACCGCTTACTTGGTATCGCCCAGATTTAGAAAAATCAATAAAGCTAACGTCCCAATCACCTTTTAATGCTGGACTGTGCTTGCCTGTGGCGAGCTCATATTGCCACACCTCTGAAAACTCTCCTTTAGCGTCTGTTGAGTAGTATAAATATTTGCTGTCTATAGAGAAGGTCTCAGGCGTATATTGTGCTGGTGTATCGTGTTTTGAAATTAATTGCGGCTTGAGGGTTTTCTTATAGGTATCAAGAATAAACGTATCGCTGTCTTTATTGGTATTATTTTTAGACAGCGCAATGTAGCGTCCATCGGGGCTAATTGCGCCCACATCTAGTCCTTGTGTGTTTTGATAAACGGGCGTGACTTTATAGGTTTTGCTATCTACGCGATACAAGTCCATAAACTTGGCATCGCGTTGATTACTGGTAATAAAAAACTGACTGCCATCTTTAGTAAAGCCTGCAAAACTCGCGCGGGTTTCTTCCCCTGGGGTTAAATCTTTGATTGAACCATCAACTTCACGCACATAAACATGGTAGCGCTCATTACCGCCTGAGTCCTTGGTAAATAGTACACGCTCATCATTTGGGAAATAGCGAATAGGGTAGGTGCTGTCTTCAAAATTGGTTAGGCGCGTTTTGCTACCTGTTTTTACGTCAACTTCATACAAGCTGTAAATACCGCTTTCATCGCTACTAACTAGAACTTTATCGCCAGTCGGGGAAAAGCTACTGCCCATGATAGATGTTGTATCAAAAAAGGTTTTAGCGTTATAGGTTTTTACTTGTCGTGTTTGCTCAGTTGCCACAGGGGTAGAGGCTGAATTATTAGATTGACTGCAACCTGTTAATGCAATTGATACTGCACAGGTAATACAGGCAAATTTGAGGGCTTTTTTCATAGATACATTCCTTGGATTATAATTATGGACTTTTAGTGTTAACCGAAGGTTTTTTAAACGCAAGTAATTAGCCTATTCGAACTGCAATAAAGTGTTACAAACCATGTAGCCCACGAAAATAGAAAACCAGTTATAATTCACTTTCAAAATCAGGGAGTATTTATGATAGAAGTCATTGGGTTACATAAACAGTTTGCTGAAAACGTATTGTACAGTGGTTATAGTGTGCAGTTTTGTGCACCTAAAATATGCATTGAAGCGCCTAATGGCCAAGGTAAAACAACGCTGTTGATGATGTTGGCAGAGCTCGAAACGCGCCAAAGTGGGCAGATTTTATTTTCTAAAAAAGCATTAACCGAACCGCATAAACAAGTTGCTATAGCATCAGACTGTATTGCTTTACCTGACTTTCTTACGGCAAAGCAAATTATTAACTTGTCCGTGAATACGCTGGGTTGTGATTGGCCAACGACAATAATAGATGGGTTTAATTTCAATGAATTTTTAAATACTCGTTTTGATGCGCTGTCGTCAGGTAATCAAAAGAAATGCCAGTTAATTTTAGCGCTTATGCGTGATGCACCTTATTTACTTCTAGACGAACCCAGCGCAGCACTTGATCAAGCCAGTATTCAGTATTTATTAGTACTGCTTGATGAATATCTAATAGATAAGCCAAATGGGCAAATAGTCATCACCTGCCATGAACCAGCGCCATTTATTGAGCGTGGCTTTGAGTGTATACCGTTATGATTGCAAATTTAAAACAATCAATCGGGCAATATCGCTCTTTTATGGATTATCGTTATCAGGCTTACAAAACTGAACTCACGCAATTATTGTTACAACTAAAAAGCTTTGGGTTGTTATTTTTAGTGGTGTTAGGCTCGTCAGTGTTGGGTTTGATATTGCTACTTTTTTTAGGCCTTGGAAAAATTATAGACAGCAGCGCAGCACCCCAATACGGTGCACAAATGGCTTTATTTTATTTGTTACTACAAAGTGTGATGCTCAGCGCAATGAAGTCAGCAATTAAAAATAGTAAGCAGCGGTTATTTCAGCAAACTATTGCACGATCAGTTTGGTTAAATTTAGTCGATATTAAACTATTAACGCTCAGTAATGCATGGCTTATAGCCAGTGTATTAATTGCGCTAGATTTAACGCTAACACAATGGGTTAAAGTACCGCATTTTATTGTATTTATGTTGCTGCAGTTTATCTTGGGCGTTTTGTGTTTATACAAAACCAGCGCACTGGTATATGGCTTTTTGTTTAGCACGATATTAGTGCTGGTTCCTATTCATATGCAGCCGCTCACTTATCATATGGGCTTTGCTTTATTGTTTGCGCTGAGCCTTTTTGTCCCCGTGGTTAATGTTAACGGGCGTATTGCAGTAAGTTCATTATTGGGCTTTTGGTTTTGTTATTTATTAAACCATTGTTGGACACTTGTTTGGCGCGTGTCGTTACTTTTATGTGTATTCATGGCATCAGCTGCGCTAATAAACGAACGTGCTGATTTAGTACCTATACTTGTGATATTAGCCATGGCTTTTATTGTACTCTTTAGTAGTTCATTGCAATTTGATTGCGGTAGGGTGTATGAGCAGTATCGATTATTTTTTAAAACATGCGAGCAAGAACGCGCCTTTTATATTAGCCAGTTTTTACCTAGCATATTGCTGTTTTTATTAGCCACAATAAGTTATAGCGTTATTTTTGGTTACACTCATATTGTATTATTTGTCATTGGAAATATGTGGTGTGTATTACAGGTTTACCTTGCACAAAAAAAACCAGCGCATTATGCGCTGGTTTGGCTAATTTTAGCAGGGTTGCTGCTAGCTTTACTAAACTAGTTAAGCGGCATCTGCCTTTTTAGATTTAGCTTTGCTATTACGCGCTGCTTTGCCGGCAAGTAAATCTGCAGGGTCAAAGTCGTCAACGTTAATAACGTCTAAGCGAGCTTGTTCAACAGCTGCTAACTTATCAGCTTCAGCTTGGCTTAAAATGCCGGCTTCTAAGCCCATTTGCGCCACTTTATCAAGTTGGAAGAATGGCAATTTAACGCCTTTCTCTTTACATACGCGTTCAAATAAAGGCTCTACCTCTAGCAAGTCTTTAAGCGTTTGCTCTTGACGACCTACAAGGTTAAGCGGCTCGTTTGTAAGGTATACATAACTTGCTAAACGATTACGCGTTTCGCTAGGCACTTGCAGTAATTGCGCTAGTTTATGCTCAAGTTTGTCGGTAGGTTTACGAACCGGGCGACCAAACGGGAATAACAATACTTTTAATACGCCACGAAGTGGTGCAGATGGCATATTGTTGATTAAATCAGCAAGCGCACGTTGACAGTGGTAAAGGTGATCCTGACAGCTCCACTGAACCAGTGCAAAATCTTCTTTTTTACGGCCTTCGTCGTTATAACGTTTAAGCGTTGCAGACACTAAGTAAAGGTAGCTTAATAAGTCACCTAAGCGTGCTGAAATACGTTCTTTACGTTTAAGTGAACCACCAAATACTGCCATACTAATATCAGACATAAGTGCAAGCGATGCACTAAAGCGTGAAGCTATACGATAAAACTCTGCCGTTTCGTCTTTGTACGGCACACTAGTAAAGCGAGCGCCAGTAAGTGCAAGCCACTTAGTGCGTACTAGGTTAGACATGGTAAAGCCAATGTGGCCCATTAGCGCTTTATCAAATACGTTAAGCGCTTCTTCGCGGTCTTCAATTTCACACGCACCTAGCTCGGTAAGTACAAATGGATGACAACGAATAGCACCTTGACCATAAATAATCATATTACGGGTCAAGATGTTTGCACCTTCAACGGTAATGGCAATAGGTGCACCTTGATAGCCACGACCTAAATAGTTATTTGGCCCAAGCATGATCCCTTTACCGCCTAGCACGTCCATTGCATGAATGGTGGCATCGCGCATTTGCTCGGTAAGGTGGTATTTAATAATAGCCGAAATCACAGATGGTTTTTCGCCTAAATCAACAGCACCGGTAGACATACTTACTGCAGCGTCTGAGCTGTAAGCATAACCGGCAAGCTTCGCCATTGACTCTTCAACCCCTTCCATTTTACCAATTGGTAAGCGGAATTGACGACGAATACGGCTATAAGCACCTGTTGCTACAGCAATCATTTTAATGCCACCGGCTGAATTTGACGGCAATGTAATTGCACGACCAACCGATAAACACTCAACCAGCATACGCCAGCCTTGACCAGCCATTTCTGGGCCACCAATAATGTAATCAAGTGGTACAAAAATATCTTTACCGCGAGTAGGGCCATTTTGGAACGGCACATTAAGCGGGAAGTGACGACGACCAATTTCTACCCCAGGGGTATCTGTTGGGATAAGTGCACAGGTAATACCAGGCTCTTTAACGTCACTTAATAATCCATCTGGATCTTGTAATTTAAATGCTAGACCAAGAACCGTAGCTACAGGTGCAAGTGTAATGTAACGCTTGTTCCATGTAAGGCTTACACCGACTACTTCTTCGCCATTCCATTGCCCTTTACATACTACACCGTAGTCTGGAATTGAGCTTGCATCAGAACCTGCCTCTGGCGAAGTAAGAGCAAAACATGGAATTTCTTGACCGCTTGCTAAACGCGGTAAGTAATGATTTTTTTGATCTTCAGTACCGTAGTGCTGTAATAACTCACCCGGGCCTAACGAGTTAGGTACTCCAACAATTGACGAAAGCAATGTTGATTTACTGGTTAGTTTTTGCAGTACACACGATTGTGCAAATGCAGAGAATTCTAAGCCGCCGTATTCCTTTTTAATGATCATGGCAAAGAATTTGTTATCTTTCAGATATTGCCATACATCCTGAGGTAAATCCGTTAGCTCATGCGTAGCTTCCCAATCGTCCAGCATACTACATACAACTTCAACAGGGCCGTCGATAAATGCCTGCTCTTCAATAGTAAGCTTTGGAACTGGATACTGGTGAAGCTTTTTCCAATCTGGGTTACCACAAAATAAATCAGCTTCCCACCAAGTTGTACCGGCATCAATAGCTGACTTTTCGGTGTCAGACATGCTCGGTGTAACTTTTTTGAAGACCTTGAAAATAGGCTTGATAATATATTGCTGACGAATGCCAGTAACAGAAAGAGGCACTGCGATGATTAAAAAGATCACCCAGCTAATTAAACCAAAAGCACCAGCAAAGGTACCAATTAATAATGTTGCGGCAGAAACACCAAGTGCTGTGTTCCAACTCGCTCTGTGGTAAAGCGCAATGCTGAGCAGTGCGATTAAACCGAGTGTAAATATGAGTGTCATTGCTAATTCCTTAATAGAGGTCAGACCACCTTGTTTAGAGTAGCGCTAGTAACGCTAAGTTTCAAGTACATTACTTAGATTAAAGTGTAGTTATCGGTACGATTATTACAATCCGTTGTATGTTATACGAACAGTTTGGCTGTAATCGTTTATTTTGGCTTATCATAAAAAATATAAGCGTTAAAAAATCAATTAATCTAGTAGTAATATAAGTTTAATTAAGTAAATATACTTATGATTTTCAGTGTACGCTTATTAAAAATAGAACGATATTCTATGTTTAGCTTTTTAAAGGTTTATTTATTTTATGTGTGAATTACTTGGCATGTCAGCCAATGTGCCAACGGATATTTGTTTTAGTTTTTCAGGGTTGTTGGAGCGCGGTGGCAATACGGGGCCGCATAAAGATGGCTGGGGCATTACTTTTTATGAAGGTAAAGGCTGTAGAACCTTTAAAGATCCTGAGCCAAGTTACCAGTCAGAAATAGCTAAATTAGTTAAAGCTTATCCGATTAAAAGCGTATCGGTGATAAGTCATATTCGTCAAGGCAACCGCGGGCGAGTGTGTCTTGAAAACACCCATCCGTTTACTCGTGAGTTGTGGGGGCGTGAAATAACCTATGCTCATAACGGGCAGCTTTCAAATTATCATGATTTAAAACCTGAATATTATCGACCTGTGGGTAATACCGATAGCGAGTTGGCATTTTGCTGGTTGCTTGACAAAATTCGTGAAAAGTACCCGCAGCGACCAAGTAATATGGCGTCGGTTTTTAGATATGCGGCTAAGCTTTCGCATACGCTACGTGAAAAAGGCGTGTTTAATATGTTATTGACCGATGGTGTATTTGTTTTAGCGTATTGTACTAATAATTTACATTACATAACGCGCCGTGCGCCATTTGGTAAAGCAACACTTATTGATGCTGATATGGTGGTCGACTTTCAACAAGAAACCACACCAAACGATGTGGTAACGGTTATAGCAACAAGGCCGCTAACCAACGATGAACGCTGGCAAAAAATGCAGCCAGGAGAGTTTGCGTTATTTAAAATGGGTGAATTAATGTAGGTTGGTAGAGTAAAACGAAACTCAACTTAAAGTTTCAAATTTAAGTATTGAAATGAAAAGCCCAAGTTATGGTTATCACACTTGGGCTTTTCGTATTGCATCTTGTAAGTAATTTATTAGGGGGTTATTTCGTTCTTAACTTGTGCAGGTAAAGCCGGTGGATTGATCACGGTAAACGATTTCATCTGCACTTCAAACTGTTCCACACCTTTTTCACCTTTCCACATGCGCACGAGCATATAATCCATTTCTGGGGCAAACCATGCTAAGGCTTGGCGTTTGTCATTGTCGTATAAACGTTTTACTTTAATGGCTTCTACGTTACCAATCGGTAAGGAAATCATTTCGGTTTCTACCACTTCAAAGTCGTAGTCACGGCAATTACCTTTTTTATCAACTAACGGAAACGAGAAACTAGTTTTTCCTTTTTTAAGTCCTTCTCGAACTTGCACTTGATAAGAAATACCATCTTGGAAGTTATCATGCCATTGGCATTTTAACGGGTAGTCGCTGGTGTTACTGGTGACAGTTTGTGTTTGACGATCAAAGTTAATTTCATACTTTTTGTCAGGCCCAGTCCCCGTGCGGATCATAGAGTACTGAATAGGCTCTACTCTATCGTTAGCAAAGCTAAAAGTTGATGACTCTTGACGTGAGTCAGAGAAAATCATCCATTCAATATCGCTATGGTAAGTGACTTGGTAGTTATTATTATCGAGTTTTTTAAGCGTCCGCTCGGCTGTACCATGATTTGCGCCTTTGCGCAAAATATCGTAGCTGGCTTGATACTGGGTTAACTCACCTGCAATCAGGCTGGTAGGAAGTAATAAAGTGCCCGCACATAATAGCCAGGCACTTAATTTTTTATTTTGGGTAGTGCGCGCCGTGTGCAGGAAGTTGTTTTTCGTCAAGAACTGCATAATCTGCTTCCATCGTAAGTCGTTGTTCACTGAACCACTTGACCACCAAAGGATAAATTATGTGCTCTTGCGCATGCACACGCTTAGCGAGCGTGTCTGCTGTATCGTCTGCTAATACAGGCACTTTGGCTTGAAGAATAACGGGTCCACCGTCTAATTCTTCAGTAACAAAGTGAACACTAACGCCGTGAATGTCGTCTTTTGCATCAATTGCTCTTTGGTGGGTATTCAGCCCCTGATACTTAGGCAACAAAGATGGATGAATGTTCAACATTTTTCCAACATATTTTTGCACTAAGCTAGGAGTTAGAATACGCATAAACCCAGCTAATACAACTAGATTTGGTTCAAAAGAGTCAATTATATGCATTAATTGGGCATCGTACGCTTCGCGTGAGTCAAACTCTTTATGACTCAGCACGTGTGTGGCAATACCAGCATTTTTTGCACGCTCTAACCCATAAGCGTCTGCTTTGTTACTAATAACAGCCGCTATATGGGCGTTTATCTCGCCGCTTTCACAGGCGTCTATAATGGCTTGTAAATTTGAGCCACTGCCTGAGATCAAAACTACTAGACGAGTGGGTGCCATTACGCAGCACCACCTACAATTTCAACTTGCTCTTCGCCAGCAACGGCATCTTGGATTTCACCAAGGTGCCATGCGTTCTCGCCAAGATCTTTTAAGATATTTAAGCTATTTTCAAGCTCATCCGCAGGTACAACTAACACCATGCCTACACCACAGTTAAATGTGCGGTACATTTCATGTGTTGTAATGTTGCCGTTTTCTTGCAACCAGCTAAACACACTTGGCCACTGCCAGCTATCACCTTTAACAACCGCTTTAGCAGATTCAGGTAATACGCGTGGGATATTTTCCCAAAAACCGCCACCAGTAATATGCGAAAGGGCATGCACGTCTACTTGCTTGAACAACTCAAGTAATGGTTTAACGTAAATACGTGTTGGTTCTAAAAGGTGCTCACCTAAGGTTTTGCCATCAATCACTTGATTAGTATCAGCGTTAGAGACTTCTAAAACTTTGCGAATTAAAGAGAAACCATTTGAGTGAGGACCGCTAGAAGCAAGGGCAATAAGTTGATCGCCTGCAGCTACTTTAGTGCCATCAATAATTTTTGATTTTTCTACCACACCGGTACAAAAGCCTGCCATGTCGTAGTCTTCACCATCATACATACCTGGCATTTCAGCTGTTTCGCCACCAATTAGGGCACAACCTGAAATTTCACAACCTTTACCAATACCGGTTACTACGTCGGCTGCTGTGTCTACATCTAGTTTACCCGTTGCATAGTAATCTAGAAAAAACAGGGGTTCAGCGCCTTGTACTATTAAATCATTTACACACATCGCAACTAAGTCGATACCTACAGTATCGTGCTTTTTAAGGTCAATTGCTAAGCGTAACTTAGTGCCAACACCGTCAGTGCCTGCTACAAGTACAGGTTGCTTATAACCTTCAGGAATTTCGCAAAGTGCGCCAAAACCACCAATTCCGCCCATCACTTCAGGACGACGAGTTTTTTTAACTACGCCTTTAATACGCTCAACAAGTGCATTACCAGCGTCGATATCTACGCCCGCGTCTTTATAGCTTAGAGACTGTTTTTGTTCGCTCACAGGTTTTCCTCAAAATAGTTGTTTTGATGCTTACTTAGAAACGCGCGTATTTTACAACAATTGCAAGGGCGCGGCTAGTTGAAATCTGGATTTGATTTTAAAGACAAGGACACTTGTCCGCTAGTTGCTGTATTAGTAAACAAAAAAAGCGCCCAATGGCGCTTTTTAATATGGAAATAAAAATTAATACTACAAATTAGGCTTTAGCTGTAAGTATCGCTCTAAGTGGTGCAGGGTAGCCTTCAATGGTTTTACTGGTGTCAGCGGGGTCTAAAAAGTCAACTAAAGATTCGTTTTCCATCCAGTCAGTTTTACGCTGCTCGTCGAGCGTTGTAATAGCACAATCTTTAATTTGCACATCTTTAAAGCCAACACGTTCCATCCACAATTTTAAT
This sequence comes from Pseudoalteromonas sp. APC 3250, assembly GCF_030407915.1. Taxonomy (NCBI): domain Bacteria; kingdom Pseudomonadati; phylum Pseudomonadota; class Gammaproteobacteria; order Alteromonadales; family Pseudoalteromonadaceae; genus Pseudoalteromonas; species Pseudoalteromonas sp. APC 3250. The sequence goes on from NZ_JASDCM010000003.1 coordinate 309,239, forward strand.
GCCGCAGTGCTTGGAATAAACCATACATTACGCATTTTCGCGTAGCGGTCGGTCGGTACTAATACGGTGTTTTCATCGCCTTCAATAACTAATGTTTCAAGCACGAGTTCTCCGCCTGGGCGAAGCTGTGCTTTTAATTGCGCTAAAAAGTCGATAGGGGAACGACGATGATAAAGCACCCCCATTGAAAATACCGTATCAAACGCTTTAAGCTCTGGCAGGGCTTCTACACCTAATGGTAACAAATGCACGTTTTCATCTGGGTTAAAGTGTTTAATTGCCTGAAACTGACATAAAAATAAGTCAGATGGGTCAATACCCACTACAAACTGAGCACCTTCACCGCGCATACGCCATAGGTGATACCCCGAGCCACAACCAATATCTAATACAGTACGGCCTTTTAATGGCTCAATATGCGGTAGCAGTCGATCCCATTTCCAGTCGCTGCGCCATTCGGTATTTATTTCAATACCGTGAACGTTAAACGGGCCTTTACGCCAAGGCATCATCCGTTTTAATAAATGCGTGGTTTGCTTTTTTTCGCCTTCAGACATTTCGCCAGGCGCACCTATTGCTACTTTGCTGACAATATCAACTTGGTTTGTCGATATCTCAGGTAAGTTTTTCAGCACTTTTTGCCATTGTGGCAAATCGCCATGGCTTGCCTCTTGTTGCCAATGCTTTAATTGCGCAGGCAAGGTTTCTAGCCAGTGGCTAAGTGGGCTTTGTGCAATCGCAGCGTAAAATTGGTTAAACCATGCAGACATGTGTCACTCTCTAAATTATTTAATTGCTACCATTGAGCAAAAATTAAAACATTGATACCACACTTGCGTTTGGCTAAAACCAATGTCGCTTAAACGTTGTGTATGTGTACTAAGTGTATCGGGGCGCATTACGTTTTCAATGGCAGTACGCTTTTGGCTTATTTCAAGCTCAGAGTAGCCATTATGGCGTTTAAAGTCGTGGTGCAAGTCAATCAGTAAGTTATCGCACTGCTCGTTTTCGGCTTTAATTTTTTCACTTAATAACAAAACGCCACCGGGCTTTAAATTAGCGTATATTTTTTCAAGTACCGCTTTGCGCTGCGCAGGTGGAATAAACTGCAGGGTAAAATTCATCGCTACTACTGAGGCATTTTGAATATCAAGCTCGTTAATATCACCTAATGTAACCGTTACAGGAACGTCCGATCTAAATCCTTGTAAATGAACCTTACAACGCTCCACCATGGCTTGTGAGTTATCTACAGCAATAATGTGGCAGCTATCGGTTTTAATATTACGGCGCATACTTAAAGTAACCGCCCCTAACGAGCATCCTAGGTCATACAAATTTGAATTTGGCTGAGCATACTCACCCGCTAATTTTCCCATAGTACTTACAATAGTGGCATAACCGGGTACCGAGCGTTGGATCATGTCGGGAAATACTTCAACCACGTTTTGATCAAAACTAAAGTCTTTTACTTGTTGCTCAGAGGCATAAATACTGTCTTTTATACTCACGAAGGCAGTCTCTTTGAAAATAATAGTGCTATTTTAACATTTTATGCTGGATAGTCAGTGATAAATTCAGTAGCTTGACTAGAATTATGAAGAATAAGTATAAAAGAGATTATTAAATGAGCAAAAGTAAGGTTATTAGTACCGACGATATATTAGCAACATTATGCCACTCAGTAACGGGTGTACTTTCATCAGCCAGCGGCAACGAGATCAGCTATTCAGCCATGGTACAAAAAATAACGCGTACTTGTATGCGACCAGACATAGGCTGTTTTGTTTTATTTGACGGGGGCTTTACCGGCTTGGTTGTTACCAACTTTACAGCGCAAGCGGCCATGGAAATTTATGGCGATTACATGCGTAACATGGGTATGCCAGAAGACGAAATTGCACATAGTCACTTATCTGATGACGTTTCAAACGTGATGGGTGAGTTGATGAACCAAATAGTGGGCGACTTCACGTCAAAAGTGCGTGAACAGCTGCATACCTCTATTACCCAAAATCAGCCAAAAATGATGGCTATTAATAAACAAGTGCAAATATCGGTTGATACCACTATGGATCGTCCGCAAGCACGTCGCGTAACGTTTACGACTCGCAACCAAAATATCTTCTATTTAGAATTAGCGATGGATAAAACAGAGTTTATTAAACTTCACGACTTTGACATTGTAGAAGCGATAGACCCAGACGATATTATCGAAAATGAGGCTAAGCAAAAAGCGGATAAAGAAAAAGCGAAACAGCCAAAGCAAGATGATAGCGATGACGACTTTATGGCCGAATTAGGGCTTTAACGTTTTTACGTAGGCTGGGTTAAGTGAAACGAAACCTAACACGCTTTTAAGCTCTTAGCTGTCAGATTAGAAAGTGACAATAATAAAAACGCGATGTATATCGCGTTTTTTGTTAACGAGGGCTTTCATTGTGAACTCGTGTGTCATTATTTTGGCTGACCGCTGACCGCTGACCGCTGACCGCTGACCGCTGACCGCTGACCGCTGACCGCTGACCGCTGACCGCTCAATTATACGGATTCTCACCCATAGCAATAGCCACACAAAAAATCCGTAAATCTAGCTCTAGCTGATGGTACTGTGGCTCCATATGGCAGCACAGTTTATAAAAGCCTTTATTGTGGTCTTTTTCTTTAAAATGCGCGAGTTCGTGCACCACTAATGCTTTTAATAATGGCTCTGGCGCGCGCAGTAAATCGCTGTTTATTGCTAAATCGTGCTTGCGGGTTTTACCTTGCATACGGTACGTGTGGGTACCGAGTGCATTGGTAACCATATCACCTTGTTTTTTAAACGCAGCGCGTCCAAATGGCGGGGCGTTTTTTAAATACTGCTTTTTAAGCTCAGTGGCGTAGCTATACAGTAACTTATCACTGGTAATACGATGCGCCTGCGGGTATTTTTTAAGTAAATACTCACTTACTTTTCCTGCTTTTATTAGGCTTAATACTTGCTCAACGATATTGGCAGGGTAGCCGGTAAAGTAACGTGCGTATTCACTCATTATTGTCTCTGTATTTTGAATTTATTTTTAAAAAAGTGCTTGCTGGTGGGCTTCTTTTTCGCCACTAAATGGATTGAGTACATTGTGATTATACCCCAAATCTTGGCAAAACTGACGAGCCAGCAGCGGCGCTTCGCGGTTATCAGCGGTATGAAAAAACACATAAGGACTTTTGCCCTCATCAAGCCACTGAGTTACTTTGCTAAGCCAAGGCTGATAAAAGGTCTTATAATCGTTTTCTAAATCAGCAATAACAAAACGTGCCATAGGCTGCGAGCCCGTAGCAATAGCGTGAACTGGTAAATGCGGTTTTTTCTGTTGTGCGTCTATTAGCGCTTCGGTGGTTGGCTTTACTGCAAAGAGCGCCCGAGTATCCATAGCAATACGGTTTATATTATTTGCCATTAAAAGCTGATTAAGTGCGATTTCGGCCTCACCTTTTTTAAAAAAATCAGGGTGGCGTACCTCAACCCCATAGTTTAGCTCTTTAGGAAGTAACTCAATAAAAGCGGCAAGCTTAGCTAAATGTTGTGGCGCAAACGCTTTAGGTAATTGCAGCATTATTTGCCCTGTTTTTTCAAATAGAGGGGCGAATAAATTAAGCCAATTAGTTAGCTCATGTTGCACGTTAGTAAGTTGGAGTTCGTGACTAAAGCGCCGATGAAACTTAAAGGTAAATTTAAACTCATCGGGTACACTGGCAGCCCATCGTAATACGGTGTCAGGCGAGGGATCGGCATAAAAACTGGTGTTACCTTCTACCGAATTAAAATGCTGCGCATATTCGCTAAGCATATCGGCATTTTTACACTGGCGTGAAAATAAATTTCCTTTCCATACGCTGCTCGACCACTGCGGGCATCCAATATATAGCATACAAACAAAAGCCTTGATATAAAGTGCCGGTAGTGTAACAAATAACAAAACAGTGCGCTGTAAATTCCACCCCGAAAGGTAAACACGCCCTAGCATCTTCAACCTACTTGGGTATAATGCAGGGCTTAATTTGATTATTTTGAATTGCTAGCGGCTTTATTTTCATTTTGGTGTTTATAAAAACTTTTAAAACAACAGTGTTTAACCGCTATATGCCTTTTATCTGACAGGAAAACTATGCGCTCTATATACTGCGGACAGCTAAATAAAACTCACGTAGATCAGGAAGTTGAACTATGTGGCTGGATCAACAAACGACGTGACCTTGGTGGACTTATCTTTGTCGATTTACGCGATAGAGAAGGTTTAGTACAAGTTGTATTCGATCCGGAAGTTGAAGGATTAATGGAAACAGCTAACAAACTTCGTCAAGAATTTTGTGTTCAGTTAAAAGGGATTGTACGCGCTCGCCCAGACAGCCAAGTAAATAAAGACATGGCTACCGGTGAAGTAGAAATTTTAGGCACGGGTTTAACGATTATTAACCGCTCTGAGCCTATGCCACTTGATTTTAACCAAGTGAACTCAGAAGAGCGTCGTTTAAAATACCGTTACTTAGATTTACGTCGTTTAGAAATGAGCGACCGTATTAAATTACGTGCTAAAGCAAGCAGCTTTGTACGTCGCTTTTTAGATGAAAATGGCTTTTTAGATATCGAAACGCCAGTATTAACTAAAGCAACGCCAGAAGGTGCGCGTGATTATTTAGTACCAAGTCGTGTACACAAAGGTAGCTTTTACGCATTACCGCAGTCGCCACAGTTATTTAAGCAATTGTTGATGATGTCGGGTTTTGACCGTTACTACCAAATTGTTAAATGTTTCCGTGATGAAGACTTACGTGCTGACCGTCAACCTGAATTTACTCAAATAGATTTAGAAACCTCGTTCATGAGCTCTGATCAAGTACGTGGCATGACAGAGAAAATGATCCGTGAAATGTGGCAGTCATTACTAAATGTTGATTTAGGTGATTTCCCAATTATGCCTTACTCTGAGGCAATGAGCCTATATGGTTCTGATAAGCCAGACTTACGTAACCCAATGAAGCTAATTGATGTAGCCGATTTAGTAAAAGACGTAGAATTTAAAGTATTCTCGGGTCCAGCAAATGATGAAAAAGGCCGTGTTGCAGTGCTAACTGTTCCAGGTGGTGCATCACTTTCTCGTAAGCAACTAGATGACTACACTAAGTTTATCGGTATTTACGGTGCTAAAGGTTTAGCATGGATGAAAGTAAATGACCGCGATGCAGGCGTTGAGGGCGTGCAATCGCCAATCGCTAAATTCTTAAATGAAGATGTGATCACGCAGTTACTTGAACGTACTAATGCACAAACAGGCGATATCATTTTATTTGGTGCGGATAAACGCAACACCGTAAATGAAGCCATGGGCGCACTTCGTTTAAAAATTGGTATTGATTTAGAAATCACTAATTTAGATAGCTGGGCACCACTTTGGGTTGTTGACTTCCCAATGTTTGAAGAAGATGACGAAGGCACATTACACGCTGTACACCATCCATTTACTGCACCAAAAGATATTAGTGCCAGTGAGCTTGAAGCAAACCCAGCAGCGGCTATTTCAGATGCTTATGATATGGTATTAAACGGCTACGAAGTGGGCGGTGGCTCGGTACGTATTCACAATGCAGATATGCAAGAAGCGGCATTTAGAATTTTAGGTATTGAAGCGCAAGAGCAACAAGATAAATTTGGTTTCTTACTTGATGCTCTTAAATACGGCACACCGCCGCATGCAGGTTTAGCGTTCGGTTTAGACCGTTTAGTTATGTTGTTATGTGGTACTGATAACATTCGTGACGTTATTGCTTTCCCTAAAACCACACAAGCATCGTGTTTATTAACCGATGCACCAAGCAAAGCTAACAGCGATTCGCTGACAGAGCTTGCAATTAGTGTAGTTGAGAAAGAATTACCAAGCGCAGAATAAAGCTAGCTTTTAGTTAGATAAAAACCCCTTAGGCTAAATACCTAAGGGGTTTTTTGTTCGGCAAAACCCAATTTAGGTGCTTTATTTTTATGAGCGAGCTATTTAAAGAAAGTCATTATTTTGATCAGTCATTTTCAAACTTTACAGCAAATGCAAAGCGCTTTAGCGATATTGAGTTTGAACAATGTCAGTTTGTTGATTGCGATTTTAGTCACAGCCAGTTTAGTGCCTGTCGGTTTATAGAGTGTGAATTTATTAACTGTAATTTGACTGAACTTAATTGGAATTACAGCTCCTTAGAAGAGGTGAGCTTTGCAAATTGTAAGCTCAATAGCATAGTGTGGGGGCAAGTAAATTGGCCGCAATTAGCGCTAACGTCACCGGTGAGTTTTAAACAGTGTGAGCTGAGCCACAGTTCGTTTTTTGAATTACAGTTAAAAGCGTTAACAATGACGAGTTGTTTTGCCAAAGATGTTGATTTTAGGCACGCTAACTTAACTCAAAGCAACTTCTCGGACACTGACTTTAGATATAGCTTGTTTCATAATACAAATCTTAATAAAGCGAACTTTGTAGGCGCTTCGCAATTCAATATTGATATAACAAGCAATGATGTGAGTAATGCAAAGTTTGAACGGTTTGAAGCGTTAAATTTATTAGCTGGACTTGATATCGAGCTGGTTGATTAGCCGCAAGAGCTTACGGCTAATACGTATATTTACTATTAGCAAGCAGGGCCATTTTTGTTACGTGCACTAGCAAGTGCGCGGGCTATGCTCAGTAGCTCAGGCGAAATATCATCAGCGCCATCTTTAATCAGTTTAGTTACATCACCAGATGAATATAAGCTATCACGCGGTGATTTAATCCCAAGCTCTCTTACAAAGTCTTTGGTTTTACCTGTACTGCCGGTTTCAATGAACTTAAAAATAATGCGTTCGTTGTTACTTTTCGGCTCGGCTTGTAACACTTTAATTTCTTCTTGGTAGGCTTCAATTCTGCTTTGGAGAATGTCGATGCGTTGTTCAATGCTGCTGTATGATTTCATGAATGGATTCTTTTGCGATAATAGTAAAACAATAATCGCTATTATCGCACAAATTAGCAAAGGCGCGCGCTAACCTTTATAATAAAAATTAATTTTAGTTAAAAATATATAGATAATACAATGAAATGCATGTTAAAAATTATAAAAAAGCGTTTAATATTAAGTGCGCTTACTTTAAGTACTACGCTATTTGCATCATCAAGTTATGCCCAAGACGATGCAATCATTGATGATAGTCGTAATCGCTCTATACCTGTAAATATTACCCTACCAACTAACCACCTTAAGTGCAGCGCGCAAGTAAAATGCCCAGTGGTATTTGTAAATGCGGGGTATGGCATTAGCCACAATGAATACACTTTTGCGAGTAAGCTATTTAATGCGCAAGGCTATTTAAGCATTGCGGTAGCACATGAGCTTAAAAGCGACCCTGCGCTTAATGGTGCACAGCCTTATTTGACTACCCGTATGGAAAATTGGCACCGGGGTGTTGTAACCCTCAAATTTTTAGTTAATGAGCTAAGTGTTAAATACCCTGAGTATGATTTTACAAAACTCACTTTATTTGGTCACTCAAATGGTGGAGATATCTCAGCCTTGTATACAGCTATTTACCCAAGTGAAGTAAGCCAATTAATTACGCTCGATCACCGCCGCATGTTATTGCCACGCAATAAAAACATACATGTGCTCACACTTCGAGGTAGTGATTACCCAGCCGATGCGAACGTGCTTTTAACCGATAAAGAGTTAACTGTTTATCCTGTTACACAAACGTTGATAGCAGAATCACGTCATAGCGATATGTACGATGGCGGCCCTAAATGGCTGGTGGATAGAATGAGTAAAGAGGTAGCGGCGTTTTTAGAAAATTAAACGATACAGTCAGCTTTTAAATTAAAATCCTAAAAATAGCGCAGGCCTACTGCGCTATTTTAGTTTTAAGTTACTCTACCAGTTCACTCACCACCAAAGGGCTATTATGTAGCGTTTTATGCACAGGGCATTTATCGGCTATTTCGAGTAATCGATTTCGCTGAGCGTCAGTTAAATCTCCTTGTAAGGTTATTTTGCGGGTAATGGCCTCTATATTGCCGGTTTTTTCGCAATCATCACAATTTTGGTTGTAATTACGGGTATGGTTAAGCTCTACTTTTATATGCTCTAGCGGTAACTCTTTGCGACTTGCATACATGCGAAGTGTCATTGCAGTACACGCTCCAAGCCCAGCGAGTAAATGATCATAAGGGTCTGGGCCTAAGTTTTTGCCACCGACATCGGTAGGCTCATCAGCAAGCCATGTATGGTTTTTAGTACTCACGTGTTGAGTGAATTGATGATCTTTTTCTTCAACTAATACACTGCCGTTAGTTAATTTTGCACTATAGGGTGTTTTCTCGTATTCAACATAGCGATTAGCCCACGTAGCAATGACGTCGGCTGCGTAGTTAGCGTCTTCTTTATTGCTGAGTAAGTGATCGGCATTATCTAAACTTATAAAGCTTTTTGGATGCTTGGCAGCGGCGTAAATTTTTTCGGCTTCGCTAATATTCACGGTGGCATCAATAGGAGAGTGCATAACCAACAAAGCACGCTTAAGCTTGCCTATATGGCTGTTATCGTATTTGGCGATGTCATCTATAAATTGCTTTTTAATCGTAAACTCACGCCCAGCTAAACACACTTTTGCTTCACCCGATTGGTTTATTTCATCTAAATGAGCAGCAAAGTTATGAGTAACATGCTGGGCATCTGATGGCGCGCCTATAGTCGTAATAGCTGACACTTCGGGTATGTGCTCTGCTGCTGCAAGCACCGCAGCACCACCTAAGCTGTGACCTATTAATAACTGAGGTGCTTTAAAGTGTGTTCTTAAGTGATTGGCAGCAGCCACTAAGTCTTGAATGTTTGATGAAAAGTTACTGTTGGCAAAGTCACCATCGCTATTACCAAGCCCTGTAAAATCAAAGCGTAATACGGCAATGCCTTGCTGAGTGAGCGCGCGGCTTATTCGTGTTGCAGCGGCTATATCTTTAGAGCAGGTAAAACAGTGGGCAAATAAGGCATAAAATTTCACCTCACCAGAGGGTTGTTCAAGTTGTCCAGCAAGTTCTAATTCACCGCTTTTAAAAGAGACTTTTTGTCGCATGAGAATACCTTAACTAATTGATAAAGTGTGTGGTGCTGATAAAGAAGAGATTGGTACGATGAGGAGAAAATTCAATACTGGCATTATTTTGATCTCGATCAAGCTAGAAAGGGCTTGCCAATTAAGTGCGGACATATGTCCTTATAATTTCAAAGGGGTTTGTCTATCCTCGCACAGCATAAAAATGCAGCCTTTATTACTTGAATTAAGTAGTTAAGCTATATTTGAATGTAATACCAGTTTGCATAAACCTGTGATTAATTTAATGTATTAAGTCGTTGTTTATCGGCGTTTAAAAAACCTTATCTAGAACAAGTAGATATAATTTTTTTGCGTAGTTAGCATGTAATATTTAGTTAATTTAATGGATCTTTACTCAAGCGAATTGGTAAATGGCTTCTAACAACCTACTTACTGGAATGTACCATGCAATTACCTACAGTTGATTATAAAGCGGACGATGCGGCTGCGCAATTTGTTGAATCGTTGAGAAATACTGGTTTTGGCGTATTAAAAAACCATCCTATTCCGCAATCTTTAGTTGAGTCTATTTATAAAAATTGGCAAGACTTTTTTAACTCAGAGCAAAAGCATGAGTTTTTATTTTCAAAAGAAACGCAAGATGGCTATTTTCCACCGTCGGTATCAGAAGTTGCTAAAGGCCATACAGTAAAAGACATTAAAGAGTACTTTCATGTTTACCCTAAAGGCCGTGTTCCTGCACAACTAGAGGCTGATGTGCGTGAGTACTACCGTTTAGCTAATGAGTTTGCGGCAACATTATTAAGCTGGGTTCAGGCTGAAGCGCCTGAAGAAGTCCGTGCTAAGTTCTCTATCGATTTAAAAGATATGATTGCCCAGTCTGAGCAAACGTTGTTGCGTATTTTACATTACCCGCCAATGACAGGTGATGAAGAGCGAGGTGCTATTCGTGCTGCTGCGCACGGTGATATTAACTTATTAACCGTATTACCAGCGTCAAACGAGCCAGGTTTACAAGTACAAAAAACCGATGGCGGTTGGTTAGATGTGCCATGTGATTTTGGTAGTTTAATTATTAATATTGGTGACATGCTACAAGAAGCATCAGGTGGCTATTTCCCATCAACGATTCACCGTGTAATTAATCCATCAGGTAAAGCAACAACCAAATCACGTATTTCATTACCTTTGTTTTTGCATCCTCGTCCAGATGTGGTGTTATCTGAACGCTACACAGCAGATAGCTACTTACAAGAGCGTTTACGTGAGCTAGGTGTAAAATAATCCTTTAGCATTTGTAATGCTCAGGTAAATAAAAAGCGGCTGTTTAGCCGCTTTTTTAGTATTTGTGTGTATTGATTTGACACAAAGTAAATAATGGCATGCATTCTGAGCTACTAAAGGTATAATGCGCGCAACTGGCCACTTTGGCCTAATTTGAAATAGAGAGTTTATATGAGTTTTGATGGTTTAGGTTTATCACAGTCTTTAGTTAATGCGGTTTTAGAAAAGGGCTATGAAACGCCAACGCCTATTCAGGCTCAAGCTATCCCAGCAATTATTGCGCGTCGCGATGTAATGGCCGCAGCACAAACAGGTACCGGTAAAACCGCTGGTTTTACTTTGCCACTAATTGAGCGTTTATCGTCGGGCACTAAAGCAAAAAGTAATCATGTACGTGCGCTTATTTTAACGCCAACCCGAGAGCTTGCGTTGCAAGTAAGCGAAAACGTTGAAGAATACGCTAAGCATTCTGATGTGAGTTCGTTTGTGGTTTACGGTGGTGTAAAAATTAACCCACAAATGCAGCGCCTGCGTAAAGGGGTTGATATTTTAGTGGCCACACCTGGGCGTTTAATTGATTTACACAATCAAAACGCGGTTAAATTTGATAGCGTTGAAGTACTGGTTTTAGATGAAGCCGACCGTATGTTAGACATGGGCTTTATCCACGACATTAAACGCTTAATTGCAAAAATGCCTGAAAAACGTCAAAACTTAATGTTCTCAGCAACCTTTTCTGACGACATTCGTGCATTGGCCAAAGGGTTAATTAACGATCCGGTTGAAATTTCAGTCGCTGCCAAAAACACGACTGCTAAAAGCGTGACTCAATGCGTGTACGCTGTCGATAAAGCGCGTAAAACGGCCTTGTTAAGCCATTTAATTCGTAGCAACAATTGGCAACAAGTACTGGTATTTAGCCGTACTAAACACGGTGCTAACCGTTTAGTTAAGCAACTGGAACGCGATGATATTGTTGGCGCAGCAATCCATGGTAATAAATCTCAGGGCGCACGTGTTAAAGCATTGGAAGGCTTTAAAAGTGGTGAAGTGCGCGTATTAGTGGCAACCGATATTGTTGCCCGTGGTTTAGATATTGTTGAGCTTCCACACGTAGTTAACTACGACTTACCTAATCTATATGAAGATTATGTTCACCGTATTGGCCGAACTGGTCGTGCGGGTGCATCAGGGCATGCCATTTCGTTTGTAACGGTCGACGATGCAGTGGATTTATACGGTATTGAACGCTTTATTGGCGAGTTAATTCCTCGTGCTGAAGAAGAAGGCTTTGAACCGGCTAACCCTGTTGCTGAGCGCGCCCTCGATGCTCGCCCACTGCCTGCTAAAAAGCCAAAGAAAAAACAACCATTTAATAAGCCTAAATCTGATAGCAGCAAACCTAATAGCAAAAAGCCTAACAATGGTGGCAATGGTACAGGCCCACGTCGTGGTGGTTCTAAAAAGCCAGCAGCAAAAACAGACGAGAATGCACAAAACCCTTGGGCAAAACGCCAATCGGTAGGGGGCACTGGTCAGCGCCGTCGTCGTCCAGCAAATAACGACTAATTGTCACTGCGTTTAGTTAAACGCAGCTGCAAAAAAAGCGCTAGCTTTAAGGTTAGCGCTTTTTTGTTTTTAATTTATCAGTAAGTAATTAATGCCTAGGCCAACAAACAGCGTAACGCTAACACTCAGTAACGTGCCTAGCATCACATATTCCGTGAGTTGTTTATCTTTGCTGGCACTTAAGTCGCCAAATCTAAACACGGATTTGGCGGCAATTAAAAACCCAAGCCCAGCAAACTGATCTAATAAAATAAATGTCAGCATAAGTACTCGTTCGAGCATACCAATACTTTGTCCTGCTAAAGGGAGGCTACCATCACTAGAAAAGTGATTAGTTAAACGCTCTAACATCATTCTTATAAATACCGCACTGGGACTTAAAATAATAAGGTAACCAGTTATAACCCACAGCACTTTTTCGTTGAACAATAACGCCATAAAATTGTTAGTAAATTGCTGATTATCAGTGAGCCAAATGCTTATCACAACAAGGACGGTGATATGGGCAATTTGGTCTAATAAAAAAGGCACCACGCCTTTATTTGAATACGATTTTGCAATATCAATAAAGTAGTGGCTGATCATAATAATACTGGTGGCCAGTAATACGCTGCTTAGTTGTTGCCAGCCAAAGCTATATTCCCAAAGTGCAACAACGACAGCGCTGGTAACTCCGTGAACCAATACATGGTAGTAAAGTTTTTTTGCTTTAAAATGACGGGTGTTTCTGTCGTTTACCCAGCTCATGGGTTGCCAATAAAAATCAGCGAGTAAGTGGCTAATAATCAGTGCGACGAGCAATATTGAAAATTCCATTAGTCATGTCCTTGCTGTATGCTTTTAAGCTGTTGTTGTGCATGTAAAATAAATCGTTCTATCAGCTGATAGTTAGCAAGGTTAAGCAGCTTAGTAACGTTTTCGCGGCTGGTGTTGAGCTCATTAGCTAAGGCTGCATGGTTGTTATTAGTATGGGTTAAATATACATACAAAGCATTTGCTTGTTTTTGGGTTATTTTACACAGTAATACATCGACAAACGCTAGGTTTAGCTTAAAGCTCTCATCAACTGGTTGTTTTGCAATAGCAAATGTAAAACGTTGGTTTGTCATTTTATCTAGCTCATGACCAGAGAGAGTAAATGCAGAGCCTGTAGCAGTTTTTATACTCGTACCAGGGTTATCTATGTGTCCCAATGCCATGCTTTGGCGCAATTCATAGCCGGCAGATTTGAGCTGTAGATAGATAAGAATAGCGGTGGTAACTAACCGTTCACTTTTTTCTACTTGCAGCTGAAATGCATCCCCACGGTAAATATCCCAAGATGTTGTTTTATTACAATTTGCACGTAAACTTTGCTCTAGCTGATAAAGCATGGCATCGTATTGTTGTTTAGGTATTTTTTGCGATTTAATTATATCGCCGCTGATCACACCAATCATATAAATCCAGATAGATTATTTATATGTAACTAATTTTGGTTACATCTTAAAATGTAACCGTATTTGGTTACATTGGGTTTGGTAACTAATTTAGGTTACTTAACACGCAATTGCAAGTATTACTCATTAGGACATAATAATGACCTCACAACAAAGCAGCAAACCTCGTGTAGGTATTTTTGTCGATGTACAAAATATTTATTACACCTGTCGCGAAAGCTACGGTAAAAACTTTGATTACAATGCCTTTTGGCGAATGATAGAGCAACAATACGATATTGAATGTGCGTTTGCTTATGCAATATACCGAGGTGATGAAAAGCAAAATCAGTTTCAAAATATTTTGCGCGCTATTGGCTTTGAAGTAAAACTAAAACCCTTTATTCAACGCCGTGACGGCAGTGCCAAAGGCGATTGGGATGTAGGTATAACCATAGATATGCTAGAGCAGGGAAAGCAGCTTGATAAGGTTATTTTACTCTCGGGTGACGGTGACTTTGCGTTATTACTTGGGCACTTAAAAAATCAATACAATGTTTCGTGTGATGTATACGGTGCTGATAAATTAACCGCAGAGGTACTTAAGCAAAGTGCTGAGCAATTTCATTTAATTGACAATCAGTTACTACTTTAAAAAGTATAAGCGCTGCGTTGGTTCGGTGTAATTTTGAGCAGAATGCCCACCTTCAACATGAGCATTTTTAATACAGCGGGTGCATAGATTAATTAAGCCTAATTTAGGCTTTTTTTATGGCGGTAATAAATTGGGTTTAGTGGATGATTATGGTAATTTTAAGAATCAATTAGTATCAAGGAATTACATGCTTAACTACAGTAATATGCCATTAGACAGAGGCTCAAATGCGCGCAAAGACCCTACTTGGGTAGACGCAAAAAAAACAGCAGACAGCTTATGGCTTTTAGTTAAAGGCAATCACACCTTATTTGCTAACAGTAGCCCTGAGGTGGTGTATTTGGCTTACCTACAGGTGGCACATTTAGATTTAACGCAGGCTATTTTTTTAGGTTCAAATGAGCAGGATAATGCCGTATTTGCGCTAGATGTAACCGCACTCGACGAGTCGTTATTAGCAACGATTATTGATGGAGCCCAGTTTGCAGATATTCGCCAGTTTGGTACACAGGTGGCGCTTGAAGATGGCTCAAATGCAGCGCTTGCCCGTGGGTTGTGTTACTGGCATGCCACTCATAGTTTTTGTGGTCGTTGTGGTACCAAAAATCACTTAGTTGAAGCGGGTCACTCTCGATTATGCGACAATCCTGCGTGTTTGCACCAGACTTTTCCGCGTACCGATCCTGCGGTTATTATGGTAGTAACTAAAACATTTTCTGATGGGATTGAACGCTGCTTATTGGGTCGCCAAGCAACTTGGCCAAAAGGATTGTATTCATCCCTTGCAGGCTTTGTTGACCCTGGTGAAACCCTTGAACAAACCGTGATCCGAGAAGTAAAAGAAGAGGCGGGTATTACTGTGGAAAAAGCAGAATACATTGCTTCGCAACCTTGGCCGTTTCCTTCGTCAATTATGCTAGGTTTTATTGCCACAGCAAGCAGTGATGAAATAAGCACAGAGCAAGATGAACTTGAAGATGCAAAGTGGTTTTCTCGCGAAGAACTTGCGCAATTTAAAGATTGGCACCATCAAGGGGAGCATTTAAAGCTACCTAGAGCTGATTCAATTTCGCGTTATTTAATTGAATATTGGCGTACTCAGATAGAAGGATGAATCATGTCGAGCAAAAATAAAAATACTCAGTTAGTCTCATCAGGGCGCAAAAAAGCGTACACCCATGGCGTAGTCAATCCTGTGGTACAGCGCGCTTCAACGATTGTGTTTGATTCTGTGAGTGAGCTTAAAGAAGCGGCTAAAACACGCGGTGATAAAACGTTATTTTATGGCCGTCGTGGCACCACTACGCATTTTGCCCTGCAAGAGGCAATTACTGAACTCGAAGGGGGTGAAGGCTGTGTCTTATACCCATGTGGCGCGGCAGCGATAAGCCAAACATTGTTATCGTTTTTAAAGTCCGGTGATCATATTTTAATAGTGGATACTGTTTACGAGCCAACCCGTGATTTTTGCGACAAGATTTTAGCGGGGCTGGGCATTACTACGACCTATTATCCGCCCATGATTGGCGCAGATATAAAAGAGTACATTCAAGACAATACCAAAGTGTTGTTTTTAGAATCTCCGGGTTCAATTACCATGGAAATTCAAGATGTTCCCGCTATGGTGCAAGTGGCAAATGATCATAATGTGATGACGGTGCTTGATAACACTTATGGTAATGGTTTGCACTATCGCCCACTTGAACATGGTGTTGATATTAGTATTCAAGCGGCAACCAAATATATTGTAGGTCATTCAGATGTGATGATGGGCGTAGCTGTAGCGAATAAAAAATATTGGCCAACACTTCGTGAACACTCTTATTTACTCGGGCAATGCACCAGTGCAGATGATGCGTATTTAGCACTACGAGGTTTGCGTACCATGGCGGTGCGATTAAATCAGCATGAAAAAGCGGCTATTGAGGTTGCTAAATGGTTAGAGCAGCACGAGTTAGTTGATCATATTCGCCACCCAGCATTTGAAACGTGTCCTGGGCATGAATTTTTCAAACGCGATTTTGACGGTAGTAATGGTTTGTTTTCGTTTGTAATGAAAACCGGTAACCAAAAGGCCATTGATGCTTTTTTAGATAGCTTGCAGCATTTTAAAATGGGCTTTTCTTGGGGAGGCTTTGAGAGCTTAGTAACGGCAAACCTATCAATGAAAGGGCTGCGCTCGCAAACAGGATGGGAGCATGGACCTGTTATTCGTTTGCACATTGGCTTAGAAGATGCTGAAGATTTAATTGCCGACTTACAGCAAGCATTAGCTATTTATGAGCAACATTTATAATTACTAATTGTTTAAATTACATTATTTGTTACAAAGCCTACCTCTGAGTAGGCTTTTTTTTGCTAGCAATTCAACGTGTTTACACTTAGTGTTGTTAAATAACGCTTATTTTAAAGCATGAACAACGTCATTAAGGATAGTCAATGGCAACACCATTACCAATAAACGTAGGGCGCTTAACTCAAATTGCGGGTTTTGAGCTTGTACGTATGTTTTTAACTAAACGAGGACTTATTGCACTGGCGGCTTTCGCGCTAGTGTGGCTTGTTATTTTACGTTACCCCATAGGGCAGGCAGTGGGCATTATCAGCTCCCCCGATTTTGAACAAATAGCCCGTGATATTTCCGGCTCTATTGGATTAAATAAGTTACTTGATTGGCCTGAAGCCGAATTTGCTATGTATTGGCTAATTGCTTTGTATAGTTTTCCTGTTTTTAGCTTATTTATTTGTAGTGATCAAACTGTGGGTGACAGAGAGAGGGGGACTTTAAGGTTTTTATCACTGCGCTCAACCCGCTTTGAAATACTCTTTGGTCGATTTTTAGGGCAGTTAGCGGTACTAACCTGTTTAGTTGGCATTACATTGGTAGCGACATTGGCGGTGCTCGGGTTTCGCGATCCGAGCTTACTTGCTGGTGGCGTTGGCCGTGCAGTTTCAATATTTTTAATTCTCATTGTTACTTTTGCGCCGTTTGTTGCGTTAATGAGTTTGATTAATACTTTTGCGAGCTCATCTCGCTTATCTATTGTGTTAGCCATTTTATATTTTACAGCCGGTGGCATTATTGTTGGATTACTAGAGTGGCAAATACCCGCATTAAGTGTGCTTGATTATTTATTCCCTGGTGTGCAAATAGAGTTATTAGCGGGACAGAACTTACCGCTATTGAGTGCATTGGCTATTCCGCTTGTGCAAACAGCGGTGCTACTTGTGGTTGCGCAACGTGTTTTTGCAAGGAGCTCACTATGAAATCATTAATCACAGGGCGTAATTTAAGTAAATCGTACGGCTCAAAACTGGCTCTTAATAATGTGAATTTTGAGATTCAAAAAGGTGCTCCCGTTGCGCTTGTTGGCCCTAATGGCGCAGGAAAAACTACTTTATTTAGTTTGCTGTGCGGCTATATAGCCCCTAGCATGGGAGAGCTTGAAATACTCGGCCATAAACCAGGCAGCGCTGCTTTATTTAATAAAGTGAGTGCATTACCGCAAGATGCCCAGCTTGATCCGCGTTTTAATATAGATAAACAACTTAGTTTTTATGCCAAGCTACAAGGCATGAGTACTAAGCAAAGCCACGTAGAGGCACTTCGTGTGCTTGATTTAGTGGGCCTTAGCGAAATTGCAAAAAACCGCGCTGGGGATTTATCCCACGGTATGCGCAAGCGTGTAACCATAGCGCAAGCATTAATTGGCTCACCACAAATTGTAATGTTAGATGAAGCCACGGCAGGGCTTGATCCTATTCATGCCAGAGAAGTGCGCGAGTTGGTATCTCAGTTAAGTGACCAAGCGACGTTTATTTTAAGTTCACATGATTTAACTGAATTAGAACGACTGTGTTCCCAAGTACTCCATTTGGATAAAGGCGTATTAAGCGAGCACCAAACTAAAGCAGTGAACACCGATAAGCACTTTTACACCTTAATGCTTAGCGACGTGTATCAAAATGTGGAGCAACAACTCCAAGCACTTGAGGGGGTGAGTCGTGTTTATATGAGCCAGCACAAAGAGTACGTGATTGAGTATCAACCAACCAGTGATCCGCTCGATATAGCACTATTGCAATTTTGTCGCCAACATAATTGGCAGTATCGGCAGTTAGTAAATGGCCATACATTAGAAAATCAAATATTTAAACAGGAGAAACTATAATGGGACTATTTAGTGGTTTAATGGGTAATGCCAGTGAAGTGGATGACGCTGATTTAGAGAAAGTGTTGGCAAATACCCTTATTGAAGGTGAGCAAGTTGAAAAAGCGTATAAAGTTGTCCGTGATATGTTTATCTTTACTAATAAGCGACTTATTTTAATCGATAAGCAAGGCGTGACAGGGTCTAAAATGGAAATGATCAGTATTGCCTATTCTAAAATTACTAAATTCAGTAAAGAGAGTGCGGGGCACTTTGATTTAGACGCCGAGTTAAAAATATGGGTAGGTTCAGATCCAACGCCTATTAGCAAGGACTTTAAAGCAGGTGATAACATAAATGATGTTTATAGGATAATCAGCCAGTATTCATTATAGAAACAAACAAAAATCGGTGTAAAATTAAAGTAATTGTTTACAGCTTGTTGCGATTACTTTAACATAAATTACTCCAACACTTTCTTACAAATTCCCTAACAAATACAATTGCTTGATTCAGTTTTCGTTCAGTTTCGCGGCGTTAGCATACCCCCACTTTAGCAATGTAGTTAAAGTACAAAAACAATGTACATAGGGATGTTTCATTATGAAAAAGTTAGCAATTATTATTTCAGGTCTTTTATTATCAAGTGCTGCACACGCTGCAGATAGCTATCAATCAATCAGTAACTTAGGCTACACAGATACTGATAACAACGATACTATCAGCGTGGACTCTACTTACTACTTCTCTCCAAAGAGCACACTAGGTCCATACGACCAATTCGAATACATTAACAAGCAAAGCAACGTATTTGGTGGCTACGCTGATGACGATTTTGGCGATGTGACTGCTATTGGTGGTGAATACTTCGTTGAAGATTTTGTTGTTGGTGCGTCTTACCAAAATGCTGATTACAACTCTAACAACGAGTCATACACACTTTCTGCTGGTTACTTCTTCAACCCTGACTTACTTGCAAAAGTAAGATTTGTTGATCAAAAAGATGGTGATAACGTTACATTCTTTTCTTTAGCATACAACCACATGCTAAACGATACAGATTACGTAGGTATCACTGTAGAATCAGATGATGATTTTGATTCTCGTTCAGTAGCTGCTAAATACTTTGTTGATTTACAACAAGGTAACTACTTAACAGTAGAAGGTACATTTGTAAGCCTTGACGAAGCAGATGATCAATGGAACGTAGAAACAAACTACTACTTCTCTAAAGCGACTTCTGTATTTGCAGCTTACGATAAAGAAGACAACTACAGCTTTGGTGCTCAACACTTCATCAATAAAAACATTGGTTTAAAAGTGGGTTACGGCAACAACGCAGATGACTCAGATAACGATGCTTACTTTGCTAACATGCGTTTTCAGTTTTAATTAAATAATTAAAACCAGTTAAGTAGTAAAAAGCCCACATTTTGTGGGCTTTTTGCTGTGTGTAATAAATTAGTGACTTTACTCATCGTTATATTTTAATCGCAATAGAATAACTTCATCATTTAGTGGCACTCGTCTGACAGCCCATTGTATTTAAATTAAGATCGGTCATAATTAAATCAGTGTTTTTATAACTGTAAAAGGAATGTGCTCATGTCAGTATTTATTATATTACTGGTTGTGGTGGTCGTGGTGTTTGCGATTAAAGATATCCGCCTTAATTTAATTACTCGACCTACTTTTAAGATGTTTAAAAAGGTGTTGCCGCCATTATCGCAAACAGAGCGAGAAGCCATGGAAGCGGGCGATGTTTGGTGGGATGGCGAGTTATTTAGTGGTGAACCTGACTGGCAAAAATTACATAATTATCCGCGCCCTAAGTTAAGTGAAAAAGAAACTGCATTTATAGATAATCAAGTTGAAACTTTATTAGCCATGCTTGATGACTATAAAATTGTACAAAAAGACAAAGATTTACCTAAAGAGGTTTGGGATTTTTTAAAAACCGAAGGTTTTTTTGCAATGATCATCCCTGAAAAATTTGGGGGTCTTGAATTCTCTGCTATTGCTAATTCCACCATAGTGTCAAAAATTGCGACTAAAAGCTTAACGGCCGCCGTAACGGTCATGGTACCAAATAGCTTAGGTCCTGGTGAGTTATTACTGCATTACGGAACAAGTGAGCAACAAAATCGTTGGTTACCTAGCCTTGCAAAAGGCGACGATGTACCTTGTTTTGCATTAACGGGCCCAGAGGCTGGCTCTGATGCTGGCAGTATTCCAGATTCAGGCGTGGTGTGCAAAGGCGAGCATGATGGTAAGGAAGTGTTGGGACTGCGTTTAAATTGGTCAAAACGTTACATTACCCTTGCGCCTGTGGCGACTGTGTTAGGTCTTGCATTTAAAATGTACGATCCAGATGGATTGTTAGGCGATGAAAAAGAGCTCGGAATAACGTGTGCACTTATTCCAACTGATCACCCAGGTGTTAAAACAGGAGAGCGTCATTACCCACTTAACATGGCGTTTATGAATGGCACAACGTACGGTAAGGATGTATTTATTCCGCTTGATTGGATTATAGGTGGCCAGCAAGGGGCAGGGCGCGGTTGGCGCATGCTAGTAGAGTGTTTAAGCGCAGGGCGTGGTATTTCATTACCGGCATTAAGCACAGCGACAGGGCACTTGGCAGCTAAGATGACCTCGGCTTATACGGTTGTACGCCAACAGTTTGGCGTGTCAATTGGGCAATTTGAAGGCGTACAAGAAGGGTTGGCACGTATTGGTGGACTAACTTATGCATTGGAATCATGCCGATTAATGACCGCAGGTGCAATTGATTTAAAACTTAGCCCGTCAGTAGTGACTGCTATTGCAAAGTACCACATGACAGAAATGGGTCGAACGGTAATGAATGATGCAATGGACATTCATGCAGGTAAAGGGATTCAGGTTGGGCCTAATAACTATTTAGCACACGGTTATATGGGTATTCCCGTCTCTATTACCGTAGAGGGCGCCAATATTCTTACCCGTAACCTTATGATATTTGGCCAAGGTGCAACCCGTTGTCATCCTTTTGTGTTAAAAGAAATGGAAGTTGCAGCAATGGATGACGATGATGCTGCACTTGAGCAATTTGATGGCTTGTTAATGAAGCACATTGTATTTGCACTGAGTAATGCAAGTATGGCCTTGGTGCATGGTTTGACTCGCAGCTACTTTGCCAAAGCGCCTGTGTGTGGAGAGACGGCCGTCTATTATAAACAATTAGGTAGAATGAGCCGAGGATTGGCGTTCACAACGGATGTTGCAATGTTGATGTTAGGTGGTGAACTTAAACGTAAAGAAATGATATCGGCACGTTTAGGCGATGTGTTAAGTCATTTATATATTGCATCAACGGTATTAAAGCGTTTTGAAGATGAAGGGCGTCAACAAGCTGATTTGCCTTTTGTAAAATATGCTATAGAGACATCGTTATATGCAATAGGCCAAGCATTTGATGGCTTCTTTAAAAACTTTTCTAATCCAGTGATTAACTTTGCACTTAAGCGTATTGTTTTTCCATTAGGTAACCATTATCACAAACCAAGTGATGCTATTGCCCAGCGTATTTGCGAGCACATGACTCAACCAGGGGTATTTAGAAATAGACTTACCCATTTGTGTTATGTGGATGAAAATGCCGGAACGGGTGTTATGGAAAATGCTTTCTTAGCAATGCACGATATGCACAATCAATTTAAGCAGTTGAAACAGTGGCAACGAAAAGGCAAGGTGCCTGCCACCTATGATATTGAACAAGCGATTGATTACGCACTTGAACATGAGTTAGTAACTAAAGTTGATGGTGAAGCAATGCATCATGCCAATAAGCTAAGAATGCAGGCTATTGCGGTTGATAACTTTAAACCTGAAGACATTTAACACTGGATTATAATAATGTAGATAATAAAAAAGCCTTAAGTTTATGATTTAAGGCTTTTTTTATGTTGTGTATTTTTTTAAGCTCGAATATACGGTTATCGTTACTAAGGCTCTGAATGACTGATCAGCGCCCGTAAGGATCGGCGATGATTTTATCTACGTACCACTTACCTTTTATTTTAAGCATTTCGATGCTGCGGAAATCATCGATTTTTTTACCATTAAAATAACCGGTAAACACAATGTTTATTTTAGCCTGATTGCCATACTGTTCTCGCAGGCTTGAATTTGACATATCAATTTCAATCACAACTTCATCGTATTGTAAATTAATAAGACTACGCGCAAACTGTTTGGCCGTCCCATACGATTTCATTATGCGGGCTAATTTAGGCGTTGCGAAATCGCTGGCTTTTTGCAAGTTATGCTGGTTATAAAGCGCATCAAAATACACAGTAGCAGTGTCGCCTGGACGATCATTGTCAATATACTGCTCTTTAGGTTTAGTATTTTCATTACAGCCAACGATCAAAATACTAAAAATGAGCACAAAAATGGTTAAAATTGTTTTCATATTTGGTCAGGTTGATTACTTATACATAAAGTGTGTGATGGAATGGAGAAGATGTAAAGAGGAGTGAACTAAATAGATAGTAACTTATTAAAAAAGCAATAAAAAAGGATGTTAAAAAACATCCTTTTTTAATCAGAACGCTCGATTATTGAACAAGCTCTTGTTCGCTAAACTCTTCGTCAAACATCGGGCTTGATAAGTAACGCTCTGTTGCACTTGGCAAAATAACCACAATATTTTTATCTGCATTTTCAGGACGTTCAGCAATACGTTTCGCTGCAACCACAGCTGCACCTGATGAAATACCAACTAAAATCCCTTCTTTTTTCATTAGCTCGTGACACATTGCTATACATTCTTCATTAGAGACTTGCTCTACACCATCAATTATTGATAGGTCTAAATTCCCAGGAATAAAGCCTGCACCAATACCTTGAATCTTATGTGGCCCAGGTTTTACTTCTTCACCAGCAAGTGTTTGGCTAATTACCGGAGAGTGGCTTGGCTCTACAGCGATTGATTTTACATTTAAGCCTTTTTCTTTTTTAAGATAACGGCTTACACCTGTGATAGTTCCACCAGTACCAACGCCTGCAACAAAGAAATCGATTTTGCAATCAAGTGCATCAAAGATTTCTGGGCCAGTTGTTTCAAAGTGAATTTTAGGGTTTGCAGGGTTTTCAAATTGTTGTAATAAAATAAACTTTTCAGGGGCTGATGCTTGAATTTCTTTGGCCTTAGCAATAGCACCGTTCATACCTTTAGCACCGTCTGTTAGTACAAGATTAGCACCGAGTGCTTTTAATAGCTTACGACGTTCTAAGCTCATGGTGTTTGGCATTGTAAGCGTTAATTTGTAGCCGCGTGAGGCTGCTACGAATGCCAGTGCAATGCCCGTGTTACCTGATGTTGGCTCTATAAGCTCTTTATCTTTGGTAAGTTGACCTGATTTTTCAGCTTCCCAAATCATCGATGCACCAATGCGGCATTTAATACTAAAGCTTGGGTTACGCGACTCAACTTTAGCGTATACATTCCCACCTGTAACACGGTTAAGTTTTACCAACGGTGTGTTACCGATGCTTAGTGAGTTATCTTCAAAAATAGTAGACATAATGTTCCTTTAGGTACAATCTGATCAACACATTAACAGTTAGTCTGTTAACTTTATAAGCCTACTTTACTGTGAGATAAAAAAAGTTAAAGTAAGCTTTGGCTATAACATATATTAATTCCGCTTATAACGGATTGAACTAAAAACTTAACCTGTTATTTTTTTAGTTATTAAAAAGGTGAACTTGAAGCCATTTGTTCGTTTTTAACTTTGTACTGTATTTTTTGTTTATGTAGTCGTTATTTAAACAAATCAACACTACATACTTATATTTTGTTGGTTAATTGTGCAAATGAACTGCGGTTGAACAGTTTATTGACACAAACTATTCAAAACATGATAAAAACACATTATCTAAATTCAATAAAGTAATCACCATGAAGTTAATCTTAAAATTAATTGCCGGTATTGTGGCCGGTATTTTAGTCGGACTCTATATTCCCTTAACTGGCGTTGAGCTTTTATACACAGTAAAAGAGCTTATTGGCCAGCTTATTAGTTTTACAATTCCACTGATTATTTTGTTTTTTATTGCCTCTGGGATTGCCGGGCTTCCTAAAGGGTCAGGGCATTTACTGGGAAAAACGGTTGGTTTTGCTTACGGCTCAACAATTATTGCCGGTACCTTAGCGTTTTTATTAGTCACAGCGATTATTCCGTTCCTAAGCGGTGGAATTTCATTTGAAGCTGAAGCAGTCACCGAGGTAGGTAGCTTTATTGACTTAGAAATTCCACCATTAATGGGTGTAATGACTGCTTTAGTCACAGCATTTGTATTTGGTATTGGTATGAGCCAGCTAGGTTTAGACACATTAAAAACGGTGTCTGATCAAGGGCGCGATATTATAGATGGTTTACTTGCTAAAGTAATTATCCCAGCATTACCGTTTTACATTGCGGGTGTGTTTGCTGAAATGACCGTGGCAGGTACCGTTGTTGATACATTACAGGCCTTTGGTGTAGTACTCATTGCCGCATTAGTGATGCATTGGTTATGGTTGAGTGTGCTTTATATTGTATCGGGCCTATTACTTAAGCGTAATCCTATTGAGCTAATTAAAAACATGCTACCTGCGTACTTTACTGCATTAGGAACCATGTCGAGCGCGGCAACCATTCCAGTCTCTTTGCAATCAAGTAAAGCAAATAATGTTAAAGAAGATGTAGCTAACTTTACAGTCCCATTATGTGCCACTATTCATCTATCAGGTTCAACAATTACAATAGTTACCTGTGCTATGGCTGTGATGTTTTTATCGCCTAGCATGGAAGTACCTTCACTAATGGCTATGCTGCCATTCATTATGATGCTAGGTGTGGTTATGATTGCTGCACCAGGTGCCCCAGGTGGCGCGGTAATGTCGGCGTTAGGTTTATTAACTAGTATGCTTGGTTTCAACGAAGGTGCAGTGGCACTAATGATTGCGCTGTACCTTGCACAAGATAGCTTCGGCACTGCGTGTAATGTAACTGGCGACGGTATCATTGCTTTGTGGGTAGACCGTTTTAGTGAAAAAGCCTCAGCTTAAATCACTATGGTGTATTTACCTACGATAGGTAAATACGCTTTGACAATATCGGGTCATAGCGACCGACGGCGAAAGCATAATATTAGTTATGGTTTCGTCGTATCTATGCTAATGTTGAAAATTAATTTTGTTAACTTGCATCTTATTAGGCTAGTGAGGGTGTTCCATTGATTAACGTACTTTTAGTTGATGACCATGAACTTGTGCGCACAGGGATCAGACGTATTCTTGATGACATACGTGGTTTTAAAGTAATAGGTGAAGCTAAAACAGGCGAAGAGGCTGTACAGTTTTGTCGTCAACATGCGCCAAATATAGTATTAATGGATATGAACATGCCTGGTATGGGCGGGCTTGAGGCAACTAAAAAGATTTGCCGTTATTGTCCCGATGTAAAAATTATTGTGCTTACAGTTAATTGTGAAGACCCATTTCCGAGCAAGGTTATGCAAATTGGTGCTCATGGTTTTTTAACCAAGGGGGCAGGATCTGATGAAATGGTGCGTGCTATACGTTGCGTGCATGCAGGGCAACGTTATATTGCGCCAGAAATAGCACAGCAAATTGCGCTTGCTCAGGTTACTGGGCGAACTGATGAAAACCCATTTCAAAGTTTGTCTGAGCGTGAACTGCAAATTATGCTGATGATCACCAAAGGTGAAAAAGCACAGGATATTGCTGAGCGCTTAAATTTAAGCTCTAAAACAGTAAACAGTTATCGCTATCGTATGTTTGAAAAGCTTAACGTAGGGGGCGATGTAGAGCTTACTCATTTAGCCATACGTTACAAAATGATTGATATAGATATCTCTTACTAGTCGATATATATGTCTGAATTTGATCATGCCCAGTTTTTAAAAACATTATCGAGTGAGCCTGGCGTTTATCGCATGCTCGATAATGACAACCAAGTTATTTATGTCGGTAAAGCTAAAAGTTTAAAAAAACGGGTGAGCAGTTACTTTCGCAGCAACATTACCGACAGCAAAACCCGTGTTTTAGTGAGTAATATTTGTAATATTGAAGTCACACTTACTAATACAGAAACAGAAGCGCTTCTGCTTGAAAATAACCTCATTAAGAAATATCAGCCACGTTATAATATTCTGTTACGTGATGATAAATCGTACCCGTACATATTACTCACGAATCATAAGCACCCTCGTTTAGCCTTTCATCGTGGTAGCAGAAAAGTAAAAGGCGAATATTTTGGCCCGTTTCCAAGCGCTGGAGCCGTATCAGAAAGTTTGCGCTTAATGCAAAAAATATTTCCGGTACGTCAATGTGAAGACGCTTACTACCGTGCGCGTAGTCGGCCATGCTTGCAATACCAATTAAAACGTTGCTCTGCGCCGTGTGTTAATAAAGTCTCTGAAGATGAATACGCGCAGCAAGTTGATTATGTCCGTAAATTTTTAACCGGTAAATCCCATGAAGTAATAGCCGAACTTATCGCTAAAATGGAAAAAGCCAGTGAGCAGCTTAACTTTGAACTCGCAGCTAAAGTTCGCGACCAAATTATGCTATTGCGTAAAATGCAGGAGCAGCAGTCTATCTCAGGTAATTTTGCTGAAATGGATGTTGTAGGTTTTGCCCATTTAAATGGCTTAAATGGGATTCATCTACTAATGATCCGCGATCATAAAGTGCTGGGTAGTAAGACTTACTTTCCAAAGGTGCCTAAAGACTCACAGGAGCAGGAAATCTTAACCTCTTTCTTAGGCCAATATTACTTAGCACCGGGAGCAACAGGACGCATTGCCAAAGAAATCATCTTACCATTTGAAATAGAAGAAAGTGATGCGCTCAGCGAAGCACTAACTCAAATTAGTGAACGTAAGGTATCGCTTAAAGTGGTTACCCGTGGTGAGCGTGCACAGTATTTACAGTTAGCGAATAAAAACGCATTAAATAGTATTACGGTTAAGCAAAGCACTCAAGACTCTATAAACAAGCGTTATGCTCAATTAAAGGCTACCTTGCGTCTTGATGACATTAATCGCATGGAATGTTTTGATATCAGCCACACCATGGGCGAAAACACCGTGGCCAGTTGTGTTGTCTTTGATTCTCAAGGGCCTAACAATAAAGAATATCGTCGTTACAACGTCACGGGCATAACCGGTGGCGATGATTACGCCGCTATGGAATTTGCACTAAACAAACGTTATAACAAGTTAGTGGATGAAGATAAAATTCCTGATGTTATTTTTATTGATGGTGGTAAAGGCCAATTAGGTAGGGCAGAACAATACTTTGAAAACTGGCCGCATGCAAAAATGCCACTATTAGTTGGGGTTGCAAAAGGCACTAGCCGTAAACCAGGCCTTGAAACTTTACTTATTGACGGTGGGCGTAAAACTATTCCTATGGATTCTGATGCACCCGCACTGCATTTAATTCAGCATATTCGCGATGAGTCGCATCGCTTTGCTATTGCAGGACATCGAAATAAGCGTCAAAAACAGCGAACTCAGTCGCTATTAGAAGAAATAGATGGCGTTGGTTCAAAGCGTCGACAAACATTATTAAAATATTTAGGGGGCATGCAAGGCGTAAAAGCTGCTAATATAGAACAGCTAAAGAAAGTTCCTGGGATCAGTCCTGACATGGCTGAGAAGATATTTAACCATTTGCATGACAAGGGCTAGCCCTATGTGCGAATATAGAAAAAAAGACATATCCAAGTAGTTATGTGGAATATTCCAAACACACTCACAACGTTTAGACTCTTTCTTATCCCCATTTTTTTGGTGATATTTTATATGCCTTATTCATGGGCATTCTTTGTTGCTGCCTTTATTTTTTGGCTTGCTTCAATCACTGACATACTCGATGGCTATTTAGCGCGTAAGCTTGAACAATCAACGCCTTTTGGTGCGTTTTTAGACCCTGTTGCTGATAAAGTAATGGTGTGCGCTGCTTTGGTTGCTTTATCTGAGCATTATCAATCTTTGTATATGACTATTCCTGCACTTATTATCATAAGCCGTGAAATTGTTATATCGGCGCTACGAGAATGGATGGCTGAGCAAGGCAAACGCGGCAATGTAGCTGTATCCGATATGGGTAAGTTAAAAACCGCAGCGCAAATGTTAGCCATTATTGGCCTAATTTGGCAGTACGATACCTGGATGATGTATTTAAGCTATGGCTTACTTTATATAGCGACGTTTTTAACGCTCAGTTCTATGGTGCAATATTTAGTTGCAGCATGGGCAGAATTGACCAAAAATTGATTGTAAACGTCTAATAACGCACCATTTTAGATAAAAAATAATCAAACAGTTCAAAAGTAGCATTTTTTGTGTTGACGCGTTTAATAATCTCTGTAGAATGCGTCCGTGTTGAGAGGGCATAGCCCCCTAGATAAACAAAGCGGCACTAGCTCAGTTGGTAGAGCGCGACCTTGCCAAGGTCGAGGTCACGAGTTCGAGCCTCGTGTGCCGCTCCAGTTTATCTTAAAGCTAACCTAGTATTGAGGCGGAATGGCAGAGTGGCCATGCACCGGATTGCAAATCCGTTTACCCCGGTTCGACTCCGGGTTCCGCCTCCAATCAACACTCCACACGCTTTAATTAGCAAACTCGATGCCCGAGTGGTGGAATTGGTAGACACAAGGGATTTAAAATCCCTCGACTAACAAGTCGTGCCGGTTCAAGTCCGGCCTCGGGCACCACGTTGTGGTTTGGTTACATACACCAATATGTAACTTATAAAAAATATTATTTAGAATTAATATGATGCGGCACTAGCTCAGTTGGTAGAGCGCGACCTTGCCAAGGTCGAGGTCACGAGTTCGAGCCTCGTGTGCCGCTCCATATTAGTTTTATCCACTTGCTTTAAATAGCAAACTCGATGCCCGAGTGGTGGAATTGGTAGACACAAGGGATTTAAAATCCCTCGACTAACAAGTCGTGCCGGTTCAAGTCCGGCCTCGGGCACCACTTTTAATTATTGACCAAGTTAATTAAAAGTTGATAAATACTTATTTTATGAGGCACTAACTCAGTTACCAGAACGTTTTACCGCGACATGGTCGCGCACCAACGTACAAATTACTGATAAAGTTTTATGCGGCACTAGCTCAGTTGGTAGAGCGCGACCTTGCCAAGGTCGAGGTCACGAGTTCGAGCCTCGTGTGCCGCTCCAAATTATTTGATATGTTTAGGCGGAATGGCAGAGTGGCCATGCACCGGATTGCAAATCCGTTTACCCCGGTTCGACTCCGGGTTCCGCCTCCAAATAATTACTCCACACGCTTTAACTAGCAAACTCGATGCCCGAGTGGTGGAATTGGTAGACACAAGGGATTTAAAATCCCTCGACTAACAAGTCGTGCCGGTTCAAGTCCGGCCTCGGGCACCACTTTATATTCTTTCCGTAAAATCTAATTAAATCATCATATCTTTATTACTAAGTCCCTTGAAGCACACTAATTTACTACCCCCTGTTGTTATCAATAATGGTTTGTTGCAAGGTCTGATACATACTCTTGGCTCACCAATAGACTGTCATTGAACACTTCAGACTTTTTTACAAGTTAATCAAGGTGTAGTGTAGGTCGTTAGCTAAATCATAAACTAGACTTTTTAATACCAATTCGCTTAATTAAGCGGTCTATTTTGAGGCAGGAAAAACGGGTTGATAGCTAGGCAAAAAATTCGCTATTTAGTTGTTCTAAATGAGAATTTTTTAACACAGATAGCGACACGTTTAGCCCCGCAAAATGATTGAGTATTATTGCGGATTGGTATAATAAGCGCAGTGTTAGTTATTATGGTTATGCAGTAATGTATATAAACCTAAGCAGGGATGTCGTTATAAGCATTCAGACCTACTACATAGGTTATTAAATTTACTTGTAGGATGCTTATAATGTTTGGATAAGGTGAGCTTATAGGTAGGTTGGGCGGCTTTAATAACGTCTATCTTCACACTAGTAATTTATCAGTAACTTTTAGATTAAAGTTAAATCAATAAAAAACCCGAAATGACAATGGCCGTTTCGGGTTTTTAACTTGAAGTTATAAAAACTAATTATTTATGCCAAATACCTTTTGGAATAGTTTTATTGAGTTTGTCGTTCTTACTTGGATCAAACGTCGGTAACTTTCCGGCGCGTCGCTGAGCGTTATAATCTTTAGCAAGCCACACGACAACACCTGAGAGCATAAATAATGCGATTACGTTCACTATTGCCATTAAGCCCATAGATACATCAGCTAATGTCCACACTAGTGGTAATTCGCCCAATGCACCAAACATTACCATACCTAACACTAATAACCTGAAGATCAACATGCCAGATGCGTGGTTATGTTCTAAGAATAATAAGTTCGTTTCAGCATACGAGTAGTTAGCCACAATTGATGTAAATGCAAAAAACAAAATAGCGACTGCTACAAATATGGCACCCCAGCTGCCTACATGTTCTTCAAGGGCTGCTTGTGTAAGCGCTATACCCGTTACATCTGAGCCTGGCACTAATTGCTCTGATAATAAAATAAGAGCAGCAGTTGCAGTACAAATAATAATAGTATCTACAAATACACCCAGCATTTGTACATACCCCTGTGAAGCAGGGTGAGGTGGGTTTGGTGTTGCAGTTGCTGCAGCATTCGCAGCACTACCCATACCGGCTTCGTTTGAGAACAAGCCGCGCTTGATCCCTTGGATCATCGCTTGCATTACACCATAACCAATTGCCCCCGCACCCGCTTGCTCAATACCAAAAGCACTTCTGATCACATGCATAAATACATTAGGTAACTCAGTGTAATTTACAGCACATATATAAAGTGCAACCACAAGGTAAGCAGCAGCCATAAATGGAACGGCTAATTCAGCAAATCGAGAAATGGTTTTTAGACCGCCAAATATAATAATACCTGACCCAATAACAAGAGCGATACCGACTATATAGTTAGGGATACCAAAGGCGACTTCAAAAGCCGCAGCAATAGAATTTGACTGTACTGCGTTAAAAACTAAACCAAAGGCTAAAATTAAGCACAATGAAAAGACAACACCCATCCAACGCTTACCAAGTCCGTACTCCATATAATAGGCCGGACCACCACGGAAGTTACCTTCTTCATCGCGTATTTTATAAGCTTGTGCCAATGTACTTTCAGCAAAGCTAGTAGCCATACCAATTAAAGCAATTAACCACATCCAAAAAATAGCACCTGCGCCACCTAAATAAAGTGCAACGGCAACACCTGCCATATTACCAGTACCAACACGGGCTGCTAAAGATGTACAAAATGCTTGGAAAGAAGAAATGCCGCCGTCAGAGCCTTGACGACTTTGAAACATGACTTTAATCATATGTGGAAACTGTACAAATTGGATAAAACCAAGACGTATTGTAAAAAATAGCCCTGCTGCTATTAATAAGTACACTAAAATATGACCCCATAAGAGACCACTTATACTATTTATTATATCTGTCATGTGCGTTACCTAGTGAACGAGTTGTAAATATCGGGCGCAACTTACCACAAGCACAGTAAATAGTTTAGTAAACAGCGTAAAAAAATGAGTTATCCACAGGGTTTTGTGGGTAACATGTGTGTCTAGGTGGGGTATCTTTGGGGTAAAAATTAAATGCAAAAAAGCCTTTAAAAACGCTTGCGTTAAAATCGATTCGCCCTATAATGCGACCCCACTGAGACGGCAGAGCGCAACGCATAGCGAGGCACGAGCTACTCAGTGAGTCGAGTAAAACTTAGTTTCGAAAACTTTCAAGTTTAACAAAATTAAGTGTTGACAAAAAAATAGGAAAGCGTAATATGCGCAGCCCTAGCGAGTTAAAGTTAAACGCTTTAATCGCAACGTTCTTTAACAATATAAAGCAATCATCTGTGTGGGCACTCGTACAGATTGAGTTCTAACAGCCAAGCTATTTAGGTAGTGAGGCAAACAAATTTAGAGTCTCAATTTAAACTGAGTGACCAACAGAATAATTATTTCGATAATTATTCAGCACAGTCAATTCAATATCGAAAGATATTAAATAAATTCAGAATTCATTGAGCTGTCGAAAGACATAAAACTTTTTAATTGAAGAGTTTGATCATGGCTCAGATTGAACGCTGGCGGCAGGCCTA